>CAIVEH010000080.1 GCA_903904855.1 uncultured Bacteroidota bacterium | reverse complement strand
TTTTCGACCCATCATTTTCATCTATATTCAAGTACAGGCTTACGGATTAGGTGATTTGCCAGATTAAATGGGAAGATAATTTAAAACCAGGACCTGTAGGAGAATATATTGAAGTCATTGATTTTGACCCGACAAAACAATATTTTTGTGAACCTATAAATCTTAATGACCCATGTATTCTGGCTAATCAGGACATACCATTAACTATTGTAGACCCGGAATTTCATCAACAGGAAGTATATGATGTAACAATATTTAATATTAATTAATTTAAAAACAATATTTATCATGCCAAGACAAGATATTATAAACGTAGCTAATTCGCAAGTAGGTATTACTGAAAGCCCACTTAACTCAAATAACACGATGTATGGTGAATGGTTCAACCTGAATGGCCAGCCATGGTGTGCCATTTTTGTTAGTTGGGTTTATGCCGAAGCATCTTACCCGCTCCCTGCCATTGATGGCCCAAAAGGGTTCAGCAGTGTTCAGGATGGTTATGAATACTGGAGAAATAAGGGGGAGCTAACTACTACTCCGCAAATGGGCGATATTGTTCTTTTCGACTGGAATGGTGATGGTCATTGCGATCATACAGGTATTTTTGAATCCTGGATAGAACACGGATCAACTTTTAATACTATAGAAGGAAATACTTCGCTTGGAAATAACTCGAATGGCGGACAAGTTATGAAGCGTCAACGGAAAATCGGGAGTGTAAAGGCTTTCGTTTCTCCGGCAATTCTCGGTAATACGGTGGTGCCGTCTGATTCTTCTTTATCTCTGGGTATAAAAGGTGCGCGTGTTGTTCAATTGCAGAAAATGCTTCATGATCTTGGTTATACGGTTTCCATGGATGGTGATTTTGGACCGCAAACCGACACAGCAGTAAAGCAATTTCAAACGGCTAAAAATCTTAATGTCGACGGTATTGTTACTCCTGCAGTCTTGGATCTGATTCAACAGTCCAATGAAAATACTTCACCAGATTCACAGATTGCTACCGGCAGTATTCTTCGTATAGGTTCAAAAGGTTCTGCAGTTATTTCATTACAGAATGCTTTAAATCAGAATGGTGCTAATATTACAGTTGACGGGGATTTTGGTAATGGTACATTTGTGGCGCTAAAGAATTTTCAACAGCAGAAGGGATTACAAGCTGATGGAATTGCGGGCCCTGCGACATTTTCTGCATTGAATTTGATTGCAATATAGTATGCGGTAAAAACTTTTATAATTTTCACGGTTACTTCAAATACTACTGGTGTTTGAACAATATAACATTAGTTTGTTGATCAGGCGGTATTCACCACCTGGATTCAAATACTTTATTTAAAAATAAGGCTATTTAGCATGTGTCCGTATCTTCCAGTCGTTGATTTGTTGATTTTTAATTTTTTCACAAAATCAACGCAATAATTCTAAAACTTAAAACAAAACAATATGAACTATCCAGGAAGTCCAATAGCACAAGGCAATACCCAAATTGATACCGTAAAAGCGATACAACAGCAACTTAATCAGAATAATTATGGCCCACTTGTAGCTGATGGCCATTTCGGTCCGGCAACTTTAGCTGCTGTTCAAAAATTTCAGGAAGACAACAATTTACAGGTTGATGGAGTTGTTGGAAATGATACATGGAATGCACTATTCCCACCGGCTGATCAATCTCCACCTGCACGGCATAGTATCAACAGGGAACATTTTTTCGAGGTAATTCGTAATGGCTTATTTCATGGGAAACTTAACCAAAGTCAGACAGACGGTATAACTGCAATCCTTAATGAATGGGAGGCCAATTATGGCAACTATGATGATCGGTTTTTGGCTTATATGCTTGCAACCACTTTTCATGAAACAGCTACTACCATGCAGCCAATTGCGGAATATGGAAAGGGAGCTGGCCATCCTTACGGAATACCCAATCCGGAGACAGGCCAAACCTATTATGGCAGGGGATTTGTTCAACTAACCTGGAAAGCAAATTATGCTACATTCGCAAAAATTACAGGAGTAAATCTGGTTAGTTATCCCGATCTGGCTCTGGATTTGGGAAATGCTACAAAAATTTTATTTGTCGGTATGCTGAAGGGCTTGTTCACCGGTAAAAAATTAGCAGATTATTTTGCAGGTACTACTTCTGACTGGATCAATGCAAGAAGAATAATTAACGGGGTAGATTGCGCAAATTTAATTGCTGGCTATGGCAATACTTTTTATAGTGCTATTTCCTATTTGTCTGCTTAAGCATTTAGTGCTTATATTAATATTTATTTCCTGTATATTTTAATATAGGCTGTTTTATTTATGTCTAAAAGCACTTGTCATTGTTTTGTAGAGGAATAAATAATAATTATTTTATATAAATTTAATACTGTATCCTACTCGCTTATAATACCTCCAGTTTTTTATTCCTCAATCACTATAAAAGATTGAAAATTCCATATGATCCAGCCTGTTCTAAAAATCCATCACTACCTCATTATAAGAGAGGAAACTATTGGCAGAAATTAAAATCGGTAAGGCTATTGAAATTGTATAATTGAATAAGTCGTTTCCAAACCGCGCCCCGAGGTCTCTGCATGAGTTTTTAGTCGCTGACATTGGATATAGTGGCTAGGCTCAGAGGCGTATACAAACTGCAACTTTGCGCCTTTGAATGCGTATTTATTTGCCAAAATATATTCCTGGAATGTTGAGGGCTATTTACTTTTCCTCAAAAAAGGGAAGATCTTCATAAAAACACAACCTGCAGTACTAAGGAGGATATTGATATCCAGGCGAATACTGCGGTTTTTCATGTAGTAAATATCCCACTGAATACGTTTGCGGAGTTCACGCTCTACGCTTATTTCGCCTATATAATCTTTTATTTGGGCCATACCGGTCATTCCGGGAAGTACCTCAAGACGCAGATTATAGTAAGGTATGCATTCAGAGTAATAACGGGTATGAAAAAGCATATGCGGCCGTGGGCCTACCACACTCATATCGCCCAGCAATACATTGAAGAACTGGGGCGTTTCGTCGAGATGGGTGAGACGGAGAAATTTACCGATTTTGGTTATCCTGTTGTCATTGATAGAAACCTGCTTGATGTCGGCCTCATCATTTACAAACATAGTGCGGAACTTAAAGCAGTTGAATTCAACGCCCATGTAGCCAGTGCGCTTCTGGATGAAAAATACAGGGCCTTTGGAGGTTAATTTGATAAGCAATGCCAGCAACGGAGTAAGCCACGACATTACCAACAGGATAAAAGCAGTAGCAAAAGTAAAGTCCATTATCCTTTTTACAGAACTGTAATAAGCAGCAGGCTGATGATCGACCAATTGCCTGTTCATTTCATGAAACATATAGCGGATGCTGGCAATATCCGTTTGAGGAATAACCTGGCTTTGTGCTCGCTCTATTGGTAAATCTAGTAATGCCTCTTGTTTCATTAAATTATTTAAGTTCTCTTTATTGCAGCAAAAACCGTGCTAAATCGTGATAACCAAAAGTTAAATTATTAGATTGCAGACTTATCAATTTGAAAAATTGTTTGCAAAAGTACATAAAATTTTGTTGATATTAGTTGCTAATATTATTGTAAATATAACCCAATGGTCATTCAAAATTAATGTCCACTCAGTATAAAATTCATTAAATTAATTTACTATTTATCCTCTTCCTCTGGTTTCTCTTTAATTTCAAATTTCTTACCTGTGAGTTTTTCAATCATCATAAGGCCAAGCATATTTTCGAGGTTATTGGCGCCGCCTTGCGAGCCGCCGCCTCCGGTAATAAGTACATCGGGGATGAGCTTTATATGGCTGTTGGCAATTTTCTCCACTACCTGTATCTGCCCGAATACTTCCTTGCCCATAGCCTCGGTCTGCAGCTTGTACGATTCGGCGGTCGACTTACCTTTTGCCAGTATAACTTCAGCTTCCGCCAATCCCACTTTGGACGTGGCCTCGGCCTGGGCAGCAGCGGTAACTTTGGTAGCCTCAGCTTCGGCCGCAGCTTTCAGCTTGGTAGCTTTCGAGGCGCCTTCGGCAGTCAGTTCTACAGCCCGTGCCGCACCGGTGGCGCGCTCCACATCACTGTTGGCCACGTTCTTGCTTATTTCCACACCGCGCTCAGAGTCCACAACCTTAGGCTGCATATCGGCCTGGGCCTTCATATTGGCCAACAGCTTTCGCTGCTCTTCTGCCTCGGTCTGCGTTTTGTAAGTAATCTTTTCCTGCTCGGCTATCTGCTTGTCCGATACTATTTTGGTCAGTTCAGTAGGCAGAACCACATCTGCAATCAGGGTGTCTTTTGAATCAATAAAATGTTCCTTCAGCACCTCAATGATATGCTCTTTGGCAGTGGCCTGCAGTTCTTTACGTTGTGTATACAGATCAAGGGCCTTTATATACTGAGCAGCATTACGGAAATGTGAGGATATGGCAGGCTCCAGTACCTGAGATATAAGACTTTGTATAGACCCCTGGTTGGCAATAACCTTCGGTGCATTCTCCAGCGGAATATGAATGATCACATTTACATCCATATTTACGCTAAAGGCATCGGCTGTTCGCAGGGTAATGGTTTTCAGGTTCGAGTCGAGTTCATGTGCATGGCTGCGGCTGTCGGCCCAGCTAAGGGTAATCTGGTTGGTGGGTACCATATCCACCTTGTAGGTCTTGGTATTTAACGGATGTTTACCCGGCCCAAGGGCTTCTTTCCAGATACCCTTAAATCCGTTTTCAACGATCTTTGCATTTACTTTGTTGTCGGATGTGTCTTCGCCTTTTTCGCCAACGTAACTTGTTACCACACCGCATTTGCCTATCTCTACCACGGTCATCATTACCTTTTCAATAGTGGCAAACCATGGATTTATGGCATAATTACCCGAGCGTAACACCGGTATCTGGAGGCCCTTTTCGCCTTTAGCCTCCAGAAAAGCAGCCGCATCCTGAAAGTTGTTATGCTTATCAAGAGGTACCTCGTCGGCGGCAATTTTGGTAGGGTCCATTATTGGCCGGCCTTCGTTTACAGTAACAATACCTATTTCATCAGCATTGATGCTGGTCATCAGCTGGCCGGTATTTACTTTGAATAACTGCGTGTTGATACGGTATTTACCCGGCATAAGCACCTCCAGCTGGCGGCCTTTTTCACCACCATTATTCAGGAATCCTTCACCATCCAGAAAGTTAAGGTGACCTTCGGTTTTCTTACCCAGCAAGCGCCCTTCAGGAATACTGGCGCCATCCATTGCAGTAACCAGCCCCATATAGCCACCTGTAACATCAACAATCCTGTCTATAATAACTTTAAACAGCATAGTATTGATACGGTAGTTACCGGGGCCTAAAACCCTGATCTGAGGGCCTTTCTGGCCTTTGTTCGACAGGAATTTTTCGGCATTCTGGTAGTCGTCGCAATCAACAGGTTTGGCAAATATTCGGCCACGTTCGCACGGCTCGCCAGCTATTGATTCTACAATACCCACTTCATCTTCACCCACAATGATAACATCAACAATCTCCACCTGGAAGAGGTAGGGGTTAATACGGTGCTCACCATCGGGCAGTATTGTAACCTGCGGTCCTTTCTGGCCGCCATTTTTAAGGAATGCTTCGCCATCCTGATAATTGTTGCAATCAACCGACCTGGCGAAAAGCTGACCAGATTCAAGAGGTTCACCCGTAATGGCCGTAACAAGACCCAACTGGCCTTTATTGATTTTGACGAATTTGAATTTTCGTGTCTTGTAAATAAAGGGCTTCAGGTACCTGAGGCCGGGGCCAAGGATACGTGCCTGAATACCTACCTCATTGCTCATGGCTATGGTGCGGTTATCAGGCATCCTGGCGCCAGACCAACGGCGTTCGAGGACAATAATTTCATCTCCTTTGGCATTAACAACTGATTTTACCAGGAGGACAACGGCAATAAGTAAAAGAAGAAACGGAATGGGGTTACTTAACAGGAAGGATACCATAAAATGGAGGATTTTGGTTATAAATGTAATAATCTATTTCGTAAAAAGAAATGGAAGGAAGGTGGGGCTTTATCTGATCGGGTACTTACTGTACCCTCCGTTTGTATCATCGGAATATTTGCTTAAGCAAATTCGGGTGTAAAATTACATATGGATTGGCTGATTATTGTAATGATCTGCTACCGGATTAACAAATGTTTAGCTAATAAATACTATCAACCCATTTAAAAACCCAATCCGGGAAATATGATAGCTTTGCAATGTTTTAAAGATAAATACTTGGTCAATATTCTGCTGATAGACGATGAAGAAAAGCTGAGGGCGCTGCTCAAACGGATTATTTCGCTTGAGGGATATAAAGTAACAGATATTGCTACTTTATGTGGCGCAAGGCATATACTGGAATCCCAACAGGTCGACATTGTGCTGTGTGATGTGAAGCTGGGTGATGGCAATGGAGTGGATTTTACAAAGGAGGTTAAGGATAAATATCCGGGTATAGAAATAATATTACTCACCGCATATGGCAATCTTCCCGACGGCATACAAGCTATTAAAAACGGCGCTTTCGATTATTTGGTAAAAGGTAATGATAATGATAAAATAATACCTTTATTAAGCAGGGTTTCGGAGAAAGTGGCCTTACAGAAGAGGGTAGTAAAGCTGGAGCAACAGTTGGGCAATCAAAATGGTTTTGATAAAATAATAGGCGACAGCCCTGAGATTCAAAATGCCGTTCAGCTGGCCAGAAAGGTTGCCCCGACTGAAGCAGCTGTATTGCTGACTGGGGAAACGGGAACTGGTAAAGAAGTATTTGCACAGGCCATCCACTACAACAGCCCTCATCTCAATCAGAATTTTGTGGCGCTTAACTGCAGTGCATTCAGTAAAGATCTGCTGGAGAGCGAATTGTTCGGGCATAAAGCAGGAGCATTTACAGGGGCCAATAAGGATAAAAAAGGATTGGTGGAGGAAGCAAAAGGCGGTACATTGTTTCTTGACGAGATAGGGGAAATGCCACTTGAATTACAGCCTAAATTGCTCAGGCTCCTGGAAAACGGCACTTATATCAAGGTTGGAGATACTAAAGAACAAAAAGCAAATGTGAGGGTAATAGCTGCAACCAACAGGAATCTGCAGCAGGAAATAGCTGAAGGAAAGTTCAGAAGCGACCTTTATTACCGTATAGCTGTGTTTAGTATTGAGCTTCCGGCTTTGAGGGAGCGGGTGCAGGATATCCCACTGCTTGCCCGGCATTTCCTGGAGGTATATACCGGCAAAACCAATAAAAGTATAAAGGAGATTTCGAAAGATGCAATAGGGCTGCTGAAACAGCATGACTGGAAGGGCAATGTGCGGGAACTGAAGAATGTAATGGAGCGGGCTGTAATACTGGAAGACAGTAATATACTGCAGCCCGAAAGCCTGCCGTTCGAAATACAGCAATGTAAATCAGGTCATAAATCATCATTATACCATCTTGCTTCCGTAGAAGAATTTCATATCAGGAAGATGCTGCAGCATACGCATGGCAATAAAGCAGAAGCCGCCCGGCTTATGGATATTGGCCTGGCTACTCTTTACCGTAAAATAGAAGAATACGGCATAAAATAATTTTTCTCATTCTGATAACTGACCTTCTCATTTTGAGAAGGTTATTTTGTTATGCCCATTTTGAAAAAATCCAAGATCAACCCTGAAACCTGCGTAAATACTGCATTTCCCGCCAGAACATTTACAATGCCAATAATCAGGCACAGCCTTTGCACTGATAGCCTTGAAAATATAACTTAAAATGAAAACAGCTAATTCGGGCCTGAGCTTACACAATATCAGGTTAATACGAAGTTCCTGGTTACTGTCTCTAAAAAACGGGCGCAATATTCACAATGTTGCATTGTGAAACTGCCAGGAGTGCAGGAATATGTGGCCTAACACTGATGAGGGTCAATAGTAGGGTTAACGATAATCACTTGAATTAGAAAATTAATGAATTCCCTTTGTAAAACGGGATTAAAAAAAATAAAATTTATGATAACAGCGATATTAGTAGCAGGTACATTGGTCGGGTTTTGGCTGCTGTATAAGTCGATAGACTGGTTTGAAAAGATATAAATCACCGAACTCCTAAAGGGGGAAATCTGAAAATGGCCCCAAACTGGAAGAATAAAAGGTAATAAATAGTTTAATTCCGTAAATATTTTTTTTATGAAAAACAAGATGAGAATAATGAGTACTGTGATGTTGATTATGTCGCTCAGTACCTATGCGAAGAGCCAGAGTGGTATATACAAAAGTGCCGCAGACTTTAAAAATGATAAACTGACCAATGAAAATGTATGTGGGAATAGAAAAACCATACGCCTGCATGACTTTTTCTGGAGCATGCCAACCATAAAAGTTGAAGAAAACGGCAAAAAATTTACTTACAGGAAAAGTGAACTGTATGGTTATAGAAATTGCAAAAATGAAGTGTACAGGTTTTATAAGAATACCGAATACCAGATTGCAGAGGCAGGGAATATTTATGTGTACACCCAGCAGAAGAATATTACGAAGAGTAAGGGCTTTATAGTAGTAAACGCTTATTATTTCAGTGCATCTCCTGATGGGGATATTATACCAATGACGTTAGAAAACCTGAAAAATGCATTCAGGAAAAACGATAAATTACTGGCTGTACTGGAGCAGTATTTTAATGAAGAAAACGTTCAGGAGTATGATCAGGCACACAAAGAGTTTAAGCTTAATTATTTGTATTCTAAATCAATAAATAACCAGTAAAAACAGCAAACTATGGCAGCGTTATTCGTAATAGCCTTACTGACTTTTGTCTATATGGTCTATGTATTAGTTAAACCGGAAAAATTTTAGTCATTATAAAATAGAATTTACATGAATCCTCAAATCTTAGGTGTTGTTGTGATGTTTGTTGCAACACTATTACTTGCGGTACCCCTCGGAAGGTATATAGCTAAAGTATACGGTGGGCAGCGGGTCTGGACCGATGTTTTTTTCAATCCCATTGAAAGATTATTTTTTAAGGCATCAAGGATAGATCCCGGTATAGAGATGGGCTGGAAGCAAAGCATGATAGCATTGCTTACCATTAACCTGATATGGTTTTTGTGGGTTTTGTTTTGCCTCCTTAATCAGAGCTGGTTACCGATGAACCCGGATCATAACCCAAACATGACACCTGACCTCGCAGTTAATACCGCTATCTCATTTCTGGTGAACTGTAACCTGCAGCAATACAGCGGAGAGACAGGAGTTTCGTATTTCTCCCAGGTTTATGGTTTGATGTTCTTGCAATTTGTATCGGCAGGTACCGGAATGGCAGCAGCAGCAATAGTATTCAATGCGCTTAAAGACAGAACTACTGATAAACTAGGTAACTTCTATAATTATTTTTTAAGAAGTTGTACCCGTATCCTGTTACCAATATGCATCCTTGTTGCTGCGATCCATTTGTTTGAAGGCACTCCGATGACGTTTAAAGGTATTGATACTATGACCTCTGTACAGGGAGATACCATGCACGTGAGCCGTGGGCCAGTTGCAGCTTTTGTAGCCATAAAACATGTAGGCACAAACGGAGGTGGATTCTTCGGGGCCAATTCAGCACATCCCCTTGAAAACCCATCCTATCTTTCGAATATAGTGCAGATGGTGGCACAGATACTGATACCATTTGCTATGGTGTTTGCATTTGGGTTTTACTGCAATAAGAAAAGGCTGGCGTGGGTATTCTGGGGAGTAATGACTACAGGCTTCCTGATTCTGGTAGTACCAACTATAATAGCCGAAGTGCATGGCAATCCTTATATAGCCCAGATGGGCATATCGCAGCCAGGCGGAAATATGGAGGGAAAGGAGGTGCGCTTTGGCGCTACAGCTTCGGCCTTCTGGAGTATTGCCACTACAGTGATTTCAACCGGATCGGTAAATGGCATGCATGATAGTTTTATGCCGGTATCCGGAATGAATATGATGCTGGGAATGATGATCAATTCATTTTATGGAGGGGTCGGAGTGGGCTTTCTGAACTTCTTTATATATGTGATACTGGCAGTGTTTATAGGCGGGTTGATGGTAGGCCGTACACCGGAATTTGGTGGTAAAAAGGTAGAAGCACGGGAAATGAAAATTGCTATGATTATTGCATTATTTCACCCTTTCCTGATACTGAGCTTTACTGCATTAGCCAGTTATTTTGCCGCACATGATACCAACATGGGCTGGTGGTTTGCAGATGCTGCCGGTAAACATAATGCCGGTGGATGGCTCAACAATCCTTCTCATCATGGCTTCAGTGAAATGCTCTATCAGTATACCTCATCATCAGCCAATAACGGTAGCGGATTTGAAGGACTTGCAGATAACAATCCGTTCTGGAATATCTCTACTGGTATTGTGTTATTGTTTTCCCGCTTCCTGCCTATCATAGGTCCGGTGGCTATTGCAGGGCTGATGGCCAATAAGAAATTCATACCTGCCAGTGGTGGTACGCTTAAAACAGATACAGGCACATTTGGTATGCTGGTGTTTGCAGTGAAAGTGATTATAGCTGCGCTTGCATTTTTTCCGGCACTGGCGTTGGGACCGATTGCGGAATGGATGAAGATGCATTAAACCCCCTACCCTTAAAGGGGAGTGCTTTGAGATTATGACATTGCGCTTTTGAATAAAAATTGAACTTATAATAGTATTTAAGAGAAAAACTTTAAAGAATGAACAAGGCCCCAAAAGTTGCAGAAATGCGTACACCCCATTAGGGGCAGGGGGTTTAAAATTTATTTTTATGAGAAGTAACCGTAAGGAAGGGCTGTTTAAGAGGGAACTGGTAGCAGATGCCATTAAGCAGTCTTTTGTAAAATTAAATCCAAGGTATCAGTTTCGCAGCCCGGTAATGTTTACCGTGGAAATTGGCACAATGGTAATGATGTTTGTCTGCGCCTGGATTCTGGCTGGCGAAAAGAGCCAGGGCTCTTTTACCTACAACTTTATCATATTCCTGATATTGTTACTGACGCTGTTGTTTGCCAATTTCGCTGAAGCCCTGGCAGAGGCAAGAGGTAAGGCACAGGCAGCATCTTTGAGAAAAACCAGAGAAGATACACCTGCAAAAAAAGTGGAGATACTAGGAAATATGTATGTGAATGAAATAAACATTGTATCCTCGTCTCAACTGGTAAAGGGAGATGTGTTTATTTGTGAAGCTGGCGATATTATTCCTACTGATGGAGAGATTATTGAAGGGATTGCAACTGTTGATGAATCGGCAATAACCGGTGAGTCGGCTCCGGTTGTGCGGGAATCAGGTGGCGATAAATCATCTGTAACCGGCGGCACAAAAGTACTGTCGGACAAAATAAAGGTGCAGGTAACGACATCGCCCGGTGAAAGTTTTCTGGATAAAATGATTGCATTGGTAGAAGGAGCATCGAGGCAGAAAACACCTAATGAAATTGCACTGACCATATTGCTTTCCGGGTTTACGCTGGTGTTCATTATAGTTTGTGTTACGCTGCAGCCTTTCGCATCTTATGCCAAGACACCCATACCAATCTCTGCTTACATTTCATTGTTTGTTTGCCTAATACCCACTACTATAGGCGGCCTTTTATCGGCTATTGGTATATCGGGGATGGACAGGGCTTTGAGGGCAAATGTTATTGCCAAATCAGGTAAGGCAGTAGAAACAGCCGGCGACCTTGATGTTTTGCTTCTTGATAAAACAGGTACGATCACTATAGGCAACCGCAAGGCTACCAACTTCTATGCGGCGAAAGGTGTTGATAAGGACCATCTTATTAAATGCGCTGTAATGAGCTCAATGGCAGATGAGACTCCGGAAGGCAAATCAATAATTGAACTGGGTGGAATCAATCCTCAAAGTCTGCAGGTAGAAAATCCGACATTTATCAAGTTTACTGCCGAAACACGTAGCAGTGGTATTGATTTTGGAAATACCCAGATCCGTAAGGGCGCCTATGACGCCATGAAAAACAAGGTAGAAAAAGCAGGTAATGTATTCCCTACAGGCACTATTGAGGATGTTAAGAAAATATCCTCAAATGGAGGTACGCCACTGGTTGTGCTGGAAAACAATGTAGTACTGGGTGTAATAGAATTACAGGACATCATCAAGACAGGCATCTTTGAACGTTTTGAGCGCCTCAGAAAGATGGGTGTTAAGACAGTGATGGTAACCGGCGATAATCCGCTTACGGCAAAGTATATAGCTGAAAAAGCCGGTGTGGATGATTAAATAGCTGAGGCAAAACCAGAGGATAAAATGGCCTATATCCGCAAGGAGCAGGCTACCGGTAAGCTTGTGGCGATGATGGGTGACGGTACAAATGATGCTCCCGCACTTGCACAAGCTGATGTAGGTGTAGCTATGAACAGCGGTACATCGGCAGCCAAAGAGGCTGGCAACATGGTGGACCTGGATAACGACCCTACCAAGCTGATAGAGATAGTGGAGATAGGCAAGCAGTTGCTCATGACCCGTGGCACATTGACTACCTTCTCTATAGCTAACGACGTTGCCAAGTATTTTGCAATTGTACCGGCTTTGTTTATTACCTCAATTCCCGCTTTGCAGAAAATAAATATTATGAACCTACATAGCCCGGCAAGCGCGATACTATCGGCTATTATTTTCAACGCGATCATTATACCTATGCTGATACCACTGGCGCTGAAAGGTGTGGCTTATAAGCCGATAGGTGCAAGCGCATTACTGAGAAGGAATCTGCTGGTATATGGCCTGGGTGGTATCCTGGTACCATTCATAGGAATCAAGCTGATTGATATGGTTGTGGCTTTAATGATGTAAAAAATTAATAATGTCCATAGCAAGAATAAATATAAATGATATCCTTTTCTATTTTATAAACAAGCCTGTGCTCGTCAGTAATTTTGCGCGACCAATAGCCCTTCATATCAAATTTCAAAGGTTCAGGCTTACCGAGTCATTTAAAATAATCTCTTTGAATATCATTAATGAGGGCATTTATTTTATTAAAAATATCAAGATTTTTTTTCGCCCAATCAATGTAATCGGCATGAGCATTAGCATGAAATTGGATAGGCTTCCTCATCTTGCTTCAGCTAAATCTTTTGAAAACTTTAAAAATTCTTCAGCTGTATATGAAATGAAATTACCGGCATCTTTATCGTTGATAGCATTCTCAATTCTTTCCCTGGCTTGTTCCTGTGTCTCTTGGCGTAAAATGCTGGAGGAGGTATTGTTGACCTTAATTGTAATTTCTCCTTTACCGATATTTTTTAATAGAGATTTTACTCTCTTAAATAAATCTTCATTGAACTCAGCAGAAGATACTTCAATTAAGGCATCCATGACAAATTATTTTAAGCAAATTTAAAACATTGTACTGATTGTTCAACAATATCCCAAAAATACTAAAAAATGAAAAAAGAAATAATTCCATCGATCTTACTGACCATCATCTGCATCCTGTTTTTTTCAGGTGTCTATCCGGTGGTAATGTGGGGAATTGCCCAACTAGCGCCCAACAAAGGGGAAGGCTTCATCTTAAAGGATAGCAAGGGTAAATACTATTATGAAAACATTGGCCAGAAATTTTCGGACGACAAGTATTTCTGGTCAAGGCCATCGGCAGTTGGTTATAATGCCGCCGGATCAGGCGGAAGTAACAAAGGGCCGGACAACCCTGATTACCTTATAACAGTTCAGGCCGCTATTGACTCCTTTATGTTGCATAATCCTGGGATCAATAAAGCGGATATCCCATCAGATATGGTTACTGCAAGTGGCAGCGGCCTTGACCCTCACATTAGCGCAGAAGGAGCTGAGATTCAGGTGGCAAGGATTGCAAAAGTTCGTGGCATTGATAAAAGTAAAGTGGAAGCACTTGTTAAAGCTCATATCGAAGGTCCGATGTTGGGAATGGGACCCGAGCGGGTAAATGTTTTGAAATTGAATTTAGACCTTGATAACCTTAAATGAAAAGAACACCAAAAATTGTAAAACACACTTTAAAAATGAAAAAAATGAAAAAAACAACAATAGCACTTGTGGCATTAGCGGCCCTGGTGTTTACACAACAAGCTAAAGCACAAACCAGTGAAAATGCAACTTCCCAGACAGCAACAGCAGCTCCCGCAGCAGAAAAAGTAACATGGGACGGTTTTGACCAGTCATGGGTTAATGGCAATGACCGGAGGGATTCCTCGGTATTTCATATTCCGTTTTTTACGCCGAGTATATTGATTGATTGCAACTTTACCCATTCGTTTAACGATCCGGCTGATCATACTGTAGTAGGTTCTACAGCGCTTTCACGCAATGACGAAATGGTTATTTCGGCCGTAAACCTTGGAGGAGATTTTAGCTATGGTAATGCCCGTGGCAGAATTATGACGCAATTTGGGACGCGCTCGCAAGTTGTTCCCCGGAACGACCTGAGCCCGTATCGTGGCCAGTATGACCTTGCTGACGCATACCGATATCTTGACGAAGCCTATGTTGGTTATCACTTCCCTAACATTTTTTATGGCGGCATGAATATTGACGCAGGTTTATTTATGTCCTACATAGGCCTTAACTCTTACTATCAGCAGGAAAACTGGGAATATCAGGCATCCTATACTTCTGATAATACTCCCTGGTTCTTTAATGGTATCAGGATTCAGATGTGGCTGAGTAAATCTTTAAAGGTTGAACCCTGGATCATTAACGGATGGCAGAGTTATGGCATGTTCAATGCTTTGCCTGGTTTAGGCTGTAACATTACCTATATACCAAAAGAGAACATTAAGATGCTTACCAATGATTATTGGGGTACTGATGCAGCGGGTCTGATAGGCAGACACAGATTCCATTCAGATAATAGTTTCTTTTTAAGGTATTATAATCATCGGGAATCAAAAAGTGTCAGCAGAATGGCATTTACAGTTACCGGAGATATTGGTTTTGAAAAAGGTGATGGTGTAAATGGCTTCAGCGATGATGCCGTAAAGGGCCCTGCCCAGTATTTTGCAAGTATAATGGCTTATAACAAAATCTGGTTTTCCCATAACCATTGCGGTGTTTATTTTGGAGGTGGATGGATGACCAATCCTGGCCGTTATCTGGTACTTGCTCCGACTGGTGATGCAAGTCCTTTCCCCAATCCGTACAATCCGACACAAACCGTAGGAACTCATCCTTTTACTGAAAATCCGGGCGATAAGTTTACCGGATGGGATGCATCATTAGGCCTTAGCTGGACACCTAATCAGAGTGTGGAGTTCAAAGTAGAATATGTGCACCGCCAGGCAGATGTGAATTATTTTGCCGGACACGGAGGCGTTACCTCACCAAGTGGTTATACCTACACTCCGATTCCCGGAACTGGCTGGGCGCCAGATCTCGTAAAAGCGGAGGATCGCATTGTGGCAGCATTCCTGTTCAGGTTATAAATCTGTGAATGATACGAGGCAGACAAACTAACAGTAGTGTGTTTAACAAGGGTGGTTCTGCAAATTGGCAGGCCACCCTTTACTATTATTCATTAACTTTATTAGTTCAAAATAATAGAATTTAATCTGAAAAATATTTAGATGAACACCCTTGACATAAAGAAGGTATCTGCCGCAGGTGTACTGATCGCTATGGGTATTGTTTTCGGAGATCTGGGTACTTCGCCTTTATATACCTATAAGGCAATAATCGGGGACAGGACTATAACTGAAGAACTTATTCTGGGGAGTGTATCGGCTATATTCTGGACGCTTACTTTTCAGACCACTTTTAAGTATGTATTCATTACCATGCGCGCCGATAATAATGGCGAGGGTGGGATATTCTCACTCTATGCACTTATAAGGCGGCACGCAAAGTGGTTGATCTGGCCGGCAATCATAGGAGGTAGTTTTATGATCGCTGACAGCCTGATAACACCGCCAATCTCTGTAACGTCAGCAATAGAAGGCCTAAAAGGTGTTCAGCCTGATCTGCCAATTTTGCCAATAACAATCGGTATTTTAGTTGCCCTGTTTTTATTTCAGCGAACCGGCACCGGGAGCATTGGTCGTTTTTTTGGTCCGGCAATGGTTGTGTGGTTTGGTATGATCGCAGTTTTGGGTTATGTAAACCTGGCCAAAGACTGGAATGTGCTGAGGGCATTGAATCCACGTTATGCCTTCCGGATGGTGACACATTCTTCCGGCGGATTCTGGGTATTAGGTGGTGTATTCCTTTGTGCCACTGGAGCAGAAGCGTTATATGCCGATATGGGTCATGTAGGGCGTAAGAATATACAGATGGCATGGATTATGATCAAGGTATGCCTGCTTCTTTGTTATTTTGGTGAGGCAGCATTACTGGAGGGCCATATCGGGCAAACTTTGAAAAGCATAGACCCGTTTTACGGATTGGTGCCAGGCTGGTTCCTTATACCGAGTGTAGCTATCGCCACTATTGCCACAATAATTGCCAGCCAGGCGCTGATCAGTGGCACCTATACATTGTTTAATGAGGCTATCAGGTTAAATATCTGGCCGAAATTGAGAACTGCATTTCCGTCGGATCTGAGAGGCCAGGTGTATCTGCCATCCATCAACTGGATGATGATGACAGGCTGCATTGGTATGGTACTCTATTTCAGGGAGTCGAGCAATATGGAAGCAGCCTTTGGTTTATCTGTTACACTGACAATGCTGATGACAACTGTGTTATTGGCTAATTATCTGTATATCCGCCGTTACCCGAAAATCTTTACCTATTCTGTACTGGTAGTTTTTTTATGGATAGAGATTACTTTCCTGGTTGCCAACATGAAGAAATTTGAACATGGCGGCTGGCTGACTATGCTGATCGGTTTGCTGTTAATTACTACAATGTATGTATGGCAGGCAGGCAGGAAATTAAAGAACAGGTATAAGAAATATCTCCACCTGGACAGGTTTATCCCAGCTATCAAAGAATTGAGCAACGATACAACTATCCCTAAGTTTGCTACTCATCTTGTTTATCTCACGCTTACCGACAAGCCGGGTGCAGTGGAACAAAAAGTAATAGAATCGATACTATGCCAGCAACCCAAAAGGGCTGATATTTATTGGCTGGTGCATGTGGATGTGGATGATGCACCTTATACTTTGAGTTATTCCACGAAAATTCTGGCGCCACAGGATCTGATTTATGTAAGGATTCATCTGGGCTTCCGGGTTGTGCCAAGGCTCAATCTGTTTTTTAAGAAAATTGTCAATGAAATGGTTGCAAACCATGAGGTAGAGTTTAATAATAAATACTGCATGATTGAGGAGCATGGCGCGTGTGGTGATTTCCGGTTCGTAGTGATGAAAAGTTTTTTATCGTTCGACAATCAATTGCCCTTCTGGAAAAACCTTTTAATGAGGTTGTATTTTGTTCTCAATAAAATCAGTCTTCCCGACCCCGAAGCGTTTGGCCTTGATTACAATAATGTTGTTGTGGAGCGAGTGCCGCTGGTAATACAGCAAACAGCAGATATTCAACTTAAAAGAGAAACTGACGTAAATGGAGGATGATAAAGAAAAAAGAGTGAAGCAATTCCTTGACCTGAACAGGCAAAGCAACAGGGGAAGGTTGAAAATATACATCGGTATGAGTGCTGGTGTAGGCAAAACCTACCGCATGTTGCAGGAGGCTCACAGTCTTTTGCGCAATAATGTGAATCTTAAAGTAGGGTATGTAGAGACCCACGGCAGAAAAGAGACAGAGGCGCTTATTGAGGGACTGCCTGTAATTCCGCGAAGGGAAGTGTTTTATAAAGGCAAAAAGCTTGATGAACTTGATGTGCAGGCCATATTACTTTTGCATCCGGAGGTTGTAATTGTAGATGAACTGGCCCACTCAAATATCCCTGGCAGTAAGAATGAAAAAAGATGGCAGGATGTGATGGATATCCTTGATGCTGGCATTGATGTGATCACTGCGGTGAACATACAGCATATAGAAAGTATCAATAACGAAGTTAAAGAAATTACGGGAATAGAAGTAAAAGAACGTATTCCGGATAAATTACTGCAGATAGCTGATGAAGTAGTGAATATTGACCTGACGGCGGATGAACTGATAACAAGACTTAAAGAGGGGAAAATTTATGACCACTCCAAGGTGCAGCAGGCATTGCAAAACTTTTTTCAGCCAGACCGGATTTTACAGCTACGTGAACTGGCCCTAAAGGAAGTAGCAGGACAGGTGGAAAGAAAGGTGGATTACCAGATTACAGCCAAACAAACACCTTACCGCCATGAGCGGTTTATGGCTTGCATTTCGTCCAATCACGAAATTGCGCAACGGATCATTCGTAAAACGGCGCGGCTCGCATCTTACTATAACAGCCAGTGGTTTGTGCTATATGTTCAGACTTCGCAGGAATCAAGTGATAAAATTAACCTGGCCGATCAAAGGCATCTGATCAATAATTTCAAAAATGCTACAGAACTTGGGGCAGAAGTGATCCGTAAAAAATCAGATAATGTTGCCCATGCAATTATGGAAACAGCAGAAGAAAAAAATGTAACTACTTTATGCATTGGTAAACCTCATCTAAATCTTTTTCAGATAATATTGAGGACAGGTGTATTTAACCAATTACTGAAAACACTTTCAAAAAACAATACTGACATTATAATTTTATCCTGATGGCACTGACAGTAAGAAAGAAAATCTGGATGGGAACAACTTTTCTGTTTCTGCTATTGTTACTGACAGGCGGAGCAGGGATTTATTATACTGCTACGCTGAAATCCGAATCGAAGGAAGTGCTAAAGGATAATTATGAGAGCCTGATGTATTGTTACGAAATGCAGCAGCAACTGGACAGCCTGGATGTTAATGGCAGACAATCATTAATTCAGTTTGAATCAGCGCTGAAACAGCAGGAAAAAAATATTACCGAGCCGGGCGAAGATATTGCTACTCATACGCTTCGGCATTTGTTCGACCGGTTAAAAGCCGGAGATACTACCAAACAGAATATTAAAGAGATCCAGAGTGATATACAAAGGGTGCTATACCTGAATATGAATGCAATTCACATAAAAAATGCGAAAGCAGAAGCAACAGCGGAAAGGGCATTAACTATTATTATCTGCCTGGCTACAATTGTATTTCTGATCTCATTTACTTTCTCAGTTAATTTTCCTTCAATAGTTGCTAACCCGATTAATCAGCTCAGTGATGCTATAAAGGAGATTACCAATAAAAATTACCGGCACCGCATTTTTATGGACAATAAAGATGAGTTTGGAAGCCTTGCAGAAGCCTTTAATAACATGGCCCAAAGGCTTGAGTACTTTGAAAGCAGCAACCTGAATAAACTGATGTTTGAGAAAACCAGGGCTGAGGCGGTTATAAACAGCCTTAAAGATGCAAGCATAGGTATTGATACCAACAATGATATACTTTTTGCCAATTTTCAGGCATTGCAATTGCTGGGGCTTAAAGCAGAGGAGATAGTAGGAAAACCATTGGCGGAATTATGCAAAAGGAATGACCTTTTTAATTTTCTTATCAATAATCAAACCACTGCTCCATTTAAAATTGTTGTGGAAAACCGGGAGAATTATTTTATTAAGGAGGTTGTAGAAGTGGCACAAGGAGAAGGCAACAGTAAGGTAATTGTATTGAGAAACATTACCTCTTACAAAGAACTGGATGTGGCAAAAACCAATTTTATTGCTACTATTTCACACGAGTTGAAAACGCCTTTGGCTGCTTCTGATTTTAGTTTGAAATTATTGGAGGATGAACGGGTAGGCAAGCTATCGGAAGAGCAGAAAGATCTGATCCGGAACCTGAAACAGGATAATCAGAGAATGCTGAAAATTCTAAGTGAATTGCTGAATATGTCGCAGGTGGAAGCAGGAAGGATACAGCTGCATGTGCAGCGGGTTGACCCGCATATTATTCTTAGAAATGCAATAGAGACAGTCGCATCGAGTGCAAAGGACAAAAATGTGGAAATAGTGAGCACATTGCAGCCCGATCTGCCCACCATGAGCGCAGACGCTGAAAAAACCACATGGGTTTTAAATAATCTGTTTACCAATGCAATTAAATATTCGCCGGAGGGTAGTAAGGTGAAGTTTAACCTGAAGCTTGAAAAAGGGAACCTTGTTTTTTCAGTAGAAGATAATGGACCGGGAGTCGCCAAGGAATATATCTCCCGCTTGTTTGAGCGATATTTCCAGGTGCCGGGATCGAAGGAAAAGGGTACCGGGCTGGGATTGGCCATATCGAAGGATTTTATAGAAGCTCAGAAGGGGAAAATATGGGTGGAAAGTGAGGTGGGCAAGGGTTCGAAGTTTAGTTTCTCTTTGCCTTCAGATAAATGATACTATTATTCTTAAGGGTTAAATTCTTCTACTACTACCTGGCAATTTTTATTGACAGAATGTAGTGTGAGATTTACCCGATCATGCTGAAACTAGATTACCTGTGTGCTCAAGCACATGGAAAACCCTGGTAATTTACGTAATGAAAATCAGGTAGGTATTATTTTGTTTCCCAAAATGTTATAATCAGGCCTCCAATAACAACCAATGCTCCCCCTACCATTACGGGCATAGAAATGGGAGTTCGGAAAGTAAAATAATTGATTACCTGCCAGACAATAAATAATGTTGCTATATACAAACCAACTACTTTGCCAAACTCAACGGGAGCTAAATTCAGTGAAAACCCATATCCAAAGAGTAAACATGTGCCGACGAGCATGTAAGCAATTCTGGTTAATCCGGTTTGAGTATAAATCGATGATCTGATAATTGCATCGCCACAAACTTCCAGTAATGTGGCTATGATGAGAAAAAAAATCGGATGTATATTTTGTGCGAATTTCATTATTTAGCTATAATTTGTAAAGAGATAAAGGTAATGTAAAAGGACCTATCAGCCATTCATAGTGTTGCCAATTATGAGCATAATCTAAAAATTTTTGTCAAGGTATATGTATGTATTTAGATAATGATTGAATGAAGACCTGGATAAAGATTTTTACATTTGAGCAGAGGAAAATTACAATTTATTGAAACTGAAAACGAGCGCTGATATTTGTTGTATTTTATTGTAATTGTGGATTCTTTTTATTTGTTGATTCAAAAGGAAGTTGTTTGAATTTATTATCATTACATTTGTACAGGAAACTATTGATTATGTTATTTCTGGATTTTGAGAAACCGTTGGAAGACCTTCAGTCGCAAATAAATAAGCTGAAGGAAATGTCGTCCAAGAATAAAGTAGATGTATCTAACAGCATTCGCGAATTGGAATCATCAATAGGAAAAACACGGACACAGATTTATGAAAATCTGACTCCCTGGCAACGGGTTCAGTTGAGCCGTCATCCGGAGCGTCCGTATACGTTATTCTATATTGAAAAGATCTTCACCAAATTTACAGAGCTGTTTGGTGATCGCCAGGTAAAGGACGATAAAGCAATGGTAGGCGGAATGGCCGAGCTGGATGGTCAGCCGGTGATGGTGCTGGGCCAGCAAAAGGGAACCAACACCAAGATGCGGCAATTGCGTAATTTCGGTATGGCGAATCCGGAGGGTTACCGTAAAGCTTTAAGGCTGATGAAAATGGCTGAGAAATTTAACCGGCCGATAATAACATTTATAGATACTCCCGGCGCTTTTCCGGGATTGGAAGCAGAGGAGCGGGGCCAGGCTGAGGCAATTGCCAGGAACCTGTTTGAAATGGTAAATCTTAAAGTGCCGGTTATTTGTGTCATTATTGGCGAGGGCGCTTCTGGTGGCGCATTGGGTATTGGTATTGGTGATCGGGTGACTATGCTGGAGAATACATGGTACTCAGTAATTTCGCCAGAATCATGCTCCTCTATATTGTGGCGGAGCTGGAATTTTAAAGAGACTGCCGCAGAGCAACTGAAACTTACTTCTCAGGATATGAGCCGTTTCGGGCTGGTAGATGATGTTATTCCAGAGCCAATTGGCGGAGCACATGCCGACCAGGATAAGATGGCCGAGACTCTGAAAACTTACCTTATTGAAACCCTGCCTACTTTATCAGCAATTGATAAAGAAACGAGGATTAACCAACGGATAGAAAAATTCTCGAAAATGGGATTTTACGAAGAAGTTGTGTGAATCAATTTTTATTGAATTTAACTTAGCCTCAGACAATTATATTTAGCACACCTTTACTTTTTACAACCCACCCTCCGTGCAAACAATAATTGGAAACTAAATCTTTAAAAATGGCAAAAAAGCAAAAGTTAACCGGGACTGGTGTAGCACTAATTACACCTTTCCTTGCAAGCGGGGAAATAGATTTTCCTGCATTAGAAAAATTGGTGGATAGTGTAATCAGGGGGGGAGTTGATTTCCTGGTAGCATTAGGTACAACCGGTGAAGCGCCAACGCTTTCGGTAACTGAAAAACAGGAAGTGCTTTCGGCTGTTATCAGGTATGCAAAAGGCAATCTGCCAGTTGTATGTGGTGTTGGGGGGAATAATACAGAAGAGGTGGTACAGCAACTTAAGACAATGGACCTGCGTGGTGTGGATGTGGTACTGAGTGTTGTACCTTATTATAACAAGCCATCACAAGAGGGTTTGTTCCAGCACTTTAAAAAGGTAGCTACTGCTACCAACAAGAATGTAATACTCTACAATGTGCCTGGCCGTACCGGTTGCAACCTGCTGCCTGCTACAGTGGTGAGACTGGCCAATGAATGCCGTAACATAACCGGAATAAAGGAGGCAAGCGGAAATATACCTCAATGCCAGGAGTTGCTCCGGATCAAGCCGGATAACTTCCTCGTTCTATCAGGTGATGATAATCTGGTATTGGCGCAGATGGCAATAGGCATGGAAGGTGTAATATCGGTAGCTGCCAATTGCTTTACGAACGAGATGATTGAACTGATGAACCTTTCTATTGTAGGGAAATATGAAAAGGCGCGACAGGCAATGAACAGATTACTGCCGGGTATTGACCTGCTTTTTGCTGAGGGTAACCCATCGGGTGTAAAGTCGGTGCTGCACCAAAAGGGGATGTGTGAAAATGTACTCAGGCTTCCATTGGTTCCGGTAAGCGAGGGTTTATCTGTGCAGATAGGAGAATTTATCAAGAGTCTTTAAGTTTCCAAGAACAACCTGAATTCAGAGATAACTTAGCCACCAATTGCGGTGGCTTTTTTTTATGCCCATAAACCAACGGCATGGCAGATAAAGCAAACTAACAACCAGCAACCAGACAGCATATACCACCCATAATGGGAAGCCCGGATGACTGAATGGAGATATTGTTGCGCCATGAAAAAATATACTGCTTGAAATTATCGCCAGGCCGTGAATGAGGTATATGTGCAGTATATAGTAGAACATGGGAACCCTGCCATATACCGTAAAAATTTTGGACACTGAGCCTGTTGATTTTTCAAGCAGGGGAAGCAGGGTTATAGCTGGGCCAAGTGTAATCAGCAGGTATAACAAAGACGGAGGATATTTGCTGACATTAATGAAGGATAAGATGGATCGCCACCAGGCCGCCTGTGAATGCCAGGGAGAGGGATCGCCATAGAAGTTGCCAAGGCGGAGTGCAATGAAAAGTAATATGGAACCGATGCCAATAATATATTGCCATCTGAACCTTTGTGCATGTGGCAGACGAAAAAGGGAGCCAAAGCAATATCCGGTAGCCATAACTCCTATCCATGGTATTAGCGGATAAATGATAAAGATGGTATCGTTGTGGCCATAATGCACCGGACCTTGAATATGCAAGAATTGCCAAAATAAGCCAGCTGCACCGGTGGGATGCAGATTATCGAGCAGATCGTGCCCGAAGATCATTATAAGGCCTATGAATAATATTGCCAAACGGGGGAGGTAGATGAGCAGGGAAAGAACAACCATACTGACCCCTATAGCCCAGATAACCTGAAGAATGATGAGGCTATAATCGACATTGAATGTCCAACCGAGGCGGACTATGGTGACTTCTACCAATATGAGCCAGAAGCCGCGGGTAAGTAACCGGAAAGATTCCTGTTGCACTGTGCGGCCTTTGCCCATAGATAAGAATGCGCTGGCACCAGAAAGAAATATAAAAACCGGGGCACAATAATGGGTAATAAAGCGGGTGAAAAACATAAGGGTTGTGGCATGCTGTAGATCGGTAGGGTCGCCCTGGTAATCGCTGAAAAAATCGCGGACATGGTCGAGGGCCATGATAACCATAACAATGCCGCGTAGAATATCGATAGAATTGATGCGATTACCGGTATTTGCTGAACTCATAGCCAAATATATGGAAATCTGCGAAACGAAGATATAGAAATCAATTATGATCGGATTTTCCTAGAAATTATGAATCCATGTTATTTCAGTGCCTGCAACTACCGACTCCGGTTTCAGGAAATTCTTAGTTTGTGCCGGTAAACGAACCATTTGTAATATTGATTCTGCCAAGGGTGTCGGCTATTGAGCAGCTAAAAGTGCCCTGAATTAAATGATTACCGACCTTAGTAATATTAACGATACCGGAATTAGCTAAAACCATTACGTTTTTTGTTGAGGGTGATTTGAACTCTATACTTACGTTGCCATTGCCAAGGGGCTGTGTAAATTCATAAGAAGAAACAGAGTCTCTTACGATTATACTTATAATTGTATTGATTGATGTGCCACCTACAAGGAGATTTGTTGCTGTTATAGTTGTAAAACCGCCAAAAACTGTAACTACATGAGGGCCGATGGCTGAAAAGGCGGTATCGTTGACATACGCACTCATACTTGGTGAATAGCTGTTTTGCTTAGTACAGCCTGAAAATATCATCAACAAAGCAATGGATAAAGTAATAAATGAGCAGGTTTTGATCATAATTGTGTTTTTTGAAATCGGGAGTTAAGATAGATAAATATTTTGGTTGAATTGAAAGTTGTTATTTTAGACCATCTGTTATTTTTGCAATTTGTTTTCTTAAGAGTTAATACAAATATTGTGCCAGTTTTTCTTCAGCTACCCCTTCGGGTAAAAACAATCGGGATATTGTATTGTGGCGTGCTGTATTTTAGACTTTGGTTTTGTGGCTGAGGGGGGCAAAATAAGGTTTGATTATTATTTCCCGATAGGGGCGGTATTTGGCATTCAATGCATATCTGAGAGTATCCTGTTTATTAAGGTTCAATAGCAATTCTCACCTGAACTGTGCCAATAGCCACAGGGGCTATACCGATGCATGAAGCCTGGCCAACAAAATTTATTACTTAGCCGAAAAGGGATATCTGGATTGATTTCTGCGGGATGACTTTTTTTACGGTTTTTTCTTTTTTGCCAGGGGCTTCTATTTCGAAGATGACGCTTTCTTCATCGCGGGAGGCGACTACTATGTTTGTTTTGCCGGCATGGCGCTCGAAGACCTTCTGGGCGAGATCGGGGCGGTTGTTTTCTTTTGAGAGATGGGACAGGAAAATATGACTCATAAAGGCCGGGCTGTGGGCTATGAACAGCTCGATGGCCTGGCGGTTGGAGAGGTGTCCCTGATCGCCG
The DNA here is from genome assembly GCA_903904855.1 of uncultured Bacteroidota bacterium. Taxonomy (GTDB): domain Bacteria; phylum Bacteroidota; class Bacteroidia; order Chitinophagales; family Chitinophagaceae; genus Nemorincola. Next base: position 6,241 of record CAIVEH010000080.1, on the reverse strand, counting down.
GCGATACGTTTTTTTAGGTGAGCGGGGTAAGTGCCGATCTCGAGCATGTGCTCATCGTAATTGGTTTCAAGGAAGGCGGCATGGCATAGTTTGAAGTTGTCGATAACATGCTGGCATGGGGCGCCGATATCGGTGAAGATGCCTGTGGTTACCCCGTCGCCTTTGACGAGGAAGCTGTGGGGATCTATGGCGTCGTGCTGCTTAGGGAATGCAATTACGGACAGGCCGCCAATTATAATGGGATCGTAGGGTTTGAAGGATTTTATGAGTGATTCGTCGATCCGGAGGCGGCTGTGGGCAAAGGTGGACTGTGTAATGAAAAGGGGCAGTTTGTACTTGGATAAGATGCCTTCTACGCCTTTGATGTGGTCGCCATGCTCGTGGGATATGAACAGGGCTTTTACTTTGTCCATACGGAGGCCGAGGCGTTTCATTCGTTTTTCGGTTTCGCGGCAGGATAGGCCGGCATCAATAAGCACGGCCTCGCGGCCATTGCCTACGTAATAGCAATTGCCGTTGCTGCCGGAGTTGATTGATGCGATGAAAATGGACATTGGGCGCAAAAATAGCGGGAAACGGGGAATGGTGGATAAATATTTTAGATTGGTTAGGTTGTTGGTGTCGTATAGTCAGATGATCTTTGCCATCGCGCCATTCGATGGGCGTTGCCCATCGCTATGAGATTTTGCCCTTTCAGAGCGTTTTACACATCCATATATTCCCAGGCGCTGTGGTAGGCGTTGAGGGATTCGGTTTAGGCGATGAAAGGGTGGTGGCGTAGACCTCTCCCCGGCCCTCTCCAGAGGAGAGGGTGTGGTCGGGTGCATATCCGGCTAGGCATTTTCCTGCACAGGTAATACATGATACAATCATGCAGCACATTTGTTTTTTTTACACATCCATATATTCCCAGGCGCTATGATAGGCGTTGAGGGATTCTGTGTAGGCGATGAAGCCGGCATAGAAGGGGTGTCGGGAAAGGGTGGCGCTATCGCCGATGATGATGAGTTTTTTGCGGGCGCGGGTCATGGCGACGTTCATGCGGCGGATGTCGGAGAGGAAGCCGATGTTGCCATCGGAGTTGCTACGTACCATGCTAATGCAAACGATATCGCGCTCCTGGCCCTGGAAGCTATCGATTGTGTTGATGGATATGCTTTGCAGGTGTTTTTGTAAGAGCGGGCTATGTGGCAGCAGTTCATTGAGAACATGGATATGCTGCTTGTATGGGGATATTATGGCTATGGAGGGGAAGTTCTTTGTGGTGTAATGTTTGCTGAGGTCTGTAACTAGTTTTGTCAGGTGCTTGAATAACAGAGCGGCTTCTTCGGGGTTGGTGATGCTGGTACCTTCCTGCTTTTCGTCGTAGCTGCAACCGGCTGTGTCGATGAACTCAATTGGCGGCTCACCGGGGAACAGGGTGTGGTCGGCTACTGATGCATGGGCCAATAGCTTATCTAAATAAAAGACTTTGGAGGAGTAACCCATAATGTGGGTGTGCATACGGTACTGCTCCTGCAGCAGGACGACTGCCTGCGGATAGAGTGCTACGCATTTTTCGAGCAAAGTGGCGCTGAGGCCTTTACGTGCTGCTTCGTTGCTTTTGATGGTAGGGGAGAGCTGGCAATGGTCGCCGGCGAGTATGAGTTTCCGGGCCTTGACAATAGGTATCCAGCAGCCGGGCTCTACGGCCTGGCCGGCTTCGTCTATTACTACAGTGTGGTACTTGATGCCCCGAACGGTGTAGTGGTTTGCCCCGACAAGGGTAGCGGCTATTACCTGCGCTTTGGCGATAAGATCGTCAATGATGTATTGCTCGGTGTTGCCTACTTCTTTAATGATTTTGTGGGCTTCGTCGAACAGGGCTTTGCGCTGCTCGCGTTCGGATTTGCCAAAGCTGCGCTTGTATTTGTGGGCCATGTTACGGAACTCGGCTGCGCGCTTTTTGAGGGCTTTGATTTCCTTCATGGATTTGTGTTCGTTCATCTTGCTGTCGAGGGTGAGCGACATGAGCCGCTCGGAGACACGGGCGGGGTTGCCTACGCGCAGCACATTGAGGCCTTCGTCGGAAAGCTTTTCGCTGAGGAGATCGACGGCTGTATTGCTGGGGGCCACTACCAGTATCTGCTGGTTGTCTTTTTTTATGAGGGCTTTTATGGCTTGTACCAGAGTGGTGGTTTTGCCTGTGCCGGGCGGGCCATGCACAATGGCGAGTTCGTTGGCAGTGATAATTTTATTGACTGCTTCGTTTTGTATGGTGTTGAGTTTGGGGTTATTAAATAAATGAATTGAGGTATCGAAGGTAGGTGGTTTTTGCCCGGTGAGGATGTTGACGAGGCGGCCGTCCTTTGTTTCGGCGAGGGCATCGGCATATTTGAGGGCGCTCTGCATCTCATCGTAGCTGTTGTCGTCGAAGAGGAGATCTATGCCGAGTTTGCCATCGCTGGCCCAATCGGGGAGCTCTTCGGTGCGGAGGGTGATTTTGAGAATGTTGCCGCTGGAGTGGGTGATGGTGCCTTCTATCTTATGGTTTTTGGGGTCGTGATTGGAGAACAGCATGGCGGCTGCGCCGAAGCGGAGCTGGTGATTGATATCCTGGTGGGTGGTGCGCTCTACTTCTACATTAATATAGTCGCCCTTGGTCATTTCGGAGCCCCGGATGGCAATGGGGTACCAGGTGAAGCCGTTTTCGCGGCGCTGGTAAACGGATGAGGTTTCGGCGAGCTGGAGATAAGATTTGCGGTCTTCGACCCGTTCCATCTGGAGGAGGTCGAGCTGGTGTTTGAAGTAGTCCATTTTTTTAGTCGTAAGTCGTAAGTTGTGGACTTGCTGAGTTGTAAATAGTTGCAACAAAGTTTTACCACAAAGCACACAATGTATAACACAAAGTGCACAAAACTTTTAATGCTATGAAGGCAGGCACACAAAGATGAGTTCCGGTAATATAATTTACTGCTGCATATTATATTATTATATACTGCTTTCTGTCTTTAAAAATTTGCGGTTTTGCTTCATCAAATATTGGTTTTCGTCAAAAAAAATTGCGTGATTGCTGCGTCTTTTGTTTAAAAAATTGCGTCTTTTCGTCAAAAAAATTGCGTGATTGTTGCGTCTTTTGTTCAAAAAATTGCGTCTTTTCATCGAAAATTGCGTCTTTTTGCAGATTATTATTGCGCAAATTGCTCATTTTCAGTTGTTTAGATTTTTATTTCGAAAATTTTACCAAGGTGGGGTGAAAATATTGTAATGTTAAAATGTGAAATATTTAAATTTGGAAAATAATTTTGCCTAAAAAGCAGGGAATGTTTTATTGTACTTCTAAAAATGTTGCTTGTGACATTGAACAAATACAATCCTAAAACACATTTCCATACTTATTATACCAGAATTATTGATCGAAATCATCGGGAATGTTTGTGTGTTTAGTTCCTGAGATGGTAAAAAGCCCTTCAATATACTCAAGATGAAATAATAATTGTTTCATAGTTTAAATAATTGTCAAATATCCTATAAATTTGGAACAAAGGTAAAATGGATTATTGAGAATTCCTAATTATTTAGCATATTTATTTTTTGGGTTGGTGATGTAGTTATAAACTTGTGAGATAGCTAAAACATAGGTTGGCTAAACACATATAAACGAGCCACACTGCGCCAGGGTGAATAGTGGAGCGCGTTTTCTGGGTAGCCGCGGCTTAACCACCTCAGGTTTGGCTTAACGCCAAGGTGGACCTCTCCTTTCCCGAAATGAAATGCTTCGGGATCTTCGAGAAGAAAGGAGGGGTGGCCGTTGTGTATCTGGCTAATTTGTTCTAAGAATTATTTCCGGCTATCTGTTTCCTATATTTCATTGCTGCTTAAAATGCCTTTCTATCTCTGCTAATACCAGATCGGGGGTTTCGAAAATGAGTTTGATTTCGAACCTTAGAATTGTATTGCCTAAGGCTATCAGGCTTTTGTCGCGGTCGGCATCGTTGATTGACTGATCTGGGTTAAAGTGGCCCTGGCCATCGAGTTCTATAATCAGGTTTTCGGACGGACAATAAAAGTCTACTATGTAATTTTGTATGCTGTGCTGGCGACGGAATTTTCTGTTTTTGAGTGCGGCATTTTTGAGCATTGTCCAGAGTTTTGCTTCGGCGGGGGTGAGGTTTCTTCGGAGGTTTTTTCTGCGATCTTTGAGGTAGGTTACGTTTTTGATCTGGTTTTGTCGCATAGCGGTTTATTTTTTTGAAAAATATAAAATGTTTATTGTTTTACAAATCGCTGATAGCAGGAGGGGAGTTTGTGAACCGGGAGTCCGTTGTGTATCTTGCTAATTTGTTCTAAGAATTATTTCCTGAGAAGCCGCGATTTAACCACCCCTGGTTACACTCGGCATTCGCCTCGTATAACCGGTCCCCTCCTAAAAACAGGAGGGGAGTTTGCGAACCGGGAGAGAGTTTCCGGCTATGCGCGCACTTACCACCCCTGGTTTGGGGCTTAACGCCCAAACCGGTCCCCTCCTAAAAACAGGAGGGGAGTTTGCGAACCGGGAGAGCTTATCCGGCTATGCGCGCACTTACCACCCCTGGTTTGGGGCTTAACGCCCAAACCGGTCCCCTTCTAAAAACAGGAGGGGAGTTTGCGGGCCGGGAGAGAGTTTCCTGAGCAGCCGCGATTTAACCACCCCTGGTTACACTCGGCATTCGCCTCGTATAACCGGTCCCCTCCTAAAAACAGGAGGGGAGTTTGCGAACCGGGAGAGTTTATCTGGCTAAGAGAACTAATTATTTTACTGCTACAAATGTTTTGCAATTTCTTTACCAAGGGTTTCATGGAATTGTGCTATAGGGGAGGAAAAACTCCTTTTTTTATTAATAAATAAATAATATAGGAAAAAAACCTGTGTCGAAACATTGAAATTGCGAATTATTTTTCTACATTTATCCCACTAAAAAAATTGTGTTAAAAAAACGCACCGAAAGTGCGTGTAATTATATTTAAAAAACTCTTATAAAAACCACAAAAAATGATACAGAAATATCTACTCACAATCGCTATTGCCGCTTCAATGCTGATGGGTGCACAGGGCACCAAGGCGCAGGGAACTGCAATTAACACAACAGGTGCAGCAGCCAATGGCAGCGCCATACTGGATGTACAGAGTACTAACCAGGGTGTGCTTGTGCCCAGGATTGCAAGCACGGGATCGATAGCCACACCTGTTACCGGGTTGATGATCTATAATACCACTACCAACCAGTTTAACTATTATAACGGTACTGCATGGACTGTGATAGGCGATGGCGCCGGAACCGGAGCAGCGGGTGGAAATCTAGGGGGCAATTACCCTAACCCAACTATTGCCAGCTTACCGGCAATAAGCGGGGCAAACCTGACAGGCCTCAACGCCAGCAACCTTGGATCTGGTACAGTTCCGGTTGCAAGGCTTGCCTCATCAGGTACTGCTGGCAGTAACACTTTCCTGAATGGCGCAGGGGCTTGGGCATCGCCCGTTACACTTACCACAACAGGTACTACCGGCGCGGCTACTTATACGGCTGCTACCAATACTTTGAATATTCCGAATTATGCGACTGGCGGCGGCGGCGGTGGCGGGTTTGCCTGGTCAGGCTTTATACCTGCCGGCGCTCAGGCCGGACCTTATTATGCAGCTCCTGCAAGCTATGCCACTTTTGCAGGTACAGGGGCAGGTGGTCTTTATTCAACTCTTACATCTGTGGGTAGTGTAATACCTCAAGCTTGTACGCTCGATTACGTGGGTATCCGGGGTTATTGTAGAGATGTGTATTTAAGCGGAGCTGCAAATGTTGTGACAATAACTATTTATAAAAACTTCATTTCAGCTGGTACTGTAACCTTTACAGTTCCTAACAGCTCTGTACAATTTGCAGCTGTACCTGTAGTTTCAACTGCGTTGTCATTATCATTTGCTCAAAATGATGTCATGACGCTGCAATGGGTAAATGGCAATTTTACCAACGGGGCCATTGCTGATTTGGAGGTGACCTGGCATTTCCATTAATAGCTGGTTTGATGGGATCAGGATTTACAGGATTGTTTGTTTGAATCACGGATTTAGGGGATTAAAGGATTACACGGAATGTTGATCAGGATTGTTTGTTTGAACACGATTTAAGGGATTGCAGGAATACAGGATTGAGAAGTTGTCTGAATCAGAATTTTTGGGATTAAAGGATTTTCAGGATTGTTTGTTTGAATCACGGATTTAGGGGAT
>CAIVEH010000079.1 GCA_903904855.1 uncultured Bacteroidota bacterium | reverse complement strand
TATCTTCGCCACCTGAATATAAATATTTACCATCAGTTGAATAGTATAGTGTGCGTACCCAATTGCCATTGTCAGTAACATCGATTACATTTTCTATAATTATTTTACAATCTGGTTTTATTTCTGATAGTTTTATTGTCCTGTCGCTACTGGCAGTAGCAAGTTGCAGCTTGTTGTCTGATATAGTGCAGAATTTTATGTCGTTTATAGCTGACCGGTGATAACCAGGCAATTCAAAAGGTTTAAGGCTCTTCTTACCAAGGTCTTTTACCCATATTTTACCGGCGATGGTTCCTGCTGCCAAATATCTGCCAGATTCATCCATGCCCAGGCTTGTAACCTTGTCTTTTACATCATAATTATCTACCGGGGTTCCCTGAATTCCCCCCCAGCTACTATATTCATATATCTTGCTTCTTGTGCACGTAAATAAGTGCCGGTTTTTACCAGCTACGAAAATGGAACAATCTGGTACATGTATAGAATCAATTTTTACAGCTTTCCCATTGATTTTGAACCTTACAAGCCATTCGGAAGTTTGAACTACGAAAGAGGTGTCGTCCAGGAAAGCGCCATGTTTTCCATATCCTGAACAATGCACCGCTGGAAATTTCTGAATAGAATCAAGCTTTCTAAGGTCGAAAAGAACTGCATCATTTAGCGATACCGCCAGCAAATAGGAATTGCCCGGACTTACAATCAAAGCCCTGATCTCTGGACCTGCTAATAATTCAGGGGATTTTTTAGACCCCGGCATTTTTCTGAGGATACCGTTGTCATTCCGCGACATTATAATTTTCCCTGTTTCGTCGCCGGAAAATACAATTTGCCGGTTGTACAGGCCCGCCATGGACCTGACCGGTGCTTTATGCTGTTTAAAATGATTGCTGTCTCTTATTTGCTTTGAATTTCTCCAACTAAGATAAAGTGCATTGTAAATGGCATTGTCCTGGAAATCGCCACCATTTTTTTCGTGATCATCATATGCTTTAAGCGAAAGGTTGAGGCAATTGATATAGTCAATGTCATTCATCATTATGGCTTCATTGGCCATGTTTTTAGATTGCGCAAGTTTTTGAAGGCCTACAGCAGTATTCGTTGCAATTTTTGCATTGTTCTCGTTGTATTCTGCTTTAGTTCTTTGATTATTTGCATCTTTCGTAGCATCATTTGCCATTGCCAGGTTTATTTTTGCAGTGTCAGTTTGTAGTTTAGCGATGTTGGCCTGTCTTTCAGCTTCGGATTTCTGGTACTTGGCATAATTAAGCGCATCGATTGCCTTTGCCTTTGCCGTGTCTGCCTTTTCTCTTTCCTTTTTGGCCTCGGTTTCGGCCAGCCTTGCGCTAGTTGCGCTGGCTTCAGCTGCAATGGCCGCTTTCGAAGCACGGTCCTTTTGTTTATCCGCTTCTTTTCTTGCTATACTTTCTTCCTTAGTTTTTTTCTCCGCCTTTAAAGAACTATCTAGAGCTATAAATGCTAACGTGCTTGAAATAAGCCCAAATATCATAAATACGATATTTACCCTTCTGGCATTCCGTTGTTTCAGCCTCGCCTGGTTTTCTTTATGCTTTATTTCTTTATCGCGGATGTTCCTGCAATATTCAAGAAATAACCTGACCGAATCATATTCATCATTGTATCGCTTCGACCATGCTTCTATAGCTGGATTGTTGTCATTCCACTTCAGCGCTATTTGCAATTCAGGGCCGGCCAATACAAAATCACTGTGGCCTGGGGCCTGGCGTTTTCTTGTTGCCTCACACAGCTCTAGATAGATTTTTGCATCCTCCTCTTCATTTTTAAGCCAGCTGATCAGCCGGATCCATACTCTCATAATGCTTTCGTGAGAAATGTCGACAATTACTCCGGTTTTTGCCTGAGCCCTGGTAAGGAACCCTCTGCCCCTTTTTGCAAATACATCAATAACGTTTGCAATCTCGTTTTCGGTAGCGCCTGTAGTAACACACAACTCAGCAATCAGTTGCGGCCTGCGGATACCACTGACCAGGCCCCCCTTTTCAGTAAGCTCCCTGAATATCGTCTCGCATATTTTCTTTTCCCTCTGACCAGCAAGCTCATTAAAAGCCTCCTCGGCATGTATTGAAAGTGCATCGCTGATTGTTCCGGTAGCGTTGTAATCTACTATATCTATCGGGCTTTGGGGTTCCCGCCGGGCCTTCCATGCCTCCCATGTGCGCATGAGCGCATGTTGTAACAGTGGTAATTGGTCGGGGTTATCGCCTACATCGTTCAGCAGCCTGTTTAGCAGTGCCGGGCTGATCTTAGCGCCCCCTACTCCAATGGGCCCGGTAATAGCTTCTTTTCTTTCCTCGCGTGTCATTCGCGGTATCAGGTATTGGCCCTCATTGAGGGTCTCGGGCAAACCACGGAATACAGTGCAATCGCCCAGGAAATCCGAGCGCATCGTTATTACAATAAAAATGGGGTATTCTCTCTGCTCCGCTGCTTTAATAAGCAGGTTAATAAAGGTGATTGAGTCACGCTTGTTTTCACCTATTTCTTTTTCATCCTTGTTGAAGCGGAATAGTTCTTCAAACTGGTCAACCAGCACCAGCAGATTAGTTTTTTTATCAAGCCCCGACTGTTTATAGACTTCCGCAAGACCTAGGCTACTTCTGCGTAAATTAGCCTCGTTTATTGAAGTAAAGATTTCTTCATCCTCTGCCGATTCATAATCTCTCAGTATTCCTTTTTTCGACAATGCGGCATTCATCATTCCGATCGGGTTGCCCCCTGGTCTGAAAATAGCCATACGCCATTCCGACCCTACGCCGCCTGCCATCATGCCACTGTGCAGTGCAGGTAGCAGGCCCGACTTAACCAATGATGATTTACCGCTGCCCGACGACCCAATGATGGCCAGGAACCGGGATAGCCGTAATTTTTTTAGCAATTCGTCCGTTTGCTTTTCCCGCCCAAAGAAAAGGATATCCTCATCCTCTTCAAATGCCCGTAATCCAGGGAACGGGTTGAATGATCCATCGTCAATATTCATTCCCATGCCATTATAGTTTTGAAAGCAATTTTTTAAATTCGGGTCCCGCGAATTCACTGATGCCATTGATCACGTCCCAACCTGGCTTAAGAAAGAAGGTTTTGGATTCGGTTGATGGGGGGGCCATATACACCGATCTGAACGAAAAGGGCTGGTCCCGGTTGTTACCGTATTTGTCAAAATCCTTTATTTTTCCCCTGAACCAGGCCTCAGTGCCATTTCCGTAAAAAACAATTGCGCCGTTGCAGTGAGTAAGATTATCAATGTGATCTTCCCTTATTTGCGTTTCGTCTGCGTCAGCATCGAATATGGGTAACATTGTTTCTATCCCGTTTTCGAAAAAAAACTGCCTCACAGGTTTTACCAGTTCGCGGTCCTCGATAGCGCAGATGATGTACACCATTTTGTCTGACACTTCTTTAGTTTGCGCTTCAGTAGCATTTTTCTTTTTCTCCATTGCGGCTATCTTGTCAAAGATAACTTCCTTGAATACCTCGATGGGTTCAGTTATAAGTTCCGCTGTCTTCAGCAGGGCGCTATTTCCTTCATTCAGGTCTTTCAAAAAGCGTTTCTGCTTTTCCTCCGTAATATCCACGTTCTTTGGTACCCAGATGAGCTGGTCCAGCTTACCTGACCCTGCAACCGAGGCTGCGATCTCTGCCTGAAGCTCTATGATCGACTTCTCGGTACCTTCAGGAATTATCCCATATTTGCTGCCTATCAGGTGAATGGAGAACTGACACTCACTTAAACATTTTAGCACTTCTTTTTTTAGCATTGATTCATCAAGGGGTAGCTGGCTTTGAGGCAAAACCTTGTAGTTGTGACTCTCCAATTCCCTCTTGATATTATCCCTCATCTCCCTGGAATCAGAACTTGTTTCTGAGAGAAAAATCTGGGCGACTTGCTTTCCGGGGTCCACCGGCACAGGTAGTGCGGTACTCCCGGCGTCTATCGTTTTCAACTCCAGGAGGAAGTCGGAAATATGCTGAACAAGATCGGATAGTCTTAAATAATAATTGTTTTTGGCTGATTGCTCTAAAAACGGATAAAATTCTTTTTTGTTTCCGGAAGTAGGATCGGTCTCGTAAAACTCATACCCGATCATATTTTTTATGTAGTCGGGCTGGACCTCTAGGTTGATAGGGCTTTTGATGACCTTAAATACACGTGCCTTATTGTTTATAATAAATTCGTTTTTTCTGCTGCATAGCTCATAAAATTCGCTTACCTCTTTTTTGCACCAATCCGAAGTTACGTACCGTGGTGAAAGGATAGAGATCATGATTGCGGCGTTTGAAAATTGGTCCACAATCTCTTTGTCAAACACCTGATTGCCTTGTAATTTCAGGTCGCGCCATATTTTAGGCTCACCTCCCATTTTTTGGCTGAGCATTACTTTTAGAGCCCGATGAAATTCTGTAATCCATCCTGGCTGGTCGGCAATCACAGACTCGTTGTCAATATGCGCATAGCTGATGAAAATATCTCGTTCAAATTGCATTAAATTTTTTTTATTATTTTATTTTTATGTAATAAAAAATTATTGCTCGTACTAACATGGATTGCGCATGAACAAAACAATTTTAAAAACGCTTCACATTCTTACCATTGTTTTACTCTTGTGTTCCCGCTGTTGAGCGATACAATTTAACTATGGTTATTAAAACCAATAAACGACAATTCTGCAATAATATCCAAGTAGGTCGCATTGTTACTCAACTGTTGTTGAATTGCTCATACGGCATCATCTTGTGTGCCTAGTTTGATCAGATTTCCGGGATAATTCATAATTTTTTTGTTTGTGGATTAATGTTTTTTCAAGTGTTGAGAAACTGCGCCAATATACGTTTAAATTGCACAAGATGTATGTCGTTCCAAAAAAGATACGAATTTGAATCTGGAGTTTTATTACTTTAGAGGGGTAAATCGGAATTCGACTGTTTTTGTTCGGCAAATACTGCGCCATGCCTAAAACAATCTTTGCTTTTACTTGTTTTATCACCTAACCTGGACAAGCCAGAACCAAAAAGGTTTTATGTTTGATATACATTTTACCGCTTGATTGCGGGTTATTCCTTTTTTACGCTTTTGTTTTTTTTATTTAAATGTGTTCACCTTTTGAACCAAGTTGGTTTTACGCTTGACACTTCAAGATGAAGACAATCGGGGGAAGAGAAATACCCTTAGCAAAACAGGATTAGCGGGTTTTACTACTTTTTATCATCTTGCGATAGCTGTATTTCTTAATCAAGTTCGTTGTTATTATTTTAAAAGTTGAACCCAATTAATAAATCGCTGAAACCCTTTACAGTTAAGGGCTTCCAAAGACATGAAAAAAAGTCTTGCCAAAATCGGCTTCAATCTTAACGATTAGGTACTAAATACTGGCAGACCTGCGGCCCAGAAGCACTAAAACTTAGGTGGTACATAGGCTATCCATTTTATGACGACAATACAGGAAAAATTAAACAAGTAAAACTGCGATCTTTTATCCATCTTAAAAACATTAAAGATAGACGGCAGCTGATTGAATCTGTATTGGCACAATTGATAAATGATTTAGAGCAAGGTTTCAACCCTTTCATTCAGGAAAAAAAATATACCAAGACCCGTTCGCTTTCTTCCCTTCTAATTAATAAAATAAATAATAAGCACGTTGCCACCGACAAAGGTTCATGTGTTAAGATAGAATCTGAAAAACAGAACAAATTAGTAACTATCCAAGTTACTGCCAAAGAAAAAGAACTTATAGAGGTTTTAAGAAAATTTTTAAATAATTTCTGCCAATAAAATGTGGATACCTGGTTTAGCGCGCGCGGTTACCGAGTTTAACTATATCCAGATCATGCCTGTAAGCTTGAAATGTATCAATTCCTCATCACGCAGGTTTGTTATAGCCCGAAAGATTGTTTTTCTATTTCTCCGGCCTATTGGGCGGCCTCTGTTTGCAGGTTGATTAGTGGTGATAAATCTGGTAGCTTTACCCAATTCCACTATGTTTTTATTTGCCATAAAATTTCACGGTAGATAGCCGTTTTTTTATCTTCAAAAAAATTGGTGCGCTAACGTGGGGGGTGTGCATCATCAGATAATGTTCAAAATACTCCGGTTTGACACCCCTTCTCCAATAATGTTTATGATATGCATTGTTGATACGCACTGCAAATTTACTAATAAAGTCATGGGAATAATTTTGTCTGTGCACTCAGAGTAAAAAACCGATCATTGAATTTTCCGTAGAAAAATATAACAGATAAACTTCAAAACGAATCAAAATGTACCGTAAGTGTACAGTAATAAAAAAATAAAGGCTGCAAATCATTGATTTACAGCATATTATTTCACTTTGCAGTAGTTTGACAAGGATACTTAAAAGCATATCTTAATTTGTGTTGTTTTACACTAATCAGTACCTGATTTACATATGCAAATATAAATCATAAATTGATGTTAGTTAAGTGTTAGTTAAAATCGAAAATGTCTGCCACCTATCTGCCACCTGCGTATAAATTGGAGACACACGTCAGGCATTTCGTCTTATTTCAAAACTATCAGTTTATGGATTTAGCCCTGTATCCTAATACCTTCCCCGGTTCCAATTCTATCGGTGGAACAGACTTGGATTTTTTACGGCGAAGCCAGATTTGGAAATTCAATTCATAATTATGGACGTCTGTGTCTTTTAATAATAATCCAATTTTCGTTTGTTTGAATACAGTATCGCCTTTTTTCAAACTGGTCTCACCATTATCACCGTTGTAAACAAAAAAGGTATCGTGAGATTTTACCATTAAACTAAAGCCGCTACCATAGGAAAAACAAGCTATAACTATCCCACAAGACAAGGAAAATATGCTCGAACTATCAGAATAAATACTAATGCCACGATTGGGACAATAGGTACCCGGTTCTATTGGTTTAAGTATTCGTTTTAGCAACAAAGTATATCCGTTTATTAGCGGCGAACTCTTCAAATACACGATGCTATCTTCACCTCTTGCCGTTGCAGTAAATGGTATAAGTATAACCAAGAAAAGTACCAATAGTTTCTTCCAAATATATTTCATTCAATTTCTTGGTCTCTCCCAACCAGTTCGTATAAAGGTATCAATTCCCATGGTTAAATTATTTTTTTACCTTCTGTATGGTGCCGCTGCTCTTATCAGTCAGTTTCATAACCTTACGAACTGAAAAGCCTTGCTTCAATAATTTTACAACGTCTTTATGTTCGGTCAATAGAGCATCGTTATCTTTACGAAAACCTTCCTTACGCCTTACTTTTCCGCCAGCCTTACGGAAACTATTATAGCCGGACTTAACCCGTTGCCGGATAGTTGTTTTCTCCATTGCTCATTGTAAGCGCCATTTTTCTCTATATCTATTACTCCGGTGTCGCTCATAAAACAATGATTAAATCAAAGGTACTCGCTCTTTTGGATTTTTAATCCGAAAGTAAAACCGGATTCAGACGGAAACTACCCTATAGACAAATTTGTGGATATCTTTTTGCAATAAAAGGCGCAAAATCTACAAAAGTGTACCCTATAGTGTACCCCAAAAACAAAACCGCCTCATAAATCGTTGATTTACAAGGCGGAATTGATAATTCAAGTAGTTTGACTAGGATTCGAACCTAGACTAACAGAGTCAGAGTCTGGGGTGCTACCGTTACACTATCAAACTGTACTCTTTTTTTGGGAGTGCAAAACTATCAGTTTAAATAAGACTACCCAAAAAATGAAAAAAAATAAAATTGATTGTATTATAAACACCTGGACTAACAGACTGAGTCTGGGGTGCTACCGTTACACTATCAAACTGTACTCTTTTTATTTCGGAGTGCAATATTACCAGCTTTTTCCCGGAAAGACAAAATTTAAAGGTGAATAATTGTCTTTTTGAAAACGCAACTACTAAAACGTCAACCGTACACTGCCAAAAATCCCGAAATGCTTGGCCAACGGCTCGTTAACCTGGGCAGCAGGTGAAACGCGCCAGTCGAAATCGATTCTGAAAACCTGGAAAATATTGGAGACCCCGGTACCCAGTTCAAGATAGGGAGTTCCCTGCAATGTCAGGAAAGGGAAACCTTTTTCGGTATTCAGCAACTTATTCTCGTTACTTAGTGACCCTACCACTCCCTTTGCAGTCCAGAACTGCCGGAATTTCAATTTTTTGAGCGCCGGCACCCGGTTGAAAAGGCCTCCACCCAGGTTGTGCTCAATATTGAACCCTGCATACTGATCGCTGACAAATTCATAACTGTTCATCATTTCAAAAGCATACTGGTTGTAATAGAGATATTCATTGCCCGGATGTATTTCAAGCAAAGGATAAGGCAATGTTCCGAAGTACTTACCGGCAAAGACATTGTAGTACAGATGCCCGAACGGCGGTATATTGATACTCTCTGTCATGCTGAAGCGCGCCTTCTGGTAGGCATAGCCACTGTTGAGGACATCCTTAATTCCGGCAGAAACGGTGAGGTTGAGTACGGGATATTTGCTCCCCAGGTTTAAACGCAGATACTGCCCCTCCACGTATTTTTCCTTATAGGCATACCTTAGTTCCAGGCCAACCTCACTGCTGGTAGTGCTTGTGGAAGGATGACCATGGTTGTCGACAAAAATATTGGTTGAAGGCAACGGCGCATAGGGTGTAAACTGAGAGTGCTTCAGAATGAGCTTATTACTGAACCCTCCAAAATATTCCTTATACACTTCCAACCGCTGCTCATCGTTGAACGCCAGTTTCCATGGTATTCCAGCCTTGCGGAACAAGGCGCTGAATATATTATCAGAGCCAACCTGATCATAATAATTGGTACTCTGGTTCACATCATGTACATAATAGCCATAGAGGTAGGCCCTGGGGTGCCGTTCCATTAGCCATAACCCTGTGAAGCCATATTTGAACCGCTTATCATGGTCGCCATAGGCAAGATAACCTGTGAAGTGAGCATCCTTGATAGACTTAGGTGTACCCAGAGATAGCCGGAAACGATTGCCTTCCACCGGATTATGGCTATAAATATAAAAGTAAGGACCTACCTGTATCGGACCGAAATCCTTTACCCCGCTTATCAGAAAATTCATCAGGTTTTTGTAAAGGGTGGTAATAGGCATACTATTAATGGTATCTACCATTTTATAGATTGCTTTCTCGTTTTTGGTCATGCTGTCGGGCCTGACATTCTTCCACCAGTCATCAGTCCGTTTCCTGGCGGAATCTGACCGAACGACATCCTCTTTAACATCAGGGTTGTCGATTACATGGGTAATAAAAGTATCGTTAATTTTAACGTTATGGTAAGTGGTGGTTTTACGCCCTATCATGCCGGGTAGTTTATTGGAGTTGTAGGCGCTGAAAGTGGCTATGAACTTATCTTTGGTCGGAAACCACATACTATCTACCGGTGCAAACTCCTGGTAAAGGCTTACCTTGTCTACCCAGTTTACATTGGCAGTTTTGGGTATATCCATACTCATTCGCTGAATGGCATAAACTGAATCTGCTACCCAGAAATCACCTGTAAAGCAGTTCTCCCCTTCCCTTTTTGGCATGAACTGCACCAGTATGATATTGTATCCATAAGCCTTCTGGGTATCCTTAATTGAATATTTGTAATAAAATAATCCGGCATCGCTGATAGGGCTCACATACTTTTTATCGAATACCGCAACATAATTTTTGTAAATATTCACGTTCTGATACATGGAACCCAGGTACTTATCAATATTTTCATTGTTCACACCTTTTACCATAGTACCTTTTATGAACTCCCGCTGTTTTTTAGGGTTACGCTGAAAGTAAAAATCAGAAATAGATTCGGTAAGGTAGAGTGGCAGATAGGGCTTTGTATCAGAAACTGTATCGAGGTTATCGAAAATAAACGAGTAGCTTTTGAGCATGGGTATTTTTTCGAACTGAGCCCTGGTGAGCCTTTGCAGATCGGCCTCCAGTCTGTTGTAGGCGAGGTAATTATAGTTCTCTACCTTATCGGGGTTATTGTATGGCTTGCGCTCAATAATATGCTTCATCAGCGTAATGGCAGGGTCTTCTCCGGCGTGTATTACGAACTCATCCAGAGCCGTATTGGCCCGCTCCATTTCTATAATGTAGTTGAAGTCAAACTGCGTTTTCTTCAGAATCCTTCTTGCAGGTTTATAGCCCATTGCTGTAATCTGCAGGGTATCTGAAGGCAGTTTTTCAAACTTGAGAATAAAGTTTCCATCAAGGTCGGCAGGGGTGCCTATGGCGGAATGAGGAAAATTGACGGTAGCAAATGGCACACCCTCACCGGTATTCATATCAGCCACTTTACCGTTGATGATGTAGCCTGTATGTCTTATTTTTTTTGCATGCTCGAGGCTATCTTGCAGGGCCTGTAACCTTTTGATCCTTGCACTGTCGGCCTGCACCAGAGCTGTAGTATCTATGAGCAGCACATCAGCATCCTGTATCTGGGTTTTAAGCAAAGCGCCGCCATGTGCGCTGGTATCATTTACCTGGGCAAATAAGGTGGGGTGAATAAATAATAAGCAGCAAAAGAGCGCCCGTTTCAGTAATGGCATAAATGAATTACAGACAAATTTAAGGTTTTGAAGGTATCATTGTGTGTTTAGCTAATTTTTAAATAAACGATGTCAGGGGTAAATATTGCAGCTTTTTCAGAAACCGAACATCTAGGCCCTACTCTGTTTACCGAAGACTTAAATCTAAGCCCCATATTAGATATAAACGAGCATTATTATTTGATTAACAGCCCATAACAACCTTTTATATAAACAGTCAGTTGTTTCAGTTTGAATTGTGGTAATTTTGCTGCGCTAAACGATTAATAATCAGAAAAATAAAAATAAGTATTATGGATAAAATCATCCTTTTTTCGGAGGCAAAGACCGGATCAGTATCAATGGCCAATCATATAGTAATGGCGCCTATGACCCGTAGCCGTGCCATAGGTAACATTCCCAACGACCTGATGGCCGAATACTACCGCCAGCGCTCAGGTGCCGGACTGATAGTAACTGAAGGAACTTCCCCATCGCCCAATGGCCTTGGTTATAGTCGCATACCTGGTATTTACAGCCAGGCACAGGTGGAAGGGTGGAAGAAAGTTACTTCTGCTGTGCACCAGGCAGGGAGTAAAATATTTGTTCAACTGATGCATACGGGCCGTATTAGCCATATAGCCAATATGCCTGAGGGAGCGCAAGTAGTATCGGCATCGGCAGTGCAGGCTAAAGGCCAGATGTGGACCGATACCCTGCAGATGCAGGATCATACAGTGCCAAAAGCTATGACAGCCGAAGACCTTGTCAGTACTAAAAACGAGTTCGTAACAGCAGCTAAAAACGCCATAGAAGCCGGCTTTGACGGTGTAGAACTACATGGCGCCAATGGCTATCTGCTGGAGCAATTTCTTTCACCGTTCAGCAATATCCGTACTGATAATTATGGGGGCAACATTGAAAACCGTTGCCGTTTTGTGCTGGAAGTAGTGGCAGCAGTTACTGAAGCAATAGGCAAAGACAGGACAGGTATACGGTTATCGCCCTATGGCGTGGCCAGCGATATGCCACATTATCCCGAAATTGATGCTGAGTACGATTATCTGACGAAAGAACTGAATGCACTGGATATAGCTTATCTGCACCTGGTAGATCATTCGGGTATGGGCGCTCCGGCAGTGCCACATGAGATAAAGGTAAAGATCCGCAACAACTTTAAGAACACCATTATACAGTGCGGCAATTATAATCTGGAACGTGCTGAGGCTGATATTCAGCCCGGACAGATTGCCGACCTGATTGCTTTTGGCCGTCCGTTCATCAACAATCCGGACCTGGTAGACAGGATGAAGAATAATCATGCTCTTTCTACCGACCTGAAGATGAACCTGTTTTATACTCCGGGGGCAGAGGGGTATACCGATTATCCGGTATTTGCTGGATAATATTCAGGTTCCGAATTCCAATTTTCACTTTATAAAACACTATATATAGATTTGTCAACTTTTTAAAAGTTGACAAATCTATTATCGCGAATATATAATCCCTTCTTATCTTTCTGCAATCCCTTTTATCTGGTTCATAAATGCATCCATACCCTGGAGGGAATGCTGGTAACCGGCTTCTGAGGTATAGCCCTGCATGATCCACTGAAGTTGCGTATGCGTAGTATCTATAACATCGACCAGGCAGGTAACTATGGCATAATTTTCAGGTTTATCTTCTACACCATAGAAGGCTGACCAGTAAGAATATTGTAATTCCCGCGCAGGAATAAATGATAAAATTATGCCATGGTCGCTGTACTTCTGGCCGTTATACTCGCCCTGGAAAACAATGGGGCTACCCACCTGCCAGTTGGTAACAGTTTCGCTTCCGAACAAATATTCTTTAATAAGCTCAGGGTTGGTGAGTACTTCCCAAACTCTTTCAGGAGTGGCATTGATGGCTGCTGTGCCGGTAACTTTGAGATCGTGGTCCATTTTTTGAAGTAGTTAGTCGTTAGTATGTAGTCGTTAGTATTAAGTCTAAAGTATTTAGTATCAACCCCCTGCAAAAAGTTGCAAAATCATTGCAAAAACCAGCAAAATCGTTGCAAAAAGTTGCAAAAAACACCCAATTTTGCAATAAAATTTAGCACAACTTATTCAATATCAACTGTTTAATTTTTTCAAGCGGAAATTTTTTGGAACCTGGGCAATTTATGATGATTAGTTTGCAATTTTCAGCTCTGATATCGGGCAAAATAGCCTTCCAGAGCGGGCCTTAAATTCTGACCCAAAGGTAAAATGGATGGTTGAAATTATAAAAGCAAGATATCCACAAATTTGGTTTGCGATAAGAAATTGATAAGTAATGGCTTAGAAGAATTTTGGGGTGGAAATTGTGGGAAGTTTTTTGAGACAATTCAATTAATTAGAACAGATACAATCTTCCCTTCGTTCAAACAAAAAAGCATATTCAAGCTCACCCCAACCCCAAATAAAGCACAAATCAACCCCAAATAGAGCTCAAATCAATCTCAATTTGAGCCACAATCCAAATCTATGTGAGCTACAAATAAAATTGCACAGCCAGAATAAAAGATACGCAAGTCTTATATTGACGTCTGATCATCTCCCCTACCAAATTTCCACATCCCCCTTTCCAATCTTTTTCCGTAAGTTTGTATTTTAGTAATTATTTCTTAACAACAGGCGGTAAGTAAAAGTAACCTGTGCAGGGTGGAAGCAACGATAGTTGCGGTGTATTTTTTATTTTTTTCAGGAAAGGTTTTTTGAACACGGCTCGACATAATTTTTCAAGATGGGATGTGGCAGTTGCGGAACGGGCGCCAGTGGCAAGCCCGGCGGTTGCAAAGGTAATGGTGGCTGCAGTACAGGCGGCTGCAACCGGATGAATGTATATGACTGGCTCAATGCCTTGCCGCTGCACGATGCAGCCAAACCTTACCCGGTAGTTGAAGTAACTTTCAGCAGGGGCAGCCGTAAGGAATTCTTCAGAAACAATACTCACCACATACTCGAAAAGGGCAACTGGTTTGCCGTTGAGGGCGTTGGCGGTTATGATATTGGCCAGGTGAGCCTTACAGGCGAACTGGTGAAACTACAGCTTAAAAAATACGGCGTAAGGGAAACTGATGTATCGAAACGCGTATTGCACCCGGCTACCGATGAGGAACTGGAAGCAGCTACCAGGCAAAAAGAGCGGGAGGCCGAAATACTGATCCGCAGCCGTGCCATAGCCCGCAGTATGAACTTGGATATGAAACTGTGCGAGGTGGAAATTCAGGCCGACAGCAAAAAGGGTACTTTCTTTTATACCGCCGACCAGCGGGTTGACTTCAGGGAACTTATACGCGTATTTGCCACCGACTTCAAAATGAAGGTGGAAATGAAACAGATTGGCGCCCGGCAGGAAAGTGGTAAGGTGGGTGGCATCGGATCGTGTGGCAGGGAACTGTGCTGCAGTACCTGGCTCAGCGATTTCAAATCGGTGAATACCACAGCTGCCCGTTACCAGAATTTATCGATCAATCAGACCAAACTATCTGGCCAGTGCGGCAGGCTGAAATGCTGCCTGAACTACGAACTGGATACCTATATGGATGCCCTCTCGGTGTTCCCGGATCATGCCGAGCATCTGGAAACCGTAAAGGGAGTAGCACACCTGCAGAAAAGAGATATATTCAAAAATCTGATGTGGTACAGCTATTCGGATAACAACAAGCAGTATCCCCTGAGCATAGAGCGTGTGAAGGAAATACAGAAACAGAACAAACTGGGCCAGAAAGCTGAAGAGCTGCACCCTGTGGAACTGGAAACCAAGGAATCGAAGGCGGGAAAGGTAGCCGATATGGGCTATGTGAACGACGTAGGCACCATAACGCTCAAGAACCTGGAAAAAGGCAAGAAGAAAAAACACGGTACCGGCAATAAGAGCGGCAGCCATAACCCCGATGCCCGCAAGCAAAATGCGGAAGGCGGAACTGGCGGACCGCAAGGTGGCCAGGGTGGCAACAGGCAACAAGGCAAAGGACCGCAAGGACCAAAACCACAGGGCAATAAAGGACCGCAGGGCAACCAGGGTGGCAAGCCTCCGGTAGCTGCCGAGGGTGCAGCCCAGGAGATCAATCCGCAGGAGGGCAAACCGCAAGGCAACAGGCCTCAGGAAGGCAGACCACAAGGCAACAGGCCACAGCAGCAGGGCAGAAACCCACAAGGCCCAAGACCTGAAGGCAGCAAGCCTCAAAACCCCAACCAGCAACCTAAGCAAAACCAGCCAAGGCCTCAGCAGCAAGGGCAGGGACAAGGCCAGCCAAGACCTCAGCAACAACCACAGCAAAACAGGCCTAAACCAGCACCTGCCGATGGAACTGAACCTGCAGCACCTGGTGAACAAGGCCCACGGCCGCCAAGACCCAACAGGAACCGCCCCAACAGGCCAAGACCAGACAGGCCAGAGCGTACCGACAGGCCAGAGGGTGGCGGTAAACCCGAAGCGACAGCTTAAAGAAATGAAATAAATGTAATTTAATACAAATGGCTTGCAAGATGCGAGCCATTTGTATTAGTAATTTTAGGCATCCTGTTTATACCAAACTGGTATAATAAATCGGCATTGGTATTCTTTGCGGCCTTAAAAATGACATTTGCATATTGCGCCTTCGCGCCTTTGCGTGAGATTTTTTCATGCTATTCTTTATAATCTATTTGGTATCATTTCCGTTTCCAGATCTCATTTCCATCCTGCTTTTTGGCCAGTTCATAATTAGCTGTATATGGCTGAGGTATCTCTTCAAAGGCTTCTTTAATATAATACTGCTCCATACCTGTGGGGTAACGGCTCACTTTATAGCCGCTCCTGAGGCAGACGAAATAGGAATAAAAATCTTCATCCGAAAAAGCTACTGTGCTGCCGGCGGGCAGGTTAGCAAGCCATAGGGTCTTTTCTTTGTAATAGGCATTTACATCATATTCGTAAAGTGTGTCTTTGAGAAAAAACTCATTGGTGCGCAGAAAATGAATGGCAAATAATAATGTAATGCCGGGGAAGAGTATCCATTTTACAAATGCGGTTTTGCCTAGCCGGGCCAACGCATCGGCCAACCACAAGGCTACCAACAACACCCCTAGCAGCGTGAAGCTGTACTGGCCGGTAAGATTGCGCTCGAATGGTAAACGAAGCATAACTATTACTACACCAAAAAAGCAAAGCCACATACAGGCATACAGGAGGCCGAAAACAACATTAGCCTTGTTTTTCCTGTTAAAAATCAGCAGCAGAGGAAGAAAATACAGAATCATACTTACCGGAACATTGTTCCATTGCAGGTCGGAAAAAATATGGGTGATGTAGGGCTGCACATACGTAAACATCCATTGTGCAAAGGCCAGCCGGCCCTTGTCTTTGAAAGCGCCCATGGCTACAATATAACTATTCTTCGTAATGGCCTCAACGCCCGAAAAACACAGCATGGGCAGGTAGCACAGATAGGTCAAGCCGATAGTTGCCAACTGGTGTTTCCAAAACAGGAGGTCCTTGGTTTTATATACAAGCCTGTAAATGACCACAAAAGCCAGCTGCGCCAGGTAGAAATACAGGAAGGATGGCAGGCAGAAAAAGCCCACAGTGCAACTGAGCACATTCCATCGAAGCCATTTATCATTGCCCGACAACAGGTAGCGGAATAAAGAAATGACCATCCCCCACTCTGCCAGCAGATAAACTTCGTAACCCCTGGCCTGGAAACTGAACCCCCAAACCTGGAACTGCAACCCCAATGTGATACTCACCAGCAACGCCAGCCACCGGTTTTTAATCAGGTCTTTGAGCCAGTAATAGAGTATTAAAATAAGGGTGGCATAAGCCAAAAGGGAAATAAGCCTGCCTGTAAAGACCTTATCGGCACAGAAATGGAAGACAAGGTTGTTGAGCAGGTTAAAGAATAAATGATTGTTGGGCAGCATGTAGTAAGATACTGCCTGCAAAGGATGAATAGCAGCTACATTCAGCGCCGAAAAAACCTCATCGCTGGCAGGCAGGGCGGTTCTGTTTCCCCATAGCCATAGCAGGATGGTGCTAAGAAGGCTGAGCAATACCGGGATAATATCGGCAGTATTGTAAGTGATGGAGAACGTGGATGGCTGGCTGTTCCGTTTTTTAAACCGCGACCAGGTAAGCCATAAAAAAAAGCCTGTTACCAGCAAAGCCAGTATGCAATAGATATTCCCATCACTCTTTATTCCTTTTGTAAAAAACGAAGTACTCCATACGCTGCTTTTATAGAAAGGCGCATTCAGGCCCAGATACCAGTGGGCCAACTGATCGTGACCAGAAAACAGAAAACAACAACACGAAATAAACAAACCTGCCAGAATTAAACCTGCTGCAATGAGGCCTGTTCTGGAAAGCAAACGGATGGTTTTGGTAAGTTCGATTGTATTGTTCAATCAGTAATTGTTGTGTGGTTAAAGATAAGGAGAAGTTGTGTAGGTTTGGTTATACTCCTCGCGTGATGAAATAGTGGATGAAATGGCACCAACCGCCGCGGTGGGAGAAAAGGCCTGTTGAAAACTGGTGAGATTGCATAGACGGGTAGGCTGCATAAACAGTATGGCTACTCGCACTAGTCTGGAAAATTTCTACATGTATAGTAGAGATATCTGTTACGACAGGAGGGAAACTTGGAGCAGACTTAAAAATAATGTGTATAGATGACTTTTAAAAAAGCGAACCTTGAATCTCTATCTTTGGATAAAATACCCCAATGATAACAAATGGATTTGGTGCGATCAGATGAAATTCTCTAGTTGTACCCAAATAAAAATAAAGGTCTTTTGTTTTTGCAAAATCGTAAAAGTACTTTTTCTTAACTTCATCACATGCCTTAATTTCATTTTTAGAATGCTTCTCTAACATTTTCCAATAAAGAGCACATATTTCCCAATCTTCAATCATCAAGGTACTCTCCTGATTTTCATTGTCCAAAAATTTATATGAAAATTTATAGGGTAATTTATTTACTACTTCAAATGGATTTTCAGAATTTTTAAATAGATTTAACTGCTGAGCATTTGCCTTTAATTTATCAAGCTTTTTTTTATCCCAATTTGAATCAACTTTCTCAATAGTAAAATCAATTATTTTTTTTGGTTTGAATACTGCCAGCGAAGTGAGCTTATTTTTATCTTTTGCCTCAGCAATAAGGTTTTTAAGATTTTCATGAATATTTTTTAATACTATTTCTTTTCTCAGGCTCCAATTGTCCTCAGTACTTAAGCTCCCAATAATACTAATTTCATCATCTATTGATTTGGGCTTATAGCTTTCTGATCTGAAATCTGATGTGTTTTTTTCTAAATCTATTTCTATCCAATCATATTTCTTATATTGCTTATCATATTCCAATTTACGAAAAGGGATTGGGTAAATTCTTATCCATGTACCATCTTCGCGAAATCCAGCTGTACAGACTAACTCATCATATTTATTTGATAAAGTTGGGTATGTTTTAACAGTAATTAAAACTTTCATCAAGGCCATATCAAAGATGTTTTAGTTCATAAAAGAATTCCGGAAGAATTGAAATAGCTTCTGCAAGATGCTTACGATGACACTGACAAATATTAGCTTCAAAACAGGTGAGAGCGATTCTTTTATATTTTTGTAACAGAATTAGAATCTTGTGCTGTGTTTCAACTGTATTTTTGAGATTTTTTGATTTATAAATTTCAAATAAACTGTCATAATCCGCCTGATTATTCAACTGCTGCCTTTGCTCAGAGAGGATACCAACCTCAGGGAAATGAACATATTCAATACTTACACTATTGCATGATGTGACTAACTGAGATTTACTAAATCCATACTTCATGCTTATTGGATTATTCCTGACATCAACTAAAACTTTTACTCCATTCTGAATCAGCTTATTCAGATATTCTTCTAATGACACTCCTTCATAACCAATTGTAAACAATACCGTTCTGGTAGGTGCTGGTTTATAAGAATTTACATTATTAAGCTGTTCAGCAGATAAATATCTATCTGCAATAGTACTGTTGATAGCATAATAGGGAAATTTAGTGTAGGTATATTTGATCAAATCAGTATAGCTCTTTTTTTTATGTAATATATTTATTTTTGTTAATATTTTCTGATCTTTTTCTTTTAGCTGACTGATATAATCTATACCACCTATTTTATTAATTCTTTGATTTATAACAGATATCTGGTTTTGCTTTTCCATGGCAAAAAGGTCCGCTGCAAGGGAAAAAGAGTAAGCTCCATATTTGTAAGGAACAAATGAATATTCGGGCTTTTGTTGTTCTTGGCAAAATAGTAATAACAACTTTTGAACCTGAGTTTTACCCAAGTTGTCGAATTGCTGTAACAAAGCCAATATTACTTTTCGCCGGTAAAACATTGTGTAAAGATAAACAATGATTTTAGCATTATTTACAAGCACTAAAATAATTTAATAGGTATAGGCACTTAGGTCGCAATATCAATCCTTTGATAACAAGCGTATTGGATCATTTTTGACCATTCTTTTTATAAGGGTATCAAAGATTACTCCCATTTTTTGTCTTCTGTTATATCTAAAGTGATATTCATC
>CAIVEH010000078.1 GCA_903904855.1 uncultured Bacteroidota bacterium | reverse complement strand
GTACCAGTTATGCCTGCAGCTAATAACGTAATCAGAATAAATTTTTTCATTATTTTTTAATTTAATGCTAAAAGTAGGCAGATTAATCGGTAATCTGCGATATAATATGTTAATACTTCTGTTTGGCATGATTGTTTCTTCAGAACCAAATAGAATCTATATTTGCAGTATAGCTATGTTTAAGGGTTTATCCGTTTTATTTGCACTGATTTCCGGTGTTTACTTTGTTACTGTTTCTTTGGCTCAGGAATGCAATCCTGCAGGCAGTGGTTTGGGGATTGAAGCCAATCTTATATCAGGTAAGATCATCCGGCATGAGAAAAAATTTACTGCGCCTATTCCTGCTTTATCAAATGCCCTGGACGTGAATTTCAGTAGTAAAACATTTGGTAAAAAGGAGTGGCACCAGCGCCGCAATTTCCCGGTATGGGGAGTAGGCATTACCTATACTGGCTATGGTAATAATGCTGTATTCGGTCATTGCATAAGTATTTATCCCGATCTGCAAATACCGATATTGCGTTGGAAAAACCTGGAATGGACTTTCAGGTTTGGAGATGGGGTAGCCTATGTTACCAAAAAATACCAGAGAATATATCCTATTGATACCCTTAATACAGCTATAGGTACACATTTTAATGATTTTGCCATTTTAATGACCGACCTGAAAATACATATGGATGAGCACTGGCATCTGCAGTTTGGCGCTAATTTTACCCATATCTCGAATGGTGATTTGCACCAGCCCAACCTCGGCGTGAATATGGGTGGCATACATGCGGGTGTGCAGTATTTTCCTGTTACCTGCAGGCCAAAACCAATGCTGCGGGACCTGCCGAAACTTAAAAAACGTTGGCTGGTTGAGGCGAGAATTGGTGTAGCATTTAATGAGGCGAGGGCAAAAGATAGTCTTACCGTACCAAGTTATATTACCACTTTTTATGTCAGCAGGCGGTGGCAAAGCATGAATAAATTCTTTTGCGGGTTTGATTATGCATACCACAGCGATGTATATGCCTTTCTTAAAAATTATGGTGTAGAATATGGCCATGAAATGGGCCACTCGTGGGACGGGGCCATTTTTGCCGGTAACGAATGTTTGGTGGGCCGCTTCGGGCTGGTAGCGCAACTGGGCTGCTATTATCATCAGACATGGTTGAAGTTTGACCCTTTTTATGAAAAACTGGGTACAAACATTTATCTCATCAGGCAGGAGCGTGGCCCGCTAAAAGAGCTTTTTGTATCTGCTTTTCTGCTTACCCATGAAATTGTGGCGCAGTATGGTGAGTTTGGTATGGGAGTGGGGTTTTAAAATTTGATGTCCTTTTCAATAATTCCTTTAGTTGTATCGAAAATATGACATATGAAATTTAGTAAAACTGATTAGAATCATACCCTTTTATCTTTAATAAATCACTTACTTTGCAATTCTAAAAACAAAATTTTATGTCATTACACCTGGGGGATTTGGTTCCCGATTTCAACGCAAAAACCACAATAGGAGACATCAATTTTTATGAGTATTTAGGCGATAGTTGGGGCGTATTGTTCTCGCATCCCGCCGATTATACGCCTGTTTGTACTACAGAGCTTGGCCGTACTGCCCAACTTAAAGCTGAATTTGACAAGCGTAATGTAAAGGTACTTGCTTTAAGTATTGACCCGCTTGACAAACACCAGGGTTGGGTGAAAGATATTAATGAAACACAGCACACTAATGTGGAATTCCCGATTATAGCAGATGAAGACCGTAAGGTGGCTACCTTGTATGATATGATTCACCCAAATGCATCTATGACAGCTACGGTAAGATCATTATACATAATTGGTCCAGATAAGAAACTGAAATTATACATTACTTACCCGGCATCTACCGGCAGGAATTTCGTTGAAGTTCTCAGGGTTATAGATTCTTTGCAACTGACTGCTAATTATAGCGTAGCTACTCCGGTAGACTGGAAAAATGGTGAAGAGGTAATAGTGGTACCAACTATTTCAACTGAAGATGCCATTAAGAAATTCCCCAAAGGTGTGAGAGAAATTAAGCCATATCTGCGTTATACGCCACAGCCTGATTTGAATTAAGGTATTCTGAAATTATATTCAAGGATTATTATCTGTTTTGGATCAGATAGTAATCCTTTTTGTATGTATAAGATGTGGGTTTAGTGCTTTGGGTGATGCATTTCACTGCTTTTTCTTTATTGCTGATCGGATAACCTTTTGTTTTTAATTTAACGACATTGTGGTGAAGCCCATCGGTGAGCTATTGAATTTATGTAAACAACGGAGGGGTGAAATATTATTTTTTGATTTACTTTATGTGATGATGATCTGAACAAGTTAACTAAATCAGAAACCGCAAAAATTGTGCAATACCTGAAATGAAGGCTTTGCGGTCTTGCCTTCCGGACTGCTTATTTTCAGTTATTCTGCTTGCGCTTGCCGGTTTTCTTTACTCCTTTTTAACGGCAAGCATTATAATTCACAGAAAGTTCTAAAAACCGATTATTTTTGCACCCGATTCAACTAAGGGACATATGAAGAACACACCGTTTACAGAAAAACACATTGCGCTGGGCGCCAAGATGGCCGAATTTGCAGGCTATAATATGCCGATCTCCTATACAGGCATTAATGAAGAACATAACTGTGTGCGTAACAACGCCGGTGTGTTTGATGTGAGCCATATGGGCGAGTTTATGCTGAAAGGCGATAAGGCGCTCGACCTGATTCAAAGGGTAACCACTAATGATGCATCTAAACTGACCAATGGCCAGGCGCAATACAGCTGCCTGCCGAATAATACTGGTGGCATAGTGGATGACCTACTGGTATACTGTGTGGAGCAGAACAAGGTGTATATGCTGGTAGTGAATGCTTCGAACATTGATAAGGACTGGAACTGGATCAGCAGCCACAATACTGAGGGTGTTGAGATGCATAATATATCTGACAAGACTGCATTGCTTGCAGTACAGGGGCCAAAGGCTACCGAATATATGCAAACCCTTACCGATATGGACCTTACAGGGCTTAAGTATTACACCTTCTGCAAAGGTACTTTTGCCGGTGTGGAGAATGTAATTGTGAGCGCAACCGGCTATACCGGAGCGGGTGGGGTAGAGATATATTTTGAAGATAAAGATGGCGATGCCGAAAAGGTGTGGACTGCAGTATTTGCAGCTGGTACCCCTCATGGCATGAAGCCTGTGGGCCTTGCTGCACGCGATACCCTTAGGTTGGAAAAAGGTTTCTGCCTGTATGGCAATGATATTGATGATACCACCAGCCCAATTGAAGCAGGCCTTAGCTGGATCACCAAATTCACCAAAGACTTTACCAACCGCGCCCAGATTGAAAGCCAGAAGAAAAACGGCGTTGCCAAATGCCTGGTAGGTTTCGAAATGGTAGACCGAGGCATACCACGCCATGGGCACATCATTCAGGATGCATCAGGAACGGAGATAGGTGTAGTAACATCAGGTACTCAATCACCTAGCCTGAACAGGGCAATTGGCATGGGCTATGTAACAAAAGAAAATGCTGCTGCCGGTACCGATATTTATATTTCTATCAGGGACAAGGCTATTAAGGCAAAGGTGGTGAAGATGCCGTTTTTGCAGTAATGATTATTTGAATATAGTTTTATAAAAGTGGGGGGCATTGCTTCCCATTTTTTTTTGTTCCTAATTTGTTAAGCTACCAGCCCTACTTATAACGAATAGACTATAAAGAACGTCATGAAAAAATCTCACGCTAAGGCGCGAAGGCGCTATATGCAAATGTTATTTTTGAGGCCGCAAAGAATACCAATGCCGATTTATATTAGGCTATTTGGTATTATTCCCAATAATATGAAAATACTGCTCCACCATATCCCTGTAGTAAGGTTTTAGCTGTGGGGGTACGGTTTTGTAGAGGTCAAGGAGTTGTTGCTGGTCTGTTATGTACTTCTGGAGGGCAGGGGGCACGGGCCGGCTCATATCCTGTGCACTTTTTGAGGAGCGCTTGTCGTCCTGTTCCTGCTCACGGAGCGATTTCTGTACTTCAAGCATTCGAGTTTCTATTTCCTTCTGGCGCATCAGCATTTCAGACGTGAGGCGACGGTTTACGAGGTCGGTTTCGTTTTTGTCCATCTTCTCCTGTATCTCGCGCAGTTCTTTGCTGTTGCCAAGGCCCTTGCTGTTGAGTTCGCTGGCAAGGTCCTGTATGCGTCGACGTATAGATGCCTGCTGCTCGGCAAGGCGAGCTAATAGTTCGGCATCGCCATTTTCGCCATTTGTCTGATTGCCCTGGCCGCCTTTCTGTCCTTGTCCCGGCTTGCTTCCGGGTTTATTGCCTTGTCCTTCTCCCGGTTTGTCGCCTGGTTTTTGTCCGGGTTTCATTCCTTTTTTGAGCCCTTCGCCCATCTGCTGCTGTTCGGTGATAATATCAGAGAGCTGAGAGCCAGGTCCTTTACTTGGCTTTTTACCAGAGCCAGGTTTACTGCAGGCACCACCAGAACCACCTTTTTTGCCTTCGCTCTGCATCTGCATCAGGTTGGCCAGTATCTCATTCAGCATCAGCGCCAGGTTGTTGGTATGGGTCATAACATATTGCTCGTCTGTGAGCGCCATATCCCTCTTGCGGTTCTCCAGATGGTCAACCGCTTTTTTCATGTTATACTCCAGGTTGCTGGTTTCCCTGTTCACATTTTCGGATATTTTAATGACACGCTTGCTGAGGGCAAACATACTGTCGCGTATCATAATAGAGTTGGTATGGAGGCGGTTTTGTTCGTCCTGGTTAGCAACGTATGTCTGGCTAGCCGGTGATGTTTTGCGCACGCTTTCCATCAGGTCTTCCTGATCGAATGAAAGCCTGATAAGGTTACTCAGTATCTGTCTGGTAGCTTTGATGTCAATATCTATTTCCTCCGGACCGCCACCACCTGCTGCTGCTTTTGATCGCATGGATTTCGCCATTTTCTCCATTTTATCGGCGGCCTTTTTCTGCGATTTGCTGGCTTTCTTATTTTCCTTTTTATCCAGATTTTCCTCGCTGTCTTTCATGTCTTCCTCCGCATCCTTCCCGTCTTTTTCTTCTTCTTCCATCCGGTCGTTCTGCTTGGTTTCCTTTGCCAGCTTCTGGGTTTCCTTAAGGTCCTCCTTCATTGCCTTATCCAGCTTATCCTTAATGTCTTTTTGTTCCTTGCTCAGCTCTTTATTATCTTTCTTTTGTTTGTCTCCGGCCTTGTCACCTTTTTTATCATTACCGGCATCCTTTTTATCCCCGGCCTTATCCCCGGCTTTATCGTCTTTACCAGCTTTGTCGGCCTTGTCATCTTTATCACCAGCCTTCTTATCACCGGCTTTATCTTCTTTATTTACTTTGTCACCTTTATCACTTTCTTTCTTATCTCCTGCTTTATCGTCCTTATTTTTATCGGTAGCCTGATCTTCTTTTTTAGTATTATCATTCTGGCCATCTTTGTTTGGGTCGGCCTTTTCTGTTTCCTTTTCCAATTCCCGCTCTCTTTTAGCCAGGTCGTCCAGCTTGTTGGCCATATCTTCCATGCGCATCTGCATTTCCAGCTTCTTCATTTCCTCCTGCATACGCTCCATATCCATCTTGAAGAGCTTATTGTCCTGCTCAAGTTGACGCATAGCCTCTACTGCCTTATCCTTGTTGAGTTTCTGCATCAGCTCCTGGAGCTTCTTCATTTCCTCGTTCAGTTCTTTGTTCAGCAGGTTATCGAGCTGCTTGTCGAGTTCCTTCTGTTTGTCTTTAAGATCATCACTAAATTTTTTCTGTTCGCTCTGCTGCATCTGTTCTTCAAACCGCTGCTTAATGTTCTCCACATTGGTCTTCAGGTCCATCTGCTTCTTCATCATTTCCTGCAGGGTCTGTTTCTGGTCCCAATCCACATTTTCACTTTGCAGCATTTTCGACTGCATATCTTTATAATCACTTTGCAGTTGCTGGGATTTCTGATCACCATTGCTGATGCCGGAATTGATCTGCCGGGAGTTTTCATTGATCGCAGAATCTATCTGCTTTTCATCATACATCAGAAATGACATCACTTCGCTCCTGGACGATTTAGAACCGTGCACTCCGTCATTATCCCATGCCTCAATAAAGTAGGTCAGTTTCTGTCCCGGTTGCAGGTTCAGACTCTGAATATCGAAGTACTGCTGGAATGAAGTAAGGGCTCCCGGAGTAATTTTTACAGGTACACTTTTCGTAAGCACCTGCCTGTTTTTGTCGCTGACCTCATAAATAAAAGCCACTCTGGTGATACCATAGTCATCACCTGCAGTGCCAGTGATAACAACCTGCTTGCCAGATATTGTATCCTTAAATTGTTGTAATTGTATTACCGGATATTGATCAGGTATAACCTGCACCTGGTACTTGAAACTGTCGGATATTCCGGCAGCTTTATTGTCTAAGGTTATGGTATATCCAGTGTCGTTCATAAACCTGAACTGGTAGCCATAATTGGCTCCGCTCCGGGTCATATTTGCTGGAGTACCTCCGCCAAAACCTATATTGGCGCCGTCGGTATGATCTGTAACGAATGACCAGGCAACTGTGGTGCCCACAGGTAATGTCATATCGCTGAGGCTGGTGCGGGTTTCATCCTTTTTGCCAGTATATGCAGGGTAGTTGACATTAATATGGAATGCTTTAAGCACCGGGCGCTGTACCACTTTGAGCGTATTGGCGGCTGAATAAAAGCCTGCGGCAGTAATACGGAACTGAACAGCTTCGGTAACATTTTTAAAGGTATATTGGAAAGAGTGGTTTTCGAGCGGCAACATAGGTACGCGGTCAGAACCTGTTTCAATATACGCTTCAGCCGGCAATGCACTGCCCTTGGTTTCTACTGTAAGTACAAAGTCGGAATTACGTATGGCAATCAGCGCAGGATTTTTAATAATGAATTGGAAAGGGGATGGTTTTTCGAATGCCTTGGTGGGTTGAAAAATACGGGAAGAACCTTCTTTAAATACATTAGGCGCAGCCACCAATATAAATACCCCTGCCAACACCAATGGCAATAAAAAAGGAAGGTATTTTTTATTCTTAGAGAGATCTATAGCAGTGGCTATAGGGACAACTGAAATCTGTCCGATTTTCTGATTAATACTTGCTTCGGCAAGTTCACGGCTGGCATTGTTGTCGGGGTGTCTTTTTAACTGAAGTATATTAAGCAATCTGTCGCTTACTTCCGGGAAGTGCTTGCCGATTATTCCAGCCGCCTGCTCGTGCGAAATAACATTGCCCAGCCTGCCCATTTTAGCAAGAGGTATAGCAACCCAGATAATCAAAGCGGAGCCACCAAGGCCTACAAAGCCAGATATTATGGACAAACGTGCACATACAGGCAGGTAGAGGTAATATTCACTGATGCTTACTGTAAGGAAATAAAACAGCAGGCAGCTGAGAAAAACAAGCGACCCACGCAACACCTGGTTGGCATAGTATTTTCTGATGAAGGCGTCTAAACGTGCAATGAGCCAATCGTAGTTGTTCATAATTCTTAGGTACGCAAATTAACTGATTTTTGCGATGCAAAAAGGTTAAAGTGAGGTGAAAGAATGGTAATTATTTGTTCAATAGGCATTGTTTATATACTTTAAATGCTATATTGGCGTTCCTATTTTACTGCTATTTTGCAATTGCTTTTAAAATCGCCGCTAAATGAATAAACTAATTTTTTGCATCGCCATTTTAATTTTTCCGGTATTGGGCTATTCTTCCATTATAAAAAAAGACCTTTCCGACGCGATTAAGGATAATTCCATTAAGCTGGATGCCGAAAATATGGGTAGTTATACAGGAAAGACAACGCAGTTGAAACTTACCAATTTAACCAAGACTGTTCTTCAGGTCAAAGTGAATATTGGAGTTATTTTAAAACCAGAAGAAGCTGAATATCAACCTATGGTGCTGGCCGGCGAGGAAATAATTGTTGTTATGCCGTCATCTACAGCAAGTATTGAAGTAATGACATTTTGTGGTAATTCTCCGAAATGGGGGCCGAGTAAAGGGCTTCATTATTCTTTTTCTCATTTGGCGAGCGATACACTAATGAAAATTCTTCGGTTTATAAAAACCAATTCCCTTTTTGATGATCTTGGGCAACATGCAGTCTGGGCTATAACCAACAAGCACGATCTCAGTCAGATTTACGATCCTGGCCGTGATGTACTTTCAAAAAAGCTTATTGAGCTGGTGTCGCAAAATACAGGGCGCCCTCTTCCTTCTTATTATACAATGGTAGCGGATAATCAGGTTGCTGGCCAGCCTGCATATGTTCCGAAGACACTGAAGATAATTGCCGAGTTTGAAGTTCTCCTGGAGGTTCCTAAAGTGCTGACCTTGGGAATTTATAATGAAGAAGGCAAGATGATTCAGAAGGTATTTGAACAGCAGGAATTTTCAGCAATGGGCCATCGGTTCAGTGTGGAATTTGAGGCGGAAAATGTGCCGGCAGGTATGTACTATATCCGGCTAAAGGAAGGTGATAAAATAACGCAGGAAAAAATGGTGAAAGCAGAGTAAAGTCTTAAAATCCATGATTGGTTAAATTGAATATTATTTCAAATTTTGCTTGAGATGATAATATACAATGCTTAGTCAAATTTGCACGGAAAGTATGAATATTTTGATCCTTATAACTATATTTGATTTATAAATCAGGATATTCATTAATCGGACTCAAATGAAATTTCACAAGAAATACTTATTTATTATTGCTGCCCGTAATCAAAACTTCCTTGTAACCGGGTTGGCAATAATTGGGTTAATAGCCGGGTATCTGGCATTGTTTGCTCATAATGAGAATTTTCATGAAATTGAATATCAGTCGAATGTAATATTGGATACAATGCTTTTAAAGTATGACCATTCACCAAAGGAACTTAATGATTCTTTAAATAAGCAAAATGTCTATCTCCGACCTGGCCAATTGGATACATTGTCAAAGGAAATAAACTACAGAAGGCAAATAGCAGACAATCTGGTTGATTCACAATTTGAAGCAATGCTGATCAATCAGCAGCTATTTGTAGACAATAATTGCTTTCATGATACCATTTTGAAAGAACTTAAAGTAAAAGATGTTTTTAAAAGAAAGAATAAGCCTGATAGTTTTACCTATACTTCTGCTCCTATAACGTGGGATTATTATCTCAGTTATTCTCTCTTTTATGGAGCGCCTATACAACCAGTTATGCTACAATCCGAAATCAAGTCGAATGTTACTTATTTCAAGCAGAATATGGAATTCTTTACTGAGTATCCAGGTTTCATTTTATGGGTTGTACTAATTGCACTGCAATATAGCTTGTTTCCTGTATTAACACTAATGGCATGTGTATTGATTTATAATAACAGAGAGGTATTTAAGGTGAAATACAAGCATAAACGTAAGCAAAAGAGGTGGCTGAAGTTGAGATTTGTTCTATTCCCGTTGGCTGTAATATTGGTTTATTTCTATACTTCCTACCATTTCTTTTTTCGTCCGAATCTGATCACCAATCAATTATTTTTTGATCACATGCAAGGGGTATTGATTGTAATTTCGGTTATGACTATTGCAGCGGGTGTGGCGTGTTTCACAGGCTTTATGCTGATTTCGCAATTCCCGTTTGGGAAAAGTCCAAATAGCAATTATGTATCTGATGAGGAAATAGAAGAACTGAATAAACTCAATGATTTGTTTAACAACCTTCTGATCATTTCTTCGATAGTGCTTTGTCTCATGGTACTTGGTGCCGGGGCACTTTACACTGCAATAAATAAACTTGAGTTTATTCAGAAAATAACATGCGATATTGGTTATTCACCGGTTGCCAATTACTTCTTCCTGCTGATAGGTGTATTACTTACATTTTTGTTTCTCATCTTTTTTATACCTGCCAAAATGAGGTTAATGGCACTGGACAAAAGTGTAAGAAATATGGTGCTGGATGATGACCGACTGGAAAAACCAGCTGATATTTATGATATTGCCAAAAGCATATTAGTTGTGGCATTGCCAATTATTACCGGCGTACTGCATTACGTGTTTGATAAAGCAGCCAATCATTAATTATTGTACAGTTAACAGCATTTATTTTCTGCTTTTTGGTAAATGACTTACCTTGCCCCAAAAATGACTATATGAGAAAGATACTCTATCTGGTGATAGCAATTGTAATAGGATGCAATCCGGTTTTTGCTCAGCCAACCCATATTGAAAAAAGCGAAGCCTTTGATGAGCCCGGCGATGGCTGGAATAAGGTGCTGATGCTGAAGAACGGCAATACTTTCTTCTTTCATTTCTCCAAAAAGAATGGTATTGAGATTAATGTTTTTGACAAAAGCAGGAAGGTTACCTCAACCAAAGAAATAACCAGCGACCTGTGGGAAACAAAAAAAATGAGGAATACCCTCATTGCAGGGCTCTATGAAATAAATAATGAACCGGTTTTGTTTATGGTTCAGATGGAAGGCCGACTGCCTACCATGTACCGTCTGCGCTTTAATGGCTATACCGGTGATGTGGTTAAAGAAGAAGTAGTTGGTACGCTGCCTAAAGTAAAGATTATATCATTTGGCGATGAGGTGAATACCGTTTACATTGAAAAAGATAAAGAATCGGACTGCTATGCTGCCATATTTTTCAATAACACAGTAGGAGATAAAGATGAACGTATAAAAGTGATGCATTTCGACGGCAGCCACAAAGTGATAAGCGAGGCATTTTACGATTGCCCCAATGATGATTTTAGGTTCCTTAAGTTTATAGGAGCAGTGGTAGATGGTAATAAAAGAGTTTATCTGAGTACTTATGGTGCAAAGACACTGAGGGGAAAGGAAGGGAATGTATTTATTTCTTGCCTGAAAGCGGGCGAAAAGACGTTTGTAACCAAACCACTAAAATTCAGTGATGATTTTAAGGATACCAGGTCGCTGATGGAATACAACAGGACTAATAATACAATACAACTGATGACACTGTCTTTTACTAAAGGAAAGGTAAGCTTTATGGGAAATGAAGCAATGGGGCAGTATATGTCTATTATGAGTTATATAGACCCGGAAAACCTTGAACTGAAAAGCGTAAAACCACTTCAGGGCAGTAAGGTTAATGAGTATGTGCGTAGCAATGTGAATGCAAAACGGGATTACCGGGGTCTGCCTCAACAAATGGTGATTAATAAAGACGGCAGCACAACTTTGTTATCAGAAGAGCAGACGCAGGCAATTACAGTTGACCAGTATGGCAATGTAGTGCAGGCACAGACTTTTTTGGGTGCTATAGGTATTAATGAACTGAATGCCGATGGTACTGAAAAAAGTGGTTATGCTATGCTGAAAATGCAGGATGCTGCCGGTTTGTTTGATCCGTTATATATAGCATCAAGACAGAAGGGAAGATGGGCATATATACAGGGATTTGCTGATCACAACTCCTATATGTCATACGATTATGTAAACACAGATAAGGGCAGGTACATCATCTTTAACGACAACCCTAAAAACTTTGATAAAGACGAAGACCAGAAAGCAAGGAAGATGGTAATCAATATCAACAAGCTGAATACCATCTGTTATTCAATGAATGGAGATAAGGTGAATAAGTTTTACCTGTTTGGCAACCCTGAAGATAAAGATCAGAGCAACTCCTGCCACATAGAAGCCTCTGATATTGATCAGACCACAGGTACTTATGCCACCATAATGATAGAGCGTAATGGCCGTGACCGGCAGGCAAAAATGGTGTGGGTGAAGTTTGAGTAATTCTATTCCTTGTTATTACACTGATTAGTGAATTTGAGTTATAGGTATAGGCACTTAGGTCGCAATATCAATCCTTTGATAACAAGCGTATTGGATCATTTTTGACCATTCTTTTTATAAGGGTATCAAAGATTACTCCCATTTTTTGTCTTCTGTTATATCTAAAGTGATATTCATC
>CAIVEH010000077.1 GCA_903904855.1 uncultured Bacteroidota bacterium | reverse complement strand
TATTTTTCTTTTTTACGAGGCGTAAAATCTGCGAATAGTGTACTATTTAAAGACTTTTACAACGAAGTAAAAAGGAAAAAGAACAAGTAAGATGGTGTACTTTATTTAATCAACATCACTAAGCAAGAAAAATTGTTAATCTACGCAACCGTGTAATACATGCCTACGATAGCGTGGATGAGACGATTGTATGGAAAATAATATTGAAGGATATCCCAGTATTATTAATTGAAGTTCAGCAAATGTTGCATATTAAGTAGATCAGAGTAATGCTTTTATTTGAATGTTTACATTCATGCATCACTAACTTACAATTTCGTAAATTTATTTTGGGTTGGTCTCATTCCTATGGCCTATCCATTAAAATTACACATTCCCGAATTCCCGAATTAAACCAATGGACGTTCACAGCAAAGCTACGCGGAGCTACATTTTGAGCCGCATAAAGGGCAAGGACACTAAGCCCGAAATGCTTGATACCTAGATAAAATTTTCCCGCAATTTTTGCAACGTGACTCATAGTCGAATTGCATTTGATGTGCTAATAATAATTTTGCAAGATGGGAGAAACCAAGCATTTCCTTTTACTCAATGACCAACCAGTTACTTGCCCCAAATGCAGTTCAAGAACCAACTTTTATGAAAAAGTTGATGCCTATCATGGAGTTTATGAAGTGCATACCTGTTTGGATAAAAAGTGTGGATATGAATTTTTATGTATTCAGGATTAGATTTCTTCAACCCCGCAATCTTTTAGATATTTAAAGATTGGGTCGTATATTTCAGGAGATCTTGTTGGGTCTTCCTTATCTCCTTCAGGTACCCAAAGTATCATACCCTCCCTTGATCTTGTTAGTAATACACGATACTTGTTTAATAAGAATCGTTGATCATCCTTCTTATTAACGTTTCCCCATTTCGATCCTACAAAATTTTTGTAATCCCAACCCTCGTTTTTTCGCCTTAGATCGCCATCCCAACATACGCCAACACGATCTATTTCTAATCCTTGAATTTTATATTCTGTAGCAACAATTTCTAGATAATAAGAAGAACGCACATCATCTTCATCATTTAGGAACCAGTATGGGACGTTTATTTCTTCCTTTGTATTAATACCATATGGGCGTAAACGCAGGCCTCCGGAGCTTGCAATTAATCCGATTCTTTTATTCCCCTGTTTAAAATAATTTAACCATGACTTAGCTGTAGATAGTTTTCTAGTAATTAAAATAGGGAAATTGTCATGAATTAGGGGATAAAGACGTTTTGCTTTTGACGGTTTATTCTCTATTACAGCATTAACCCAATCATTTAAATTATTTGCTTTGAACGATCTTTGGCTTACAGACAAATGGAGATACTGGTTCGTTTGTACAATCAGATCCATAGGGGTTTCCTCAAACAGTTTATAAATTGAATTATTTGAGTCCCCCTGCAATAACTCAGGTGATATATGAATCTGCCAATGCCTATACTTTTCTTTTAATACCCTTCCCCATTCCCCAATTCCTGCCTCTCCTGTATTTATTTCTTGTCCATTGCCAACTAGTGCTATTATAACAGCCCAGTCGTCATGTCTGTCCATGATCTCAAAAATGATCTCAGCTTCTGATTTTCTTATTGGATTTGCTTCTCTGACTCTACTTTGAACTGATTTGTTATAAAAATTTGTCGCATCCCAACATCGCTGAGCCTCATCAAATATCGCTATCCTTTCAAATGGTGGTTTTTGATTTCTTATGTTGTCCTTAATAAACTTGTGAATGTTTTGAATTTTGGATTCGATTTTTTGATGCGAAGTACTTTTTGAAGGTCTTTGAAACACTTGATTATTCTTGTGATAATTCAGTTCCCGTTCAAATTCATCTCTAGCGAGAGCTTCCTTTAGCACAGCAATTAGTGGGCCATTCCCCGAAAAATAAGCTATACTCGTTTTGTTCTTTTCAATAAATTCTTCTTTGTGAATAATATTCAGTCCTACTAAGGTTTTACCTGCCCCTGGCACACCCGTGACGAAGCAGACTACTTTTTTACAATTTCTTTTGGCATCTCTAATTGTCTCTATTATATAATTTGTAGTTGCTGATAAATTCTCCGCACCTTTATTTGTTATAGCTTCAACTTTATGGCCTGCAAAGAGTGCCTGAGCTGCTTGTATAATTGTGGGTGTTGGACTGTATAGACTGTTTTCCCATTTATCCGCATCAATTTTTGGATTATGATGGTTATGGCCTGAAAGATATGATGAAATAATTAACTCCGATAAATTGAGGCTATTGGCCTTAATTGTTGACTTTACTAAATTGCCTGAATTGAAATTTACTTGTGAAATACTTTGGCCAAAAGGGGCAAGTAGTATCGGGATAATAATTTTATCTCTACTCTGAAAATGAAAATCTTTTAGATCAAGTGCATAATCTTCAACTTGTCTTTTATCCGCTACCTCAAATACTCTTCTATCGTGTTTAAACTCAATAATGTAAATTAAATCATGAGCAATGATAACTACATCAATTCGAGTTAAAAGCCTCGGAATTTCGTACTCTAATAGAATAGTCCAATTATTAGCATCCGCATGTATTGAACATAATTTTGATAGTTGTGCTTTTAATATCTCAATGGAGCTTTCCCATGAGTCGAATTGAATTGTCCATATCTGGACATGTTGGGTACTTCCTTTATCAAGTTTGCCCTTAATCGAATCAGTGGGTTCAGATAAAAAATCTTTAAGGCTACTACTATAATATGCCTGGCTCATTTCTTGAATTCGTTAGAAGTGAAGAATTCAGAGTAAGAAACATCTAAAGCATCTATTATCCTTTCCAAAACTTCAACAGAGATATTGCGGCGACCATTCTCTACATCTGTCATATAGGTGCGGTCTACATTAGCTTTATTTGCTAATGCTTCTTGAGACAATTTAAGTTCATGCCTCAGTGCCTTTATCCGCTGTCCTACTTTCAACTTAATGTCCACGGCAACAAGGTAGACCTATGTGGCATTTAAGTCAACGGACTTTAAGTGTCATTGTTTAATTTTGCAAAATGAATATCAAATTCCATTACCTATATCGTGATGCTGGGAATTACAAACAATATCACTTCAAAATATTTTCGAACCAAAAGGATTTATCTTTAAAGGAGATTGATAATAAGATCAGAAGTGCTCTAATTGATCAATGTTGGTTTTATGCTGATAGATGGCAATTGAAAGACTTGCATGTATATAAGTGGGATGAAAGTATTGACCATAGGTGGCATGAGTTTGATTTGGTTGAAATAACTGATGAAATGGAAACAAAAGGAGATATTGGTGATTTTATTAACTTAATTCAGAATTTAGCTAAATAAAATAACCCCTACTAGTCCAAGCTTCTCGCTTGGTCTGGCTATCCTAAAGCGTCTCACTTGCGAATAACAACCCCCACTGGCGCGAGTCTGTAGAAAAGCCCTGTGTATAGCCGACTCGTGTCTCAGCAATCCCAACTGGTGCGAGTCTGTAGCAAAGCCCTGTGTATAGCCGACTCGTGTCTCAGCAATCTCCCCAGTCTTCGCCTAGCGGTTTAAATACCCTTGCCTTATTTGAGTATAGCATCTTCCAACTTCTTAGCTTGTTTGGGCAATGCATCTTTTATGCGGGTTGCATATTACTGTAGCAGGTTTGGGTGCATTGCGGCATCTTTGGCAGTTTGTGGTAAAGGTCAGCGATAACTTTCCCAATATACTTTCGGAGTAACAATTTTGGTTTGCCCGAAACTGCTCATGGTAAAATCATTTGTATTACCAGTTATAATGAAATCAGCGTTGCAGGTGGCAGCAAGTTCGAGGAATTTATTATCTGAGATATCATCTATAACAGCTAATCGGATTTGAGGGTAATATCTTTCAGCTACCTTATTGATTTCAGTAAGCAGCATTTCAGCGTTTGATGCAAAATCCCTGTACTTATGAAATTTTACCCGGCCTAACACTTGAGTATATTCATTCAGTACTTCATCAGAAATACACCATTGCCTGTCTTCTGATGTTGGAATGGAATTAATGATAAAATAAGGATAAGAATTTTGTATCAGAGCAGAAACCAAAACATTGGTATCAATGACGAGTTTTTGCATTTACTCTTACAGCTTTAATTTCTTCATCTATTTCCTCCATCGTCATTTCTGATAGGCCACATTCTTTTGCCAGCTCAACACTTTTTTTCAGATGCTCTCTGAATTGTTGCCTGTTTACAACATCCAGAATTTCAGCGAAAGAAAGCTGATCCTTTTTTAAACCATATAATTTATACTCGTCATCAGATATGCTTACATTTAAGGTTTTCATTACTTACCATTTATACAAAATTACTGAAATTTCACGAAAAACACTTCCCGCTGGCCTATGTCTGATGCATAGCTTTATGCCTCTACTAGTCCAGGCATCTCGCTTGGTCTGGCTATCCTCAAGCGTCTCGCTTGCGAATAACAACCCCTACTGGCGCGAGTCTGTAGTATAGCCCTGTGTATAGCCGACTCGTGTCTCAGCAATCTCCCCAGTCTGCGACTGGAGGTTTAAATACCCCCAAAAAACATATCCTTTACTTTATGGGCATTAATGCCTTGGTAATTCAATTTATATATTATATTCATAATGTCTGCCGCTCATCCATATTGTAAATAAATTTCCCAGCAATCCCTACTAGTCCAAGCATCTCGCTTGGTCTGGCTATCCTCAAGCGTCTCGCTTGCGAATAACTACCCCAACTGGTGCGAGTCTGTAGCAAAGCCCTGTGTATAGCCGACTCGTGTCTCAGCAATCTCCC
This sequence comes from uncultured Bacteroidota bacterium, assembly GCA_903904855.1. Classification (GTDB taxonomy): domain Bacteria; phylum Bacteroidota; class Bacteroidia; order Chitinophagales; family Chitinophagaceae; genus Nemorincola. The sequence continues at coordinate 14,984 of CAIVEH010000077.1, read as the reverse complement.
CAGTCTGCGACTGGCGGTTTAAATACCCCCAAAAAACATATCCTTTACCTCAATGGGCATTAATGCCCTGGCAATTCAATTCATATATTATATTCATAATGTCTGCCGCTCATCCATATTGCAAATAAATTTCTTTACCCGCCAATCCTGCATTTCAGGCAATACATTAAAATAAATTTGGAAAAGCCAATAATAATGAATAATATTGTGCCAGAAATGCTCTTTGAATAGATAAATGATATATAATTCCAAGAAAACAGTAATAATTGGCATAGCTAACATTTTGCGATCTTAAATAGGACCTTTGCAGATTGCGACTTTGCGCCTTAGCGTGAGACTTTTTAAAAAAAATGTATTATCAAGTTTTTTTAAACAAAATGGCATGGTTACAATTTTGCGATCTTAAATAGGACCTTTGCAGATTGCGACTTTGCGCCTTAGCGTGAGACTTTTTTATAAACTATAATTAATAAATCCTGATCAATGAAAAACGAAACCAAAGAAAAAGCCAGAGACCTTTACGCCCATTCCAACCTCACCAAAACACAGATCGCCGCCATGCTGGGCATCAGTCGCACCGCCCTCCACGGCTGGGTCCGCGAAGGCTATTGGGACCGGCTCAAGCAGGCAGCCGAGCACCTGCCATCCATCCTCGCCGAGAAATGCTACCATATCTTTGGCCATGTCGCCGATGCCTACCTTTCAGAGCGCCGCCTCACAAACCCTGTCAATCATCAGGAGGCCGATACCCTCTACAAGCTCATGCTCACCATTCAGAAACTGAAAAACCGCAGCACCATCAACGAAAGCATGGAAATGTTTAAAGTTTTCGAAGACCGGCTCGTAAAAGAGAATCCACGCCTGGCCGAGGAAATCTTCCCCTACATCGACGACCATCTTGCCGCTCGCGGCACCATTACCACAGGCTCATTAATGCCCGATAACTTCACCCACCTCGGCCGCCTCCCCTTCGATCCGCCCGAAAAAAATTGGGAAGAAGAAGCCCTCGACAACAATGATATATCCGATTGGACAATGGCACAGCTTGATATGGAAGAACAAGCATCCTCAGCCCCTCAAAACACCGATAACCAACCAGAAACCGCAAATAATTAACCATTTTCTCTCTAAGCCTCGAAGAATTGCCGAAGAACAGTCATTGTTCAGTTTTTGTCCAGTTTTTGTTCAGTTTTCAGCCCAAAAAATTCGGAAATCAATTCAAAATCAATTAATTAACGAAATCAATTCCCCGGAAAAAAAAACTGCACAAATTTGTTCAGAAATCGTTCAGGGTTAAGTTCCGGGCTCAGAATAAAAGAGGTGCATAATAAGTAAATGGCAATTACCGGCAATAAATGATTATGCAGCATACACCGTAATATTTACCAGATCATGGCCTATTTTATGAATGGCGGCTTCTACTTTTTTTGCTTGTTTTGGGGAGGCATGTTTTATACCTGTTACATATTGTCGCAGAAGGGTTGGGTTCATTTCAGCTTCCCGGGCAATAGAGGTAATTTTAAGATAACTGAACTGTGCAAAAAGAGCTGAGAGATCGTATTGCAGTTCGAAGGTTACATTTTCAGGGTCAAGCTGGTGAAGACTTTTAAGCAGTTTTTTCATTTTCCGCTCCAGCGAAGCTACATTTTTAGCGCTATCTATAATCAGATTATCATCAAACATAACCCGGCCCCATAATTCGCCCTGCGATTTCTCTATAATTAACGAAATTAGCATCATATGAAATTAGATTTACTTACTACTTTTTTAATCCTGCTTGTTTATATATTGAATGGAGTGTGCCTATTGGAATTTCCTTCGTTTTGTGCATGGGTACTGTTACTTTACCTGTCTTCACTTTATGCTTAAACTGCTTATGACTGCCAGTCTGAACTAATTCATACCATCCGTCTTTCAATAGTATTTTGATTATCTCCTGGCATTTCATCAGTAAATAAATTTAACTCTATAGCACTGAATTCAATTATTTAAAAATAAAGGTAACGATTTTGTTACTTTCTGCAAAAAATAAATTACAGATATTTTTTTAAAATCCCTCCCCAACTGAAATACATTCCTGCAAACATAACAAAAGGTCGAAGGACAAACCTTCGACCAATTAAATAAATCCAATTTTGCCTAAACCTCCCTTACTTAGAAATGTGCTGTAAAAGCACCATTACTTATAGAGGTAGTTCCATCACTGAAATTGAAGGTGCCCTTCATGTAAGGCGTTGCAGCGCTGGTAATGGTAACATTGCCACTGGTAGCGATGATTATGGTTCCGGTTGAGCCGGTCTTGTTTACATATTCGCCAACATTGGTCATACCATCAAGGGTATACGATCCCGGGCCGGTATAGCTGCCAAGCATGAATACAAAGCCTGTGGTATCGTTGCCCGAAATAGATTCACCAACAACCTCCAGCAATGGTCCGGCAACCACTGCATATACGCTCGACTGTCCGGATACCGATACATTGCTACCACCCTTGGTGGCGGTCATTGTGTATGGGCTGCTATTGTTGGTGGTGCTGCTGCTTTTTTTGGTACATGCCGGAATAACGGCAATTGCGAGAAGGGCAAACGCAAGTAATGTGATGTTCTTTTTCATTATTTTTTGATTTAATAGAGCAAAAGTAAAAATATTTGGCAATTAACAAAGAATGGTTGGGTGGGCAAACAATATTAATCCTGTCATCTCACCGCAGTAATTTTTAACTTGCAGCCTTATGGAGTCGGTTTTTAGTTATAGTCGGTTGTATGAGTTTACCTGTTCGGTATTCAGGGGTATGGGTTGCAGTGAGGCCGATGCTGCTGTTGCTGCCCGGGTGCTGCTGAGCGCAGATATGCGGGGCATTGAGAGTCATGGTGTGGCACGGCTTAGCGGCTATGTGCGGCTGTGGGAGGCGGGCAGGATCAATGCCCTGCCTGATATAAAGATAGTATATGAAACGCCATCAACAGCAGTGGTAGATGGCGATGCGGGCCTTGGGTTGGTGGTGGCGCCCTATGCCATGCAGGTAGCCATAGATAAAGCTAAAATAGCAGGCACTGGCTGGGTGAGTGTGCGCAACAGCAACCACTTCGGCATAGCGGGCATACATGCCATGATGGCCCTGGAGCACGATATGACGGGCATTGCCATGACCAATGCCAGCGCCCTTGTGGCGCCTACCTTCAGCAAGGAGCGGATGCTCGGTACCAACCCCATAGCTGTGGCAATACCTGCTGGCAATCATCCGGCTTTTGTGGCCGACTTTGCTACCACCACTGCCAGCAACGGCAAGCTGGAAATACTGCAGCGCAAAAATGCCGAAGCGCCCCTAGGCTGGGTGATAGATAAGGAGGGCAGCGAAACAACTGATGCCAACATACTGAAGCAGGGCGGCCTTATGCTGCCCCTTGGCAGCGACCGCGAGCATGGCAGCCATAAGGGCTATGCGCTGGGCAGTATTGTAGATATTTTCAGTGCGGTACTGAGCGGCGCCAGCTACGGGCCCTGGGCGCCACCGTTTCCGGCTTATGTGCCGGTGCCGCAGGATATGCCGGGCAAGGGCCTGGGGCATTTTTTCGGGGCTATGCGGGTAGATGCGTTCCGCCCGGCAAATGAGTTTAAGCAACATATGGACCAATGGATAGAGCGGTTCAGGAATGCAACCCCTGCGCCGGGTCACGATAAAGTACTGATACCAGGAGACCCTGAGCGGGAAATGGAAGTGATAAGGGCGCAGGAGGGTATACCATTGGTGGAGAGCGTAGTGGGAGAGCTGAGAGCGGTAGGGGAAAGGTTTGGCATACAACTTGTATGAGAGAGGAGAAATAGAGCGGAGTAGTTGAGCGATAGGGGGAATGGTTTAATATCCAAGCGTTTACCACGATGTAGATTGCTACAATGAGGTTTAACCACAAGGCGCACAAGGGTTTTCACAAAGTTCACCAGATATTTAAGTTTTGAAATCAGGGGCACAAAGATTATTTACTGATAAAATCAGTATTTGGCATTTGCGCGATTTACCTGATTTTGTTAAGGATCAAGAGGATCATTTGGATCCATTTGAAGAGAGTTGAGATTGGGCAGGTAGGTGGCTTCGGATGGGGCTTTGCGGTTCATGTTATTGTAGGGTAGGTAGCCAAGTTCGCGTAGGTTGCGATTATCGAATGTGTGGGCCGTATCGGTGATGGTGCTGATGTGTGATTGGGAGGAGATAACCAATACTGGTTTGTTGGATGGTATGGCGTAGCGATAAATGAGCCTGTTGGTATTGCGGATGTTGGTGGTGGTGTGGCGGGCAAATGGTTCTGTAATGATGGCCTGCTCCGGGATATGGTATTGCTGCATAAGGTACTTTTTCATTTCCAGAGCTTCGCAATACTTTGTGCCTTCGGGATGCACATAGCCGCCTGATACAACTATGAATGGGACAAGCCCCGCCAGGAAGCGAAGCACGGCAGTATCGCAGCGCAGCCTGCCCGTGGGGCTGAGGGCTGTCACGGAATCGGATGGGCCAGAGCCGAGAATGAGCACTACGGAATAGGGGTATTTGCTCCAGTCTGTGCTGGATATCTTTTTATAAGCGGCTTTGTTTATCCCCTCTTCAAGCGGTTCGTGGCGGGCTGCATTATCGGCGCCGTTAATGGCCAGTAGGCGCTGAGCTGTGAATGAAGCCAGTGTGAAGAAAAGTGTGTCTGTATTTTCATTGGTGAGGGTTTGAAACAACGATTGTAAACTGTCGTAGTATTGCCGTTTATCTGGGAGGGTAGAATAAAGCCTCATCTTATTGTGAGTGCCGTATACATCAATAACGTGGTTACAACCGGCGCATAGTACTCCCCATGCTTTCAGCAACAGGGTTTTGTTATCTTTATTGCTGAATCGCTGATAGCAACCGGATGGTCGCAGATGATCCAGGATCATTTTATCGAAGATTGACGGATAATCGGAGTATAATGCAGCAAGTGCGTTGTTTATATTCAGGGAATCTTCTGCGGTAAAGCATATGGAACTGAGTATGCCCGGGGTATTGTTTCCGGTTTTTTCGATCAAGTACCGAAAGCCTATATGCCTGCTTTGAATCAGATCTAAAGGTATATTGGCTCTGAAAAGGCTGCATATGGCAGGGTTGTGTTCAAGAACAGTGAAGAGGTAAAAGTTCTTATCGGCGACGAGGTTGCCGGATGATAGGGGGTGGTAACGGGGATTGAAACCGACCTTTGTTTGGGCGGTTGAAATAACAGATAGAAACAGTAACAGTAGAAGGAGGAAATGTTTCATTTTGAAGGTAAAAATAAGGGCAAATATTTTAGATTACACCAGACTTTAAAAGAGCTCACATTTAAACAGACCTTAAATACACGAATGCAATTAACGGGTTTTATTATTGGAATTTTTGGCGTACCTTTCAGTGGAATACTATGGGACAATACAGTATAGGTGATGCGCTGAATCAGCTGCTTGAAAAGAGCCACTGGAAGCCGAAAATACATGAGCTACGGCTCAAGGAGGAGTGGGCTGCCATTGTGGATAAGACCATCTCGAAATATACGCGCGACCTGAGCCTTTACAACAAGAAACTTACCATTTATACCGATGTGGCGCCCCTGAAGCAGGAACTGATGTATGGCAGGGAGCAACTGATGGTGCGCATCAACGAATATTTTGGGGAGCGGGTGGTGGAGGAGATTGTGATTAAGTAAAGATGATTTCACACATAGGCTCAAAGGCTCAAAGGCGCAATTTTCATGTAATTCTATTTCAAGATCGCAAAGACTCTGTTAGGTAAATAAAAGGTAAGGAACATTGATAAAATAAAGTACACCATATTGCGAAGTTATATTTCTTTTTTATGAGTTGAGAAATCCGCGAATAGCAAGCTATTTAAGGACTTTCACAACGAAATAAAAATGGAATAGAACGAGTAAGATGGTGTACTTTATTTTATCAATGTTCCTAAGCCTAATAATATTTCCCGTCTGCCAGGTATTCAGTTACGTATTCTTTTACGCCATCCTCGAGGGTAAAGAAGGGTTGATTATAACCGGCTTTGTGGAGCTTGGTCATATCGGCTTCGGTGAAGTACTGGTATTTGTCGCGGATATCGATGGGGGTGTCGATATAGTTGATGTGTTCGGGGAGGTGAAGGGTTGTGAATATGGCTTTTACCAGGTCTTTGAATGTACGGGCTATGCCGGTGCCGGTATTGTATAAGCCGCTGGCTGGCTGGTTCTCCATGAGCCAGGTGCATACCTGAACCACATCTTTTACATAAATAAAGTCGCGCAGTTGCTCCCCATCGTTATAGTTGGGATTATGAGAGCGGAACAATCTGACCTGGCCATTTTCCCTGATCTGGTTGAATGCATGAAAAATCACTGATGCCATGCGGCCTTTATGGTATTCGTTGGGTCCAAATACATTGAAGAATTTAAGCCCTGCCCAGAATGGGGGAGTGGTTTTCTGCTGCAATGCCCAGATATCGAACTCATTTTTAGATACTCCATATGGGTTGAGCGGATGCAGCTGATCAACTATTTCATGACTATCGGCATAACCCAGTTCGCCATTGCCGTATGTTGCGGCAGATGATGCATAAACAAGCGGGATATTGTTATTGGTGCACAATTCCCATACGAGCTTTGAATAATCGAGGTTCCACTTTTTATGAACTGCATAATCCATCTCGGTGGTATCGGTGCGGGCACCCAGGTGGAAAATGCAGTTAATAAGACCAGGATGACTGGTTTGCCATTCAAAAAACTGCTCACGGTGAATTTTGTGGAGATACTTTTTGCCGGCTAAGTTGGCTGATTTTTTTTCGGAAGAAAAATCGTCGACCAAAATCAGTTGTTCGAAACCGAGGAGGTTAAGATAACCAGTAAGGTAGCTGCCAATAAAACCGGCAGCACCTGTAACCACTATCACGTCATTTTTTTGCATATCCGGTACCGGATTTATTCAGGGTCTATTGATCCTGATTATTTGCCAGATGCTTCGGCAGAAGCAGGTTTGGTTTCCTCAGCTTTAGCCTGTTCGGCTTTAGTTTCTTTTTTCTCAGTGGCAGACTCTTTCTTATCTGTCATTTCTGTTTTCTCTTTGCCTTCTGATTTACCTTCTTCACCGGCGCTTTCGGCCTGAATAAAGTTGAGGGCGCCAACAAACAAGAAGACCAGTATTATAACCAGCCAGAAGGAATTTTTGAAGGAAACTATTGATTTGTTTTCTGCAGGCTGTTCCTGATGTGTATCGTGAGACATGTAATGAATTTTTAAAAGCTCAGCAAATGTAAGTGTTTGGGATGATTTTTCTAAATGCCGGGGGAAATAATTGGGAAAAGGGAGTTTGGGGTTGGGAATTTGGGATTTGGTTTTTTGGAATTTGGATTAGGAATTTGGTAGTAAAATAGGATATTGAGCCATTTGCCTTTTGCGGGGCTTTACTTTGGTGGCAACAATATTTTCAACAGCATCGCGGAGCATATCGAGGTCATGATCGCCTTTGGGGATAATTGCTGTTGCTCCATGATCCATGGCCTGCTGCATAACGTGTTTTTTATTAGGACATTCAAGGAGCAGAACATGAATATCGGGGTATGTTTCTTTAATGACTTTTAATGCCTCGAGGCCACTCAGTGGTGCCATGCCACAATCCATGAAGATGACATCTGGTTCAAGGTCCAGTTTTGAGATACAATCTTCGGCGTTTTCAATAAGAATATTATTCTTAAAACCGATTTTTACCAGGTACTGATGATACAGCAACCTGGAAAAAGTGTCGTTGAAAACGATGAAAAATTTTATGGTATTTTGACGGTTCATTTTTTTAGTTAAATATTGTATAGCTAATTTCAAGCCTAATTTCAAGTGTTTGATTATCAGTTACTAGCAAATAGAGGTTAAAAAATTAAATCCAAATTGTAGAATTATTTTCCGAAATTTGGAAAATATGGAGTAGGATTTACTTAGAAAAAAGGCGTCTTAAACTTTAAAATATTGAGTGAATTATTTCACTATTGTGTATTTTTATTTTAACTTTCCAAATTATGGATCAATTCCGGATTTTTATTGTAGAAGATGACCCCTGGTATGGCGAGATACTAGAGTACCATCTGTCGCTTAACCCCGACCACGAAATATTCCGGTATACTACCGGCAAGGAGTGTATGGCTAATCTGTCGAAAAAGCCAGCATTGATTAGCATAGATTATTCTCTGCCGGACACCAACGGTATGGAACTGCTGAAAAAAATAAAGCAGTTTAACCCAGATATCCCCGTAGTTATTATCAGTGGACAGGAAGATGTTGCAACAGCTGTTGACCTGTTGAAAAAGGGCGCCAGTGATTATTTCATAAAAGACGATAATACAAAAGAGCTTCTTTGGAATGCAGTGGGGCGAATCAAGGAACGGAAACTGCTTGTGAAGGAAGTGGAAGATCTTAAGGAGGAGCTGGGCCAGAAGTATGATTTCGAGAAAGCCATAAAAGGCAATAGCCCGCCATTGCTGCGAATATTCAACTTGCTGGAAAAGGCTTCCCGTACCAATATCAATGTTTCGATAACCGGAGAAACCGGTACAGGTAAGGAAGTAATAGCAAAGGCTATACATTATAACTCAGATAGAAAAAAGAAGCCGTTTGTAGCTGTAAATATGGCGGCTATACCCAGGGAACTGATAGAGAGTGAGCTGTTCGGGCATGAAAAAGGTTCGTTTACGGGAGCTATGGCACGCAAGACCGGCAAATTTGAAGAAGCGAATAAAGGCACAATTTTCCTGGATGAAATTGCTGAGCTGGACCTTAGCTTGCAAAGCAAAATATTGAGGGTATTGCAGGAAAGGGAACTGATAAGGGTGGGCGGCAATGAAAAGGTAACTCTGGACTGCAGACTTATAGTGGCGACCCACAAAAACCTTGCTGAAGAAGTAAGGAAGGGGAATTTCAGGGAAGACCTGTTTTACCGCATTATGGGGCTCCCTATTGATTTGCCACCACTGCGCGACAGGGGTAATGATATTTTATTGCTGGCGAAGTATTTCCTGGAGGAATTCTGCAAGAGCAATAAACTTGGCGCAATAGGAATATCGCCTACAGCTAAGGATAAGCTGATGAAGTATAATTACCCCGGAAATGTAAGAGAACTGAAAGCTATAATGGACCTGGCTGCGGTAATGTGTGATGGCCAGAATATTAAGGATGACGATATCTATTTTGCCACTGTTAAAAATGGCGATATATCTGTTGACCAGGAAAAAACACTTAAAGATTATACTATTGATATTATCAGTCATTTTTTGAAAAAATATGATAATAATGTCATTAAAGTAGCAGAAAAACTGGACATCGGAAAGTCGACCATTTATAAAATGATACAGAATAAAGAACTTGCCCTGAATTGATATTATCATGAATAAATTGTCGGTAGAAGAACAACTGGAGAGAGAAAAGGCTATCAGGATTGAAGTGGAAAAGCGTTTGTCAGCTGTAGAGGAAGAACTGGCAGCGCTTAAAATGGCAGCCCGTGTGAATGAGGATGCAGGTCAGGCTTTAATCAATTCCAACAACAGGCTTACCCAGCTTATTGCCAACCTGCACAACGGGATAATGGCAACAGACGAAAACAGAAAAATAGTTATAGTCAACGAATTATTTTGCAGGCAATTTGGTATTAACACGCTGCCCGAAAATTTAGTCGGGACTGATGTAGTGGATTTGTATAACCAGATCAAGCATTTATTTAAAGTTCCAGCACAATTTACAGAGCGTATAACTAATTTAGTAAGTAATAAAGAATCGGTGCTGAATGATGAGCTGGAATTACTGAATGGGAGGGTATTCTCAAGGGATTACATACCCCTGTTTTCGCTCAACGAATACAAAGGACAATTCTGGAAATATACTGATGTAACCAGGAATAAAACAATAGAGGCCACTTTTGAAGCACAAAGGCATTTCTATGAGCAAATATTAAGTAATACGCCCGCGAATATAATCGTTTACAACAGCTCATTTCAATACCTGTATGTAAACCCGACTGCAGTGCCTGACCCTGATATGAGGAAGTGGATGATAGGCAAGACAGCAGAGGATTATTGCAGACGCATTAAGTTGCCGGAAGCGGAGATTGAGCAACTCTATAGTTTATTTACACATGTAAAAAACAACAAGACTCACTACGAGCGGGAAGAAAAATCAAGTTACCCAGAAGGTAAACCAGTTTATTATCTGCATAAAATGTTCCCGGTAATGGATGCCAACGGGGATCTGGACATTGTTATAGGATTTGGTATTGATATTACGGAACGAAAAAGAATAGAGGAACATATTCAATTAAGTGAAAAGCGATACAGAGACATTTTTGACTTCAGCCAGGCATGGATATGTACACATGATATATCCGGCAACATTATGACCATTAATCCGGCGGCCTGCAACCTGCTGGAGTATGATGAAAATGAGCTGGTGGGTAGAAGTATTGAGTCGCTGTTGCCGGAAAAACTTCAATCGGGGTTCAGCGCTACTTACATGAGCAGTATCACTACCAATGGTAAGGCTGATGGAATAATGAAGATACTGAACAGGAAAAGGAAACACTTATATCTACTTTATCAGAATTACCTTGTAAATGAGCCTGGCAGCGACCCTTATGTAATTGGGTTTGCTCAGAATATCACTGAGCGTCTACATGCTGAAGAAGCATTGAAAAGAAGTGAAGAAAAGTACCGGGGAATTATTGAAAACATGAACCTGGGTATGATAGAAATAGACCGGGAGGAAAGGATTATTTTTGTGAACCAGCGGTTTTGCACCATGAGCGGGTATGAAATGGAAGAGCTGGTTTCCCGAAAAGCAACCGACCTGTTTCTGCAGGGTGACAGTCTGAAGAAAACACGTACGAGGCTGACAAAAGGGAAGTACGGAATAACCAACAGTTATGAGCTGGCAATAAAAACGAAAGGCGGAGAAACAAGATGGTGGCATACCAGCGCTGCCCCAGTGTATGAATCGAACGGACAACAGAAGGGGACCATAGGTATACACCTGGACATAACTGAGCAGAAGAAACTAGCCGAACAACTGAGGGAAGCTAAACTAAAAGCTGACAGACTTTCCAGATCAAAGGACATATTTATCACCAATATGAGCCATGAGATACGAACCCCGCTCAATGCAATTCTTGGTCTTGGTAAATTGCTTTGGAAGGAATCGCTTTCGCCGAAACAGAAAAATTACCTTTCAGGCGTTGAAAGCGCATCGTCGGGTTTGCTGGCTATAGTAAACGATATGCTAGATTTCTCTAAAATAGAGGCGGGCAAAGTAACACTTGAGGCAATAGACTTCAATTTTGAAGATAACATAAGCCAGGTTATCAATATTCTGGCCTATAAAGCAGAAGAAAAAGGACTTGACCTAAGATCGGAAATTGATGATAAAATTTGGCAGGTGCTGAATGGTGACCCCTACAGGTTAAACCAGGTTTTGATGAACATACTCAGTAATGCCATCAAGTTTACGGAGAAGGGGTATGTATCATTAACTGCAACATTGCAAAGCGAGGCAGATAATGTGCAGACAGTGCTGGTAAGTATAAAAGATACAGGGATAGGTATAAAGAAAGAGTACCTGGATACACTGTTTGATAAATTCACTCAGGAAGATGAGACGGTAGAGCGCAAATTTGGTGGTACCGGACTTGGTATGGCGATAACCAGGCAACTTATGGAACTGATGGGAGGCACTATTAACCTGACCAGTGAGAAGAATAAAGGCACAGTAGTGGATCTTATATTTAATTTCCATGAAGCCAGCCATATGGTTTCTGATAAAAAAGAGGGAGATAAAGCAGATGCAAATCTGATAAGAGGCTGCAGGTTGTTGTTGGTTGAGGATAACAACCTTAACAGGTTGCTGGCAAATACATTACTTACAGAGTACGGTGCAATTATAACTGAAGCAGAAAACGGGGAAGAAGCTGTGGAACAGGTGCGCAGGGGAGATTTTGATATTGTGCTCATGGACATACAAATGCCTGTAATGGATGGAGGCAGGGCAACCCAGATTATAAGGCATGAACTGAAAAAGACCATGCCTATAATAGCACTGACTGCCAATGTAATAAGGGGTGTGGATTCTCAGTTGGGTGAGAGTGGTATAGATGATTTTATTGTGAAGCCTTATACTGAAGAGAACCTGATTAACCCGGTTGCAAAATGGCTGTATAAAAGCAGAAACAACCAGATCAATTTTACTGAAGACAAAAATGATGTGGCAACAGTGCTTATGGATAATACATCAACTGATAATAAACCAGAAGAACAAATCAGTACTGAACAGCTTTATGATCTGAGCAAATTACTGAGTATAGCCCGTAATGACAACGGTTTTATACTGAAAATGCTTCAGCTGTTTATTTCGGAAAGCGGGGGGGGGCTTGTGAAACTAAACGAAGCCTATGAATCGGGCGATTTAAAGACAGTGAAATATTATGCGCATCGGATGAAACCATCTATAACCAATCTGGGAATAACCAGTATAAAGGATGCTGTACTGAATCTGGAAATGATGGAAGAGAAAACTCCGGCGGTGCAAACTGATTTAATTCTGGTAAATAAAGTTCTTGAAAAAGTAATGGAGCAATTGAAAACCGAGTTTAAACTTTAATGCATTTTAAACATCGGGATTAACTTTTAAAGTTTCAATCAGCTATATTTAAAAAAGGTTTTTATTCCCGGTTCCGGGAATCCATGATGATCGTAACTGGTCCATCGTTGACCAGGGCAACTTTCATATCGGCACCAAAGACCCCGCAAGCGACAGTTTTACCTATGCAGCAGGATAGCGTTTTTAAAAAATATTCGTATAGGGGTATCGCCTGTTCGGGCCTGGCTGCCTTTATAAATGAAGGCCGGTTTCCTTTCTTATAGGAAGCGTGAAGCGTGAACTGGCTTACCACAAGTATATTCCCGCTTACCTCCTGAATGTCTTTATTCATGAGGCCATTCTCACCGCTGAAAATGCGCAAACGGGCTATTTTACCGCAAAGCCATTCTGCGTCCTCGAGGTTGTCTTCAGTTTCAATACCCAGCAATACCATCAAACCAATGTTTATTGATGATACTACTTCATTACTGATTGTAACGCTGGCGGATGAAACTCTTTGTATAACGGCTCTCATAAATGATATACAAATGTGCGAATTATAAGTGATCCCTGAAAATGGCAATATATTAAATGTGCCGTTTTTACCGATTGTATTTACTTTTGAGAAAAGATGCTCAACCTTAACGATACCATAGTTGCTATTGCTACACCACCCGGCGCCGGGGCTATAGGCATCATCCGCCTTAGTGGCAGTGATGCATTTGCCATCGCCGGTAAAATATTTTCAGGCAAAAATCTTGCCATGCAGCCTACACATACCCTTCATTTCGGTAGGATAAAGGATGATGGTAAGGTGATAGATGAAGTGGTGGCGGGGATATACAAGGGCCCCAAAAGTTATACAGGTGAGGATGTGGTAGAGATAAGTTGCCATGGCAGCAATTATGTATTGCAGCGGGTGATGGGGCTATGCATGTCTAACGGCGCTCGTATGGCAAAGCCGGGTGAATTTACACTTAGAGCATTCCTGAATGGCAGGCTCGACCTGACACAGGCAGAGGCTGTGGCCGACCTCATAGCCAGCCAGAGCGATACTGCCCATAAAGCTGCTATGCACAACCTGAGAGGAGGGTTCAGTGAGGACCTGAAGCAGATGCGGGAACAACTGCTTAAGTTCAGTGCGCTTATAGAACTGGAACTCGACTTCAGCGAAGAGGATGTGGAGTTTGCAAACAGGGCACAGTTTTATGAACTGATAGACAGGCTGACCAGCGCTGCACAACAACTCATCAACTCCTTCAGGCTGGGGAATGTGATCAGGAACGGGGTGAGTGTGGCTATTATAGGCAGCCCCAATGCAGGTAAAAGCACGCTGCTGAATGCCCTGCTCAATGAGGAGCGCGCTATAGTGAGTGAGATAGCAGGCACCACCCGCGATACCATAGAAGAGACGCTGAACATCAATGGCATATTGTTCAGGCTGATAGATACTGCGGGCATAAGAGAGCATAGTATGGATGTAATAGAACTACAGGGAATGGAGAGGAGCCATGAAGCAATGAAAAAGGCTGACATTGTCATTTATTTACTTGACTTGACAGCGCCTGCACCCAATTCCCAAATCCTGATTCCCAATTCCACCAACGGCATCAGATACCTGCTGGTGGGAAATAAAGTGGATGCATTGGGGATAGATAAGGCTCGAGCAGCTTTCTGTGATCTGGGAGATAATATCCTTTATATTTCTGCGAAAGACAAAGAGAACATTCACCGGTTGAAAGAATCACTTTACAGCCTTGTAGCTGAAGGGGAGATAAGTTATGAAGGAACTATCATCACCAATGCACGGCATTACGGTGCCCTTGAAAATGTGCTGCACTCACTGAATGAAATAAAAGCCGGTATGGATAACAATATCTCCGGCGACCTGATAGCACTCGATATCCGCACCTGCCTTTTTGCGCTTGGTGAGATAACCGGAGAGGTTACTACCGAGGATAAGCTGGATTATATTTTTTCTAAATTTTGTATCGGGAAGTAGTTGTTTCATTTTTCAATCAACCAGCTAATATTCCTGTCAATCTATGATTAATAAAGTAAAGCGTTTTTCCTTTTTTTTGCTCTGACACTATGCCGGCAATGGCTAACTTTTTCAACCATGTAGAAGCAGTTTGCCTATGCGCCATTCCCTTCTTCTCAATTATTTCAATTTTAAGATAAGGTAGTTCAAACATTAATTGAAGTAACTCATTTTTGAATGATGAACCTAAGATGCCTTTTAGCTCAACTTCCATTTTCTCTTTCAGGCTTAATACCTGCCGAATTTTCCCGGTTGTGAGCTGTGAGGTTTCAATGACTGCCGTTAGGTTATACATGATCCAGTCATGCCAG
>CAIVEH010000076.1 GCA_903904855.1 uncultured Bacteroidota bacterium | reverse complement strand
TAGCGTTTTGTAAGCAGTTCCAATTTTTTGTTATAAAATTAGGGGTTTTCCTTTTTGGTTCTGGCTTGTCCAGGTTAGGATACGATACTTATGATATGCCTGTGATATTTATTGAGCGTTTTCATTATTTGATATTGTTGTCTGATTAGCTAACTTTGTTTCGTGAAGGCAAATTTCAAAAGGAACATTTATTTCTATAAACAATATTTCCATGATTTCTTTTCATCGCAAACAAAAGACGTTCAGAAGAAAATCAACTGGACGTTGGAATTGATAATGACACTGGAGAGAGTACCATCAAAATTCTTTAGTTACTTACCCGGTATCGATGGTTTGTATGAAATAAGGGTTGAAGTGGGCAATAATATTTTCAGGATTTTCAGTTTTTTTGATGAAGGAAATCTTGTAATACTATTGAATGGTTTTCAGAAGAAAACGCAGAAAACACCCACTGGAGAGATTGATTTAGCGGAAAAAATAAAAAAAGAATACTTCAATGAAAAATAAAATCAGCAAGAACCTGACATCTTTTGAGAGTCATTTGGACGAGCAATATGGCAAACGTGGCTCAAAGTTGCGTGAGGAATATGAGCAGGAGTTTGAGGCATTTAAACTGGGAGTATTGATCCAGGAAATGAGAGAGAAAAGCAACCTCACACAAGAGCAGCTTGCAGATAAATGCGGAACTACAAAATCCTATATTTCACGTATAGAAAATAATGCAAGCGATATCAGGCTTTCCACCCTTATGAGAATTATCAGGCAGGGATTTGGAGGGAGTTTAAGATTAAGTGTGGATATGATGTAATTAATATCAACCTGATTATAAAACAGAAATTACCTCGAATGTCTAAATCCAGCATCAATAAGATTCAACATTCTTCTGATAAAACAGAAATCCTACATAATTATAAATGGGGGGCATTCCCATCCTTCCCCATTCAGGCGCTTTTCATTGCCCTTGTGGCCATAATATTTTATACCAATACCTTCAATAATGGCTATGCGCTCGATGATACTGCGGTGATAGTGAGCAATGAATTTGTGCACCAGGGATTTGAAGGAATACCGGATATACTTACCAAAGATGTGTATTACAGTTATTACAGTCAGATTGGTTCCAGCGATCAGTTAAAAGGCGGTCGTTACAGGCCGCTATCTGTGGTTTCCTTTGCATTAGAGCAGCAGCTGTTTGGCGCCGTGCCCAAAGGCGGCACCGACAGTATCATCCGCAATGGGCTAGGATTTGAAATGCAACTGCCTTATGAGAAAAAGTTTCTGCACGAGATGCATATGAGGCATATAGTGAATGTGGTGCTCTTTGCTCTGCTGGGAGTTGTTTTACTATATATACTGCGGTTAATTGTGTTTAAAAATGAACCCGTTATTGCCTTGATAGCCACATTATTGTTTGTAATTCACCCGCTGCATACCGAGGTAGTAGCGAATGTGAAGAGCCGGGATGAAATTCTTTCTTTGTTGTTTATCTGCCTCACTTTTATTTTTTCGCACAAATACCAGGAGATTAAAAAAGTGTGGTTATTAATTACAGCCCTTGCCTGTTATTTCCTGGCCTATTTGAGCAAGGAATATGCTGTTACTTTAATGGTTTTACTACCGCTTTCTTTTTATTTATTCAAAGGTACTACTTTATGGAAAAGCGCTTTAAATGCGCTGCCCTTCCTGGCGATAACACTCGTTTATATATTTATCAGGCTACAGGTAATAGGGCAGAGAAATGAGCTGTCGGACAGTGATATCCAGATCAACCCATATGCCTGGGCTTCGGGTGCCGAAAAGCTTGCCACAGAAATAGCTACTTCATTGAATTACCTGAAACTGCTCATCTTCCCTCATCCTTTATCGTCCGATTACTCCTATAACCAGATTCCCTATAAAGATTTCACTAATCCGCTTGTCTGGCTCTCTTTACTGGTTCATCTGGGATTATTTGGTGGTTTTTTTTATTTCCTGAAGAAGAAACCGATATTGAGTTTTGCCATTGCATTTTACCTGATCAACCTGCTTATGGTGTGCAATATTGTTTTTGATATCGGGGCCACCATGGGTGAACGATTGATTTTTCATGCTTCGGTGGGTTTTGCCATCGGGCTTGCTTACCTGCTGGTTAAGGGTATTGAAATGATCAGGCCTGTCAGTAATCAGAAATTTGCCATGGCAGGATTGCTTCTGGTGGTTATTGTTTTATGTGGCTTTAAAACTATAGAGCGGAACAAGGACTGGAAAAGTGATGCTACCCTGTTTTTTCAGGATATAAATGTATCTCCCAACAGCTTCCTGGTGAATGTAAATGTGGCTACTATGCTGGTGAACCAGTCGGATTTTGAAAAGGATGAAGCTAAGAAGAATGCCAATCTGCACAGGGCAGTGTCGTTGTTTTCGAGGGTGATAGGTATGCAGGACAATTATGTGCTGGGAATACTGAACAGGAGCATAGCCTACTACAAACTGGGTATAGCAGATAGTATGACAGCCGACCTGAACCATGTTTTTAAATTGTACCCTATACACCCTATGTTGCCGGAGATGTATTACCGGGCAGGTATGTTGTATTTCGGCAATAAGCAATTTATGCAGGCCGACAGTGCAATGAAACAATCTTTCAGACTGAATCCACGGGTAACTGACGTAAAAAATCAGATCCTGGCTATCGAAGATTCTATCAGGAGGGTAAAATGATGATAATACTATTGACTATAAAAATTTAAACAATTACATTTGGCTATCACTTATCAGCAATGGCAAAAAAGATAAATAATCCTGTGCAGGCAAACAGGCCTTTACAGCGCCCTGTAACAAGTAACAAGATGAAGGAAGAGGTATATGTGGAGCAGCCATTTGTGCCTGATCCGAATATACCTGCATGGCTTTACAGTTTCAAAAACCAGGCTATAATTATTGCAATGTTAGCCATAGGGCTTTACTGCAATACATTTAACCACGAGTATGCCCTTGATGATACCATCCTGATAGTTAAAAACGAGTATACCTACGAGGGCTTCGCCGGTATACCCAGCATACTTACCAAGGATGCTTTCGACAGCTATTACAGGCAGTTCAACTCCAGCAACCAGTTGAGTGGTGGGCGCTACAGGCCTTTATCCATAGTCACCTTTGCCATTGAGCAGCAGTTTATGGGCGCCATACCCCAGAATAAAGTGGACAGTGTGGTAACCCATGCAGGCGAGTTGGGCAAGCAGGAGGATACACTGAATAAAAATATGCACATAAGGCATGTATTCAATGTGATGTGGTATGCACTTTCTGTTATTGTTATCCTCTATTTTCTTCGTTTTATAGTTTTCCGCAATAATCCGTTGCTTGCCCTCATTGCTGCTTTGATATTTACTATGCACCCGTTGCATACTGAGGTGGTTGCCAATGTGAAGAGCAGGGACGAAATCATGTCACTGATGTTTATTTGCCTCACTTTTATTTTTGCATTCAAATATGAAGAGCAGAAAGAAAAGAAAGGGTACCTGGTAGCCGGTCTTCTCTTTTTCTTCCTTTCCTTCCTGTCGAAGGAATATGCAGTGGGTCTTATGTTCCTGATGCCGCTGTCTTTTTATCTTTTTAAAAGGTATCCGATTTCAAAAAGCCTCATGGCCACGCTTCCTTACCTGATAGTAATGGTGCTGTACCTGATAATGAGGTTGCAGATAATAGGTCCCAAGAGCGCCGATGCAGAGACAGATATTCTCAATAATCCATATGCCCTGGCCAATGAGGCCCAGCAACTGGCTACCAAGATTTCTACTACGCTCAACTACCTGAAACTGCTCATTTTCCCTCATCCGCTTTCTGCCGACTATTCATATAATACCATCCCCTATAAGGACTTTACTGATGTTATAGTATGGGTATCGCTGGCTGTGCACCTTGCGCTGATCAGGGCTTTCTTCTACTATTTCAAACGCAGGCATGTGCTGAGTTTTGCCATTGGCATTTACTTCGTTTTCATACTGCTTATATGCAACATTATATTCAACATTGGCGGAACAATGGGCGAACGTCTTTGCTATCACTCTTCGCTCGGTTTTGCCATTGCGGTGGCATGGCTGCTATACACAGGAACACAGAAGCTAAAGCCGGAAGCCACCGGAAGGCTGGCACTGGCGGGCTGTATGGTGTTGTTGATCGGGTTGTGCGGGTTTAAGACAATCGACCGCAACCAATACTGGAAAAACGATAAAACACTGTTTTTTGAAGATATTAAGGTTTGCCCTAACAGTGTGCTGGTGAATGCCGATGTGGCATCATCGTACGTGAATATGAGTGATGCGGAGAAGACGGAGCCTGAAAGGGTGAATGACCTTCATCAGGGCATTAAGTATTTCTCCAAAGCCATTGAGATAAACCCGGCATTCGTATCAGGATACCTCAACAGGGGGATGGCTTATTTTAAGCTAAAAAAGCCCGACAGCGCCTATGGAAACATAGTAAAGGTATGGGAACTTTACCCCAAGTATCCGAAAGTGGCTGAGCTGATGTATAATATAGGGGTTAATTTCTATGTAGATAAGAAATACCCTGAGGCGCTCAAAGCATGGAATACAGCCCTGAAAATGGATCCGAATTATGTGCAGGCTTCCAATGCCATCGGTGTGCTTAACAACCAGATGAGGGCTGCGCAGCCACAGTAGGAAGTTTGCGGTTTACAGTTGGCAGTAGGCAGTTTATAGTTGGCGGTTTACAGTTTACGGTAGGCGGTTTACAGTTTATAGTTTCCGGTTTGCAGTTTGCGTTTGACCATTTTGTAAAGGGCTAATGGTGTATTCCATGCAGCGTGGGTGTTTGGGTATTTTGGTGTTTATCATCGGCAATTACTCCTAATCCGACCAGACAATTCGGCATAATGTTTGGATTAAATAAACTTATACTGAAAGGTAGACTCTGTTTCCAAAAGGCTATTTTAAGGTTATTAATACCTGTTTCAGGCTGATTTTTATAATAATCCGCTATCAATATTCTTAAAATAGCATTCATTAAATATGATTCAACATCTGAAAAGGCAATGTGGGCATAGATTAGAACTTTTTAAAAGTTCTAATCTCAATTAGCGATAATACTGATAGCAGCATATTATTAATGCACAAAAAGTATAAAATCAAAGCCCAGAGCCCATAGCTGGCTATGCCATAATCTAATCCAACCATAATTACGTGCATAAAAAAAACCTCCTTTGAGGGAGGTTATAAATAGGATTAATTAAAGTAAATTATTTGTTCCAGGCAGATGGTGCGCTCAGATCAGCAGGATAATATCCGAAATCGTTAGGGATATCAGTTGCTGTATCTACTACTTCATAACACATATTGAGGGAACCAAAAGCGCCATAAGTTGTAGAGCTATAAATATGACCAACACCAAAGGTTACTTTGCCCTGATACTGCTGGTTAGGTATGTATAAAGTATCGCCATTCACACCAGCTACATATCCTTTAATAGGAACAGTGAAGTAATTATAAAAATTGATGATCTTAACATCTGTGATTTTTGAACCTTCAACAATACTGATGGCATATTGAGCTGCATTAGTGGTGCTTCCTTTCTCAAATACCTGCCAGTTTCCGAGGAATTTCTGCCTTAAAACAGTTTCGCAGTTAGTGCCACCATATCCTGATGGACAGATACAGGCTCCCTGGTTGCAGACACCATTGTGTGCACAAACAATAGTTTTGCATTTATCCCTGTTGCAGGAAACATACATAAAGGAACCAAAAATAATAAATGTGGCTATCGCAGAAATAAATACTGAATTAAATGGGGCCTTCATTATTTGCTTTAATTTTTAATGAGCATAAAGATAATAAAATTCTTATAACGAACCGGTAAACAGCGCAAAAGTAAATTAATTAATCTGCCCTTGCACTTTTAGATGGGATAAATATATTCCAATACCCGCACCAAATTATCAAAAACTAAAAATATTTTTTTATGTTATTTCTCTGCGTCGGCTTTGTATGCCCTGATACCTTTGTATATAGCCATAGCTACATCCTCCTGTCCTTTCTCCGAATTTAGGTATGTTTCTTCCTCTACATTGGTGATAAATCCTATCTCAACCAGCACACCTGGCATAGCGCTGCCGGCCAGAACTTCAAGTGGCAGTTGTTTAACCCCAAGGTCGGGCCGTCCCTCTGCAGCAAACTGTTCCTGAATTTTGCTGCTCAATGAAAGGCTTTTTAACTGGAATGCCTGTGAATACTGTGCTATAATTATGGCAGTCTGCGGATCATTTACATCCATCAGCCCGGTTTCAGTGGTCATTTCACTTATGGCTTCTTCTTTCTGGTAATTGCGGTGCAGGGCCAGCACATAGGTTTCCACACCGCTTCTTTTAGTTTCATGATGCCTGATAGAGGTATAAATGGGTTGCTTTACTGTTTTATGATGCCGTTTTACCATTTTATATCCTTTCAGGATTTTAGTATAGGTAAAGGGAGTAGAGTTGACATGTATAGCAATAAACAAGTCAGCATTGGCCTGGTTAGCTACCTTATGCCGGTCAACCAGTGTGGGATATGTATCGGTAGTTCTGGTGAAAATAACCTGCATACCCTTCATGCTGTCAGCTATTATTTTACCTACTTTCAGCGATACAGCCAGGGTAATATCTTTTTCTTTCGAAAAAGCGCCTTGTGCCCCAATATCTGATCCGCCATGACCAGCATCAATCACTACTTTAGTAATAGTTTTGCCTTTAGCCATCAGGAGATAGGGAGCACCTGCAATCAATAAAAAAAGGATTAACAGTTTAGTTCGCATATTAATGTTTCACAAAAGTTTAAATGTACAAAAGTCAAAACCGCGCTCAATTAAGTATTTTTGCCTCGTTCATGAGCCTTCGCGGTAAATTTATTCTAAAATTTTCATCCTCACATTGCTTTACTCCCTGTATCGCAATCATTTTTATATTCTTTATAACAAATAACGCTTTCTGCCAATCTGAAAAGTCTCCAAAAATTTACTCAACCGGCTTCAACCCCAAAGATACAATAAAGGCAGCCTACGACAGTGCCAGTAACCGTAAAGACAGCATAAAACTGAATCTTAACAGATCAGCATCTGATAGTCTGAAAAAAGATACTCTCACAGCAGCATCGGATACTTCGAAAAGAAAGATGCTGGAGAATGCTTTAGGTATAAAAATATCGAAAGATGCGCTGACATCAGTTGTAAAAGCTGAGTCTAAAGACAGCATGGTAATGGATATGCAGCACAACCTTTTTTACCTGTATGGCAAGGCAAAAGTCACCTATGAAGATTTGGCGCTCAGTGCAGGCCAGGTAACTTATAATCAGGCTGAAAATGTGTTTTCTGCATCTCCTTATTCTGCCCAGAAGGATACCGGGGAGGATAAAAACAGTTTTACCCAGGGTAAGGAGAAATTTACCTACGACTCCATGCTTTATAATATGAAAAGCAAAAGGGCTATAGTAAGGAATGTACACTCGCAATATGGCGAAGGTTATGTTTACAGTGAGCAGGTAAAACGCAATCCGGATCAGACCATATATGGCTACCACAGCGTTTATACTACCTGTGCACTCGATACGCCGCATTTCGGTATCAATGCACTGCGCATAAAGGTTATACCCAATAAATGTATTGTTTCAGGCCCATGCAATCTGACCATTGAAGGCATTCCCACCCCGCTTTTCCTGCCATTCGGAATTTTTCCTATTTCCGACAAGCAAAAATCAGGATTCTTATTGCCTACCTACACAGTTGAACAGCAGCGCGGGCTTGGCCTGCTAAACGGCGGGTATTATTTTTATCTCAGCGACCATATGGATCTGCTTACCCAGGCCAATATTTATACCAAGGGGAGCTATGCCATAAGCGGAACCAGCGATTACAGCAGTATCTATCAGTACAGGGGCGCCTTCAGGTTTTCGTACGCCTACAATAAAACAGGCGAAGACTTTGAACCCGGAGCCTCAATACAGAAAGATTTTATGCTGAACTGGAATCACCAGTCGGATGGCAAAGCTATACCCGGTCAGAGTTTCAGCGCTTCTGTGCAGTTGGGTACTTCATCATTTTATTCCAATAACAGCTATGATCCCAACCAGATACTCCAGAATCAGTATTCATCCAATATCAGTTATTCCAAAAGCTGGCAGGGCACTCCTATAGGTCTTACTATTAGTGCATTGCATAACCAGAACACAGGTACAGGCCAGGTAAATGTTACACTTCCTTCTGTCAACTTCCATATTACCCAAATCAATCCTTTCCAGAATAAATCGCACGTAAAAGCCAAATGGTACGATAAAATCACATCGAGCTATACGGTGGATATGCTCAACCGGACCACCTTCACCGACAGTACTTTCAGGCTGGGCAATATGTCGTTGAATAATTTTCAGACCGGCATTCACCATGCTATTCCACTCAGCGCTTCGTATACCATACTCAAGTATGTAAATATGTCTTTCAGTGTGAACTATAATGAATACTGGATAACTACAAAAATGCATGAAAACTGGAGCTCTGGAGATAATAAAATAGACAGCCAGATAAATCATGGTTTTTTTACCGAAAGAGATTTTAATGCAGCGGTAAACTTCTCTACACGAATATACGGACTGAAAATGTTTAAGAAGGGCGGCCTGCATGGCATTCGCCATGTACTTACCCCATCTGTCGGCCTCAGTTATCATCCCGATTTCGGCGCTTCGCCATTCAACTATTATTATAAAACCCACCTGGATTCTTCAGCCAATGTCACCTATCTTTCTCCGTTTCAAACATCAATTATAGGTTTGCCACCAAATGGCAAATCGGGACAGGTAAATTTTGGGCTTAATAATAATCTGCAGATCAAGGTTAAATCATCGAAAGATACTATTACCGGCTATAAAAATATTACACTTATAGATGCCCTGGGAGTAAACTTTTCTTACAACCCCGCTGTTGATTCATTTCAGTGGAGCAATATTGGTGTAAACTTCCGTACAAATGTGATGGACAAAATCAATATCAGTTCTTCTGCTTCCTTCGACCCTTATGCATTTAATTATGACCAGGGCCGGCGAATTGCTCAGACAATGGAAGATAAGGGCTTTGGACTGGCACGTTTTACAAATGCTTCGTTGTCGCTTGGATCAAATTTTCATTCCAAACCTGCTTCTGGCACCAATAGTCCAACCAACAGCGAGGAATATGGACGGATAATGCGTAATGCTGGCTATAACGATTATGTGGATTTCAATATTCCATGGAGTTTCAACTTCAGCTATACCATGTCTGCTAACCAGACATACAACACAACAGATAAGAGAGATACACTGGTGTTCAGCCAGAGCCTTACATTTTCCGGTGAGCTACAGGTAACCAAAAGATGGAAAATGAACCTCAGCAGCGGCTATAATTTCGGTTATCACGAGCTTACACTTACTTCAATGGATGTATACCGCGACCTGCATTGCTGGGCCATGCACCTGCAGCTGGTGCCATTTGGCCCCCGCAAAAGTTTTACATTTACACTCAATGTGAAATCAGCTATTCTTCAGGACCTCAAACTGGTAAGAAGAAGGGATTACAGGGATTCGCCCAATTAACGGATTTGAAAGATAAATTTTCGAAATTTATATTGATTTGCAGGCATTCCTTCACTACTTTATAGTTATTGTGGTTTTAACTTTCATTTGATTATTTTTGCACCCTTATTTAAAACTTCAATCAATTAATATATGGCTATCGTTGACCTTGTAATGCCAAAAATGGGCGAAAGTATTATGGAAGCTACCGTGCTGAAGTGGCATAAACAACCCGGCGACCAGGTGAAACTCGATGAAACCCTGCTGGATATTGCCACAGATAAAGTAGATAGCGAAGTACCATCATCGGTAGCAGGTGTAGTTACAGAATTGCTTTACAAAGTAAATGATGTTGTTCCGGTAGGGGCAGTTATTGCGCGCATAGATACCGGCGGAGCCTCAGCTACCGTAGTTACGCCACCTGTAACACAACAGGCAGCTAAACCGCAAGCAGCGGTGCCGCAATATCAGTCGGCACCTGTAGTTGCTGAAAATAATGGTGCGCGGTTTTATTCACCACTTGTTCTGAATATTGCCGGTAAAGAAGGTATTAGTATGGCTGAACTGGAAAAAATTCCAGGCACCGGAAATGAAGGCCGTGTAACCAAGAAAGATATATTGACTTATGTAGCCGAGAGGGGCACACCTCAGGCTGTGCAGCAGCCGGTTCAGCAACCATTTGCGGCCCCGGTTCAGCAGGTGGCTCCTGCAGTAGTTAGCCAGCAACCTTCTGCGCCGCCACTGGTTCAGATTTCAGGCAATGTGGAGATTATAGAAATGGACAGGATGCGGAAGCTTATCGCCGATCATATGGTGCGCAGTAAAGCTACCTCTCCACATGTTACCAGCTTTACTGAAGCAGATGTAACCAACATTGTAAAATGGCGTGACAGGATCAAAGTGCCGTTCGAAAAAAAGTATGGCGAGAAGCTGACCTTTACACCAATATTTTTTGAGGCAATAATAAATTGTATCCGCAAATTCCCACTTATCAACTGCAGCCTGGATGGTAATAATATTATCATCAAGAAAGACATCAATATTGGTATGGCTACTGCCCTGCCAACAGGTAATCTGATAGTGCCGGTTATTAAAAATGCCGATACCAAAAATCTGATTGGCTTATCAAAAGATGTGAATGCTCTGGCCAATGCTGCCCGCAATAATAAACTGAAAGCTGACGATACTCAGGGTGGCACCTTTACTGTTACCAATGTGGGTACATTTGGCAGCCTGATGGGCACGCCAATTATCAACCAGCCACAGGTGGCTATATTAGCGCTGGGGGTTATCAAGAAAAGGCCGATGGTGCTGGAAACTGCCGATGGCGATGTTATTGCGATCAGGCATATGATGTATTTATCGCTCAGTTACGACCACCGGATAGTGGATGGTTCATTGGGTGCAAGCTTCCTTACATCAATCGCCAATGAACTCGAGAAATTTGATCCACACAGGCAGATTTAATCGTTTGTTCTGAATGTATAAAAAAAGAGTCCTGAAGTATTGCACTTCAGGACTCTTTTTTTAGTATAAAATAGCGGGAAAACCATTCCGGAAAACATCAATAATGGTAAGAATCTGTTAACGTCCAATGAGTTTAGTCATTGGAGTTATTTAGCCATAATTTTCTTAAAATATTTTTTCAATTTTTTATTCTTGTCATGACAATTTCAAAAAAGAAATAGTAAATTACATGCTGCTTCCGGAAATAAATAAATAGGTATAGGCACTTAGGTCGCAATATCAATCCTTTGATAACAAGCGTATTGGATCATTTTTGACCATTCTTTTTATAAGGGTATCAAAGATTACTCCCATTTTTTGTCTTCTGTTATATCTAAAGTGATATTCATCC
>CAIVEH010000075.1 GCA_903904855.1 uncultured Bacteroidota bacterium | reverse complement strand
GGATGAATATCACTTTAGATATAACAGAAGACAAAAAATGGGAGTAATCTTTGATACCCTTATAAAAAGAATGGTCAAAAATGATCCAATACGCTTGTTATCAAAGGATTGATATTGCGACCTAAGTGCCTATACCTATTTTTTAAATAAGCCTCTTCCTTATCTTTAGCCCTCTGAAGAATTAAAAATAATCTATCATAATGACCCAATGGATAAATAACCATCCCCGCATTGTATTGTCTTTTCTGATCCTGTTATCTTTCTGCCTTGCCGATGGTTATCATGTTATCAACTTCCCGCCATTAAGTATTCACCAGTGGCGGCAAAGCGATTGCTTTGCCTATGCCCGAAACTACTTTACCAAAAACGATGGGCTATTCAGACCTTCGTTTTATAATCTGGCAGTAAAAGAGGGCCGGTCCATAAGCGAATTACCCGTATTCTATTATGTGGCCGCAAAATTGTTTCATCTGTTCGGTGTTCATTATTGGGTTTTGAGGGGGCTTACTTTTTTAAGCTATCTCCTTGGCTTGTATTACTTGTTCGCCTGTATTCGTTTTTGGATTAAAGATACTCTGGCTTCCCTCTTTCCTGTAATCTTACTAGCTACAACACCCTATTTTTATTATTACGCCCTTAACTTCCTGCCCAACGTGCCTGCAATAAGTTTTTCATTCTGCGGCCTTTATTATATGCTGCTCTATGAGCGGAAAGCCCATATTAAGCACCTCATAATCAGTACCGCTTTTTTTATTTTATCAGTATTGATTAAACCTACCGATGGAGGTCTGATCCTGGCAGCGTACCTCTGCGTGGCTGGCAAGGATATCCTGTTCAACAAACTTAATTTTAAAAAATTTATCCCTGTTTTACTAAGTACTGTGATTATTGGCATATTATTTCTCAGCTGGGTGAAATACGTCAATTGGTACAATAATTCAAACGAAAATCAACTCAATTTGCTGGGCATATATCCAATTTGGGATATGACCAGAAAGGAGATAGCAGATACTTTCACATTGCGCATAGCCGGCTTCTGGGCCCGAATCTATCAGGACATGAGCATACTCTACTTTATACTGATTCTGTTAGTGGTGTATATAATTAAGTGGAAATACCTCGATAATTTTCTTAAATTCTTTACACTGTTCCTCCTTCTGGGGGGTCTTACTTATTCGGTCCTCTGGTTTAAGGCATTTGCTATTCTAGACTATTATCAGTTGATCAATGTTATTCCACCGGCATTTCTGATTATTACCATCACTGAATACTTTATCCGGACAGTTTCAGTTAACCCTCGGAAGTCTCTAATGATAACTGGTAAATTTGTTATGATTGTATTTATAGTTGTAAGCCTGTTTCATAACAGGGATATGCAGCATGAACGGTATTTCGACAAGGGTCAGACTGATCAACCCAAAAATTTGTTTACCACCGAACCATACCTCCGCCAAATAGGGATTGCTCCGGAGGACATCGTTATCTCTATTCCTGATTTGTCGCCCAATATTACACTTGTTGCTTTTGGGAACCCTGGCTATACCAGTTTATTTGATGTGGACTCATTTACATTATGTCATTTCAAAAATCATGGTGCAAAATATCTTATTATCAATGATACCAGCTACCTGCACAATAAGTTATATACACCCTATATGAACAAACCTGTGGGCCATAACGACTTCATTTATGTGTTCGACATCAGATAAAGATCCTTTCACGTCATTATTTTCCCCTGATCAATTCATGCATAGCGGCAAGTATAAAATGAGTGGGAACAGCAATCGGACTTCAATTGTTGTTCAATAAAACACCTTTCAATCCTGATTACAATCATTTTTTAAGAATCAACCAGCCCCTAGCTTTACAGGTTTTTCAAAACCAACGATTATGGAAGTAATGGCCCCGGTGGGTTCGTGGGAAAGTCTGCAGGCTGCAATACAGGCCGGTGCTGATTCGGTTTATTTTGGAGTAGAGCAGTTGAATATGCGCGTTAAGTCAGCCGCATCACTTACCATTGATGATATTCCGCTTCTAGTGGAACAATGCAAACCACATGGCATCCGCACCTACCTTACGCTTAATACCACCATGTATGACCACGACCGTCAGCTGGCCGGCCACATCATAGCAAAGTGCAAAGAAGCAGGTGTAGATGCCATTATAGCCGCCGACTTTGCCGTAATCAATGAATGCAGGAAACAGGGGATGAGCCTGCACATCAGCACCCAGGCCAATGTAACCAATATGGATACTGTAGAGTTTTACTCTGCCTTTGCCGAACTCATTGTACTCAGCCGCGAACTAACCCTGACACAAGTAAAAAGCATAACACAGGAAATTAAGAACCGCAACATATGCGGCCCGAAAGGCAACCCGATGCGTATAGAAATATTTGCCCATGGCGCATTGTGCATGGCCGTATCGGGCAAGTGCTATCTTAGCCTCGATAGCAACAACTCCTCAGCCAATCGTGGCGCCTGTGTGCAGAACTGCCGCCATAAATATCTCGTTACAGACCTCGACAATGGAAAAGAACTGGAGATAGACAATGAATATATCATGAGCGCCAAAGACCTCTGCACCATCGACTTTCTGGATAAGATAGCAGATACCGGTGTAGCCGTGCTGAAAATAGAGGGCCGTGGCCGCAGCGCCGATTATGTATACACCACTGTGCTTTGTTATAAAGAAGCAGTAAAAGCCCTGGCCGATGGCAGCTATAACCAGCAAAAAATAGCCAGATTGAAAGAGCGTCTCAGCACCGTCTTCAACCGTGGCTTCTGGGATGGCTACTACATGGGGCGCCAGCTGGGCGAGTGGAGCGATACCGATGGCAGCCAGGCCACCCGCCGCAAAATATATCTGGGCAAGGCAGTAAAATATTATCCCCGCATAGGCGTGGCTGAATTCCTGCTGGAAGCTGCCGGTGTAGCTGTTGAGGACGAACTGCTGCTCATGGGCCCGGTAACCGGCATAGTAAGCCAGAAGGCTGCAAGCATACACCTGGACAACGGCCCTGTAGAGAATGCCGCAAGGGGCTGTAACGTGGCAATCCCCTTCCCCGATAAAGTGCGTCCCGGCGATAAACTCTATAAACTGGTAGCCACCGAATATGCCTAAAATCCTCCACCACCGCAGCAAGTGTATAGGCTGCAACATATGCTACGAAATATGGCCCATCCGCTGGCGCCTCAGCCGCGCCGATGGAAAGTGTACCCTTGTAGATGGCATCGAGAAAAAAGGCGTATGGCAGGTAGTCATCTCTGCCGATGAACTCGCTATAAACCAGAAAGCCGCCGAGGCCTGCCCGGTGAAGATTATCAGGGTGATGGGGTGAGGATTATTTTGTTTGCGACAATCTATATTCGTTCATTCCCGATAAAAAGAATGAATTTTGGTTTCTGGCATAATTATTGTGGCTATATTTCATAAAAATGCTCCTATGAAAAAACTGATACTTGCAATTCTGATTTTACTTCCTTTCCTAGCCGGAGCACAAACTACCTCTTTTACAGTAAGCAAAGATACCCTCTGCCGCGATAGCTGCATTACTCTGATTAATACGAGTACCGGCACGGCAGATAGTATCCGGTGGTACATACATGGCATATCGCTTACTAGTCCTCATAGCGATACTATCAATGTTTGTTTCACTGCAGCAAGTGAAGATACGGCTTGGCTATATGTGTTCAGAAGCGGTATAACAGATACTGCACAACATATATTTCTAGTGAAGCCTTCTCCCCACCCTATGCTAACCTTCAATATAGCGAATTGCCGTATGCGGGTGCCAGGGATATACTCCAGCTATCAATGGTATAATTCATTTGGAAGTATAATTACTGGTGCAACTTCAGATTCCCTTACCGCCTTAATGAATTATTTTTATGTAGTGGTGGATTCAAATGGATGCCTGGGTCATTCAGATACATTGGCAGGTTGTGCTGAGGGATTTGTACCAATTACAAAATCCCATGACCCATCTATTACTATTTTTCCAAACCCGGTTATTAATAACCTTTCCATCTCGATCTCCCCCGGCCTCTCCAAAGGAGCTTCTAAAATCTCCCAAATTACCATCACAAACCTCCTCGGCCAAACCCTCCTTACCCGCATCTACAACTCAGAGCAGGTAGAAGTGAATGTGGTTGACCTGCCCGCAGGGGTATACCTGGTGAAAATTAATAGCTCTGAGATAAGGAAGTTTGTGAAGGAATAATAGTAAAGGGTAATTGTTACTTCCCCACCGTCTGCATATAAATGAGACCCACATTAAAATGTATCGGCTCTGTCTTCTGGGTGCTCAGATTTACTGCATCTATTACCTCAGCCATGTTGCCGGCACACTGGCCCATGTAGTGGTTCTCAGTAGCTTTATAGCCTATATAGGTCATGAAATTATACTCCTCCTTCGACCATAAAGAAATGTACGGCCGCTCACAGCTACCGTTGCCCGACCACAGCACACCATTGAAAAACTGCTGCACCCGCCACTGGTATTTCTCTGCTTCGGCAGGCTGGTCTTTCTTTCGGTAGTAGTACATCAGTTCTTTGTTCAGAGTCGGATTGATCGGATTTACCTTTACGAGCTCCAGCCCGAAACTGATGGCATTATCTAAACTGCCGCTGGCTTTCACTTTCATCTCATTGATATCGTTATAGCTGAAAGCATTGTACGTTGACTGTCCCGAAAAACCAATAATCAGCATAAACATTTCCTCGGCGCTCAGGCTCTTATCATCGGCCAGAAACCGCTTTATAAGTGAGTGATAATAAAACGGATTTCCCGCAGTAAGCGCAAGCGCTTTAAGCGAATCATATTTATTCAGTGCCGCTGCATTTCCTCCCGGGTTTTTCTCCTTTACATTAGATGTGCCAAAATCCCTCAGTTTGTTCTCTGCCTCCTGAACTGCAAGTACTTTATTGATTGCATCCAGGTACTTGCTTATTTCCGCATCACCCGGCAAAAGTGTATTCGATTTCAGTAGTAATTCTTTGGCATTGGCATAGGCATGCATTTTATCGCACTGGTAGATACCATAGTCTTTATAAATCTGCGCACTCCCCGAATCCATCTTCAGTGCAAGCAGGTAAAACCCACCCGCCCGCGAACTTTCTGAAGAAATGGCAGCAAGGTTATTGGCATGATCCAGGTATGGCAGTGCACTGTTGGGGTTTTTATCCAGATTCTTTTCAAACTGGTCTTCTTCCTTCTGAACAGCCTTCTGATTCTTCTTATCGTCCTTACCATCCTTTGCCACACCATTCAGTGCCAGCAGCAACAATAATGCTATTATAAAATACGGTTTCATTTCTTAAAATTTAACTTCTTTTCTCTGCCCGATATAATTTTAATCGTTGAAATCTTACCAAAGCATATCAAACGCAGCATTTAATTTCAATAATATGCTCCGTTAGGAGCTACCGCTTTGTAGCCAATTTTACCCGTATTATCTTTTGCTCCATAGGAGCTATCCTATTCGCGTCTGTGGATAGCTCCTATGGAGCATTGCTTATAATAAATTTAAATGCTACAAAGCGGCAGCTCCTATCGGAGCATTCAGCGATGCTTAGTAATAAATAATAACAAAAGTTTCAAAGACAAACATTCTATGTGTGCTAACTATTTTCATTTATTCTATTTCCACTTCAAACCATTCGCTCTAACTTTAGACTAAAGACTTGATACTAAAGACTCTCTTCCGCTCTTACTTTAGACTAAAGACTTCAGACTAAAGACTCAACTAATATTTCTCCCTCTTCAATCTTTTTTGTCTGAACCATGCAGCAACCAACAGTGTCAGTATTGATATTATAGCAACCCATGCCCATATCGGGAAAACCGGAGTATCGCCCGATGCATAACTGTGAAGGCCCTTGGTAAGGTAATAGTTCACACCAAAGAAAGTCATCAGCACACTTGCATAAGCCAATACTGCGGCGCA
The DNA here is from genome assembly GCA_903904855.1 of uncultured Bacteroidota bacterium. GTDB lineage: Bacteria > Bacteroidota > Bacteroidia > Chitinophagales > Chitinophagaceae > Nemorincola. The sequence goes on along the minus strand of CAIVEH010000075.1, from coordinate 5,292 downwards.
ATTAAAAATAAACTCCCGTAGCAATGATGATGCAAACCTCAGATGCAGCACTATGGTATAGGTTATTACTATCACCAGCGCCCAGGTCTCTTTCGAGTCCCAGCCCCAGTACTTGCCCCACGATTCATTGGCCCATATACCCCCCAGGAATGTACCCACTGCAGCCATGAATACACCTATCGTAAGGTTCATCTCATTGATGTTGGTGAGCTCCTTGGTAATCATATCCAGCCTGCGGTAATTTTTATTAGTTTTAAACAGGTAGATGAACATATTGATCAGTCCCAGCACAAAACCAAGCCCAAGGAAACCGTAACTGATTGTCAGCGTAGCCACATGTATAATGAGCCAGTAAGATTTAAGCACCGGTTGCAGGTTGGTAAGCTGCGGATCATAATCACTGTGACTGGCAGTCATCAGTATAAAGAAGGCCAGCAAGGTAGTAGCCGCAAGCGTGATCTTTGAATTGCGTATAAAGCAGAAACCCGCAAGCAGTCCGCCCCACCCTATCAGCAGCAGCGCCTCATAGCCCGTGCTCCAGGGTGCATGGCCTGTAAGATACCACCTCAGTATAAGCCCATAGGTATGATAAAGAAAAGCCATCCCCAGCAACACTATGCTGATGTTGAGCAACCAGGTTATCACCTTGTTCTTCTTCGTACTCAGTATATCAATAAAAGCAAGTAACAGCAGCACCATACTTAAGGTAGCATACCAGTCCCTGAGGTTGGTGAATATCTTCGACTTGTTGTAGCTGATCTCATAATTCACCATAGTAGGCGATGGAATGGCGCTGGCCATATTGCTCTGCCGCTGTATGCTGTTGATATAACCCCATATCTTATCGGCCCTTGTGTAGTCATTCGTTTTGCAGGCCTTATAAACTTCCTGCAGATACAGGCCCATAATGTTGTGAATGCAGAAGGTACTCAGTTGCAGATCATCATTCAGTATTTTCAGACTGCCTGTTATTGGCAATCTCGCCAGCGAATCATCCCAGCTCACCCAGCTCCCATTGGTATTATACTGTGTCGGGAACATCTTCAGCAAACTGCCATTGAAAACCATCATGGTAACATTGGCGCGCTCATCTACTTTAATCACTTCCTTATCAAATGCATTTTGCTCCGATGCCTTTTTGCGGAAAGAATTCTCGGCTATCTGTGCCAGTTTATAATTTCCCTTTTCATCAAAGAAATCATTGAAAGCAGCATATTTTCCGTCTATTCCTATTACTTCCTGCACCGATTTCTCCCGTATATAAATGATCTTCTGTGTCTTCCAGAATTCAGTGTTCAGCGGCATATCCAGGAATATCTGCATGGCATTCATTTTGCCTGCGCCATCTATATCAAACACATCCTTCCTCGATATTTTATGTAGCACATCAAAGGCCAGTGTATTCACAGGTTCAAAGCGGCCATTGACAGTTTGCACTACCAGTTGTCCGAACTTATCTGCTTCTGCAACACTTACATGTTTTATGTCTGCCGTCTGTGCAAAACTATTCAGCCCCATCAGCAACAATATCAGCGTAGTTAAAATCCCCGCTTTACGCTCCTGCCTTATTTTCTTAATTGACTTCCTGAGTACATAAAAACGCGAGTTCTTATTCAGCAATGTCATCACAAATCCCAACCCCATCAGGAAGTAGCCCAGGTAGGTAACCATAGTGCCGTTCTGGTCATGGTTCACAGATAGTACTGTACCCAATTCATCAGGGTCATACGATGTCTGAAAGAAACGATAGCCTCTGTAATCAAGCACATGGTTCATAAATATTTTGTGGGGTTCATTCACGTTTTTGTCTTTGTCTATCAGCGTTACTTCACTCAGAAACGAGGATGGGCTCATGGATCCGGGATACCTTTCAAGCACAAACCTGTCCAGCTTCAGCGAGAAAGGCACTTCAATTTCCTTCTCACCAAAAGCCAATTTTATATCCTTGCCCCCGATGCCAGCATCCTGGAAATTGCCAATATAGCCCGATCCGCCCAGCACCTGTGCATTATACTTTTTCCCGTTCATGGTTACATCCATCAATAGAGCATCCGGGCCACCTTCGCCCTTACCAGCTATCAGGTGCTTGGTAGCCTTTACATAAAGCTTCTTGAATACAAATACCGGGCCGCCAAGTTCATACAGGCACTTTTCCCTGAATTCCTGATCCATATCTCTGGCTATTGTATCCTTCGCCATTGAGGGCATTGCAGTGCGCGCTATCTGAAATGGCGAATTGATTACCAGCTTACCATCCTTCTCTGTAATCCTGATAGCGTCTGTGCGTGTGTTGTTATTGAAGGCAACCATAAACTGCCCCATGTCTTTAATCTCCCCATCCTCCACAAAAACTGTCTGCCTGCCGCCCGCGCCGGGTACTACAACACCCAGCATAGATTTGCCGCCCGGCATATTTTCTTCAATGGTATCAATTGCATTTTTCAATACGCCCTTGTATTCAAATTCAATTTTCCCGTTCTCCTTGGTATCCACACTTAAATGAAATGGGCTGTTGGCCACCTGGCTCAGGTGAACCGGTACATCAGCAAGATACTTGCCGGCCTTATCACTTGCTTCCACCCTGAAATAAAGATCTGATGTGTACATGGTATTGGCCGCTTCACCACTGCGGATGTGCATGGTGCCGTTAAACCCCGTATACCGGGTAACAGCGGCGCCAAGTATAATAACTATAAAGGCTGTATGAAACAAAAAGGCCGGAGCCTTAGCCCAGCTGAACATATTGTACTTCTTGATGCTCCCTATAAAATTCAAAACCAGCAGCAGCAGCAGAAACTCAAACCACTTGGCATTATACACCAGGTGCTTGGCTGTTTCGGTATCATACCTTTCTTCTATAAAGGTAGCTGAGCCGATGGCTGCAGCAAATATCAACAGGAACAATACTGTTGACTTCGACGAGAAAATAAAATCCAGTAGTTTCTTCACTTTTTTACTTTTTTAGGTTTTGAATTATGTGGTTGCACTCTTAAAATACTCAAGGTAATCGCTGATGATATTCCTTATTTTCCCGGCCTGAAGGATGGCAATTCTTCTGGCCCTTTTTTCAATTAATTTTTCTTTCTGAAAGTCCGATAACTGCCTCGATACCTGTTCCGGTGTGGTGCAGGCAAGGCTGGCTAAATCTTCCCTTGTAAAATATTCCGGCAGTTCATTATCACTGTTCACCCCGAATTTGCGGTACAGATAATGCAGCACACTCGCAATCTTCTCCCGCAGGTTCATCTGCGATATGCTCATAAGCCGATAGGTGCTTTCGCTGTGTTCATTCGAGTAAAACTGCATCAGCCCATATAGCAGGTTAGGATTCGAAATATACATTTCCTTCATAATGTCATTTGCAAAAAAGCATACGACTGAATCAATCTTTGCATCTGCCCCGAAGGTGTAATAATTGTTGTCAAATCCGGCATGACCAAATACCTGCCCGTCGTTGGCAAAGCTTACAATTTCCACCTCATTGTGGGGCCTCAGTATGAACTCTTTCACCATACCACACTGCACAAAAAAGATCCCTAGTATAGGGTTGCCTACACTAAAGACAGAATGGTCTTTTTTATACACCGCCTGATATTTCTCCTCTTCCAGAAAACCCGCCCATTCCTGAACGAAATTTTTTTTGATGAGGCAGGAATTATTCGGGCAATTTGCACAGCTTACTTTTTTCAATTAAAAGGTTTTGATGGCTAATAATGCACCTGCTATTATCTGATACAAAAATATAAGGTGAGCAAACCATTAAAAATGAGGGCAGTCATGCCAGATTATGATAGTAATCATGCATGGGAGAAACCATGCTCTATTCAAACAGTAAAAAAATGATCAATTGGAAGAAGCCTATTAGCGCAACTAAAGTTGAAACAAATGACTGTTGCAAATTCTCTATTGTACAATGGCATTTGCGCGCGAGGGCGCGGGGGATGTTGATCAGTGACAAAACTTAAGCCCTAATGAAGAATTGCAGCCAAAAGTGGTTAACTCTCGCCCGTCAAGAGTTGCATTTAATATATATTTATATTTAAAATGCATTTTTCTGATCAAGATCATGAAAAATATTTGATTGTTTGTATACATTTGTAACATAAATAATTATATATATTTAAATGTTCAATTATACCTTACATGATTAAAACAAGGCAAATTGCACATATTGAAAATAATATCATTCCATGTATGGATATTAAATTTTTTAATATTTTTTTGCGCGCATTAGCTTTAACCTTTAGTGCTCTTTTTATTGTGCTTAGCGTCGGTGCACAAGGAATGGCAATAAATACCACAGGTACAACTGCCGACTCCTCTGCGATGCTTGATGTTAGTTCTACAACAAAGGGCATGCTTTTGCCCCGCCTTACAACAGTTCAACGCACAACTATGAGTAACCCGGCAAAAGGTCTGTTAGTTTGTGATACTACAATAGGAGCATTTTATTTTAACAGCGGAACATCAACATTACCACAATGGACTGTTGTTGGAGGAACGCCAGCGGGCACGACAACCGGTGAAATGCGATACTGGAATGGCAGCACGTGGGCAGGAACAACTACAGGAAGTGATGGCCAGTTTTTAACACTAATTTCAGGTAATCCCACCTGGACAACATTTCCTATTCATAGCTTATTTGCCTCATGTGGCACTAATGGTACTATTTCGCCGGCGGGCAATACAGAGATAATTTCGGGCGGTTCACAGGTATACATTGTCACTCCAGCATCAGGATATAATGCAAGCGTTACTATTGATGGCAGTAGCATATCAACTGTAACAGTCGCTGGGGTAACAAGCTTTACAATTACAGCAGTAACCGCAAGCCATAGCATCAATGCCACATTTGCTCCCGGCCTTACTATTGGAAATAGTTATCTAGGTGGTATTATCGCATATATACTGCAACCGGGCGATCCAGGTTATAACACCACAGTAACTCATGGATTGATCGCCGCCATCAGCGACCAAAGCTCATCGGCAGCCTGGGGGTGCTGGGGTACATATCTTGGCCCTGGAGATACTGCCACAATAATAGGTGCCGGTGGAGCTAATACCAGCTATATTTTAAGCAATTGCATGACAATTGGTACAGCCGCCCAAATATGCCATGCCTATACCGGGGGAGGCTATACAGATTGGTACCTTCCAAGCCTAAATGAATTAAATAATAGGTATAGGCGTTTAGATCGCAATAATGTAGCTTTGCCTTATGGAGAGGCGAATTACCTTTGCAGGTGTGAATTCAATTATGTTCCACCAACGGTTTAAAACAGACGACGACTG
>CAIVEH010000074.1 GCA_903904855.1 uncultured Bacteroidota bacterium | reverse complement strand
GTCGTCGTCTGTTTTAAACCGTTGGTGGAACATAATTGAATTCACACCTGCAAAGGTAATTCGCCTCTCCATAAGGCAAAGCTACATTATTGCGATCTAAACGCCTATACCTATTAAAAAAATTGTTTCGCCGGAGATATAGCATAGCAGTGCCTCCAGATGTTGAGTAATGATAATAATGTTTGCAATAACGTATTTGTGTAAATTAAAAGTGGATCATCAACCTTGTCCTTTTTGCATAAATCAGCTACTCCTGCCAGGTATATTTTGCTGAATCAATTGCAACGCATTCCTTTTTATCATTTAAATTACCTTTCCCAGGCTTTTTTATGCTTGATGCCATTGGTGGTATTGGTGTACTTAACTGAATTCAGTTCCAGTACCCATAGGCTGCCCGGAACGGCCATGGCAAAGGGATAGCGCAGATAGTAAGCTTTAGCAGCTTTGAGACCTATGGTATCTTTATTTTCTATAGTTCCCTGAAACTGTATGCCCTCTATTTTGCTCATACTTATCTCTGAAGAAATGATGGTACCTGCCACCTGGTTGTTTTCAGCAATTATCTGCATATGAGTGGTGTTTTCAGACGATTTGAAAACAATGCAACCTTCTTCTTCCAGCACTGCATAAAAGATACTGAAGCAGTAAGGCTTATTACCGGCAGTGCAGCATACAGTGGCGAATTTATTATTGGCAATAAATTCCATGATGTCTTTGCTTACGGCAGATTTGCTTGTTTTTGTTTGCATATAATATTTACAGATAGATTGGGAATGCCGGCAAAGATGAGTCGCAGGGCAGCGAATAACCATGATGTGAATCATAGCAGCGATTAAGTAAAAATGATTATAGTCATACTTGCAGATCAGGGATATGAGCACTTTTGCGGGATTATTAAAAATTATATGAAGACAATAATAGAGCCATTTAAAATAAAGTCGGTTGAGCCAATTAATTTCAACACACGCGAAGAAAGAGTTTACCTGCTGGGCAAGGCGCATTACAATCCTTTTCTGATCCATTCGGATGATGTGCTGATTGACCTTCTGACTGATAGTGGCACATCCGCAATGAGCAGTGCGCAATGGGCGGGTATTATGCGCGGCGATGAGAGTTATGCAGGGAGCCCCAGTTATTTCAGGTTTAAGGATGCGGTGCAGAGCATAACCGGTATGCCTGATGTGATACCTACCCACCAGGGAAGGGCTTCAGAGAAAATATTGTTTAGCATACTGGGTGGCAAGGGTAAGTATTTTATCAGTAATACGCTGTTTGATACAACCCGCGCCAATATAGAGTTCTCCGGCGCCGAAGGTATTGACCTGCTTTGTGAAGAAGGCAAACACCCCTCTATACCGGCGCCCTTCAAAGGCAATATGGATGTTGCTGCACTGCGGAAATTTATTATCGGGCATGGCGCAGAAAACATTCCGCTGGTTATCATAACTGTTACCAATAATTCGGGAGGCGGGCAGCCCGTGAGTATGGCCAATATCAAGGCTGTAAGAAAGGTGTGCAGTGAGTTTTGTATACCCATGTTTATTGATGCATGCCGGTTTGCTGAGAATTCCTGGTTTATAAAATTGCGTGAAGAAGGCTATGCGAATAAATCGCCGAGGGAGATTGCAAAGGAGTTGTTTTCGTATGCCGATGGCTGCACAATGAGTGCAAAGAAAGATGCGTTTGCCAACATCGGTGGTTTCCTGGCCATGAGGGATGAAAACCTGGCGCTGAAATGCAGGAATCTGCTGGTGATAACTGAAGGCTTCCCTACATATGGAGGGCTGGCAGGTCGTGACCTTGAGGCTATAGCAATTGGGCTGGAAGAAGTACTGGAAGAGAGTTATCTGCAATACCGGATTCGCAGTATAGAGTACCTTACCAATAAACTGATTGAAGCCGGTGTGCCTGTAATGCAACCAGCTGGCGGACATGCAGTATACCTTGATGCAAAAGCTTTTCTGCCGCACATACCAGTTGACCAGTATCCGGGCCAGGCGCTGGTAGGTGCATTGTATCTGGAGGGTGGTGTAAGAGGCGTGGAAATTGGTTCGCTGATGTTTGGTAAGTACGATGAACAACATAAGCTGATACCTGCCACACTTGAGCTGGTAAGGCTGGCAATACCCCGCAGGGTATATACCCAGAGCCATATAGATTATGTGGCTGAGGTGATCATTGAAGTTTTCAATAACCGAGATAAAATCACCGGGTTAAAAATTACTGAAGAATCGGAATTTTTGCGGCATTTTACAGTGAAGATGGCGCCGGTGGATTAGCTGAATAAAAGTTGTTTTTGGGTTGAGTGAAAATTGAAGGTTGCTGTCTGCGAAAGATGCAACCTTCTTTTTTTGTGTGCATGGGGAATGAGCCTGAGCATGAATGATATTTCCATTTTTTGTTAACTTTATGTTATGAGAACATTTACCCTATGGATGTTATTTCTATTTTGTTTCCAATCCAGCTTTGCGCAAGACCGGATCGCGCTGGAATTGGGCATGGACAAGACCTGGTCGTATAAACCTTTCATGCCCACCGGGCCGTCAGAATATCAGACCTCCTATGCTTGTCCCACTTTTGGAGTGAGCTACCTGAGAAGGGTTCAGAAGCATCTGTATGTTGGCGGGAAGGCTTATGTGGAAAGTTATTCTTTTCGCTATGATCAGGTGAGTAGGACCGGTTCCTATCTGTTTGGAGGAACTGATTCAACTCATGCCACACAGATAAGGTTTAAAGGTACTTACCTGTTCCTTGCACCTTTACTTGATCTGGGTTTGGGGAAGCATCAGTATTTTCATTTTTATATTATGCCGGGGGCAGGAATACTGGTAAATGGATCACAGTCGACCAGACTATACAAACTGGTAGGGTCAGCTACAATATCAGATATTACTCAAAACACCGCCTCAGTTATGAACACAGTTGTTTTCAGGTTCAATGTTGGCTTGGTGCAGCATATAAGGCTGAGTAACGACTGGCATATTACTATCAATGAGTCTATTGGTGCGGTCAGTGATTTATCGGATCAGAAAGGTACCAATGGTTTGCCATTACAACCAAATTATTATACACTGCAGGTTGGGCTTATGAGAAAGTATCACTTAAGGTTAATTACTCCGGCAGATAGCAGGGAACAACTGCACTAAAAAAAACATCGCAAGGATGGCCCTTGCGATGTTTCATTTCTATTGATAAGTTAATTATTTCACCGCTGCATCTTCCATCATCACATCAAAAAAGTAACCGTAACCCAGGTCTTTGTTCAGGCTTATTTTGCCTTCGAGGGTTACCATTTCACCCATTTTTACTTCTGCGGCAGTGGTTACAGTCAGGTCAAATTTACCATTGGCATCGGTGCCATCCTGTATATGTATCCAGTTTTTGCCCATTACTGCTGGAGTATACTTGGTTACCTGTCCACGTATCTTAACTGTTTTACCTGAATAGTTATCTTTATTTTTAAAGAGTTCGGCTATTGTAACACCCCCTTTGGCCGGAGCAAGTTTGATTTCTTTCTTTTCAATTACCGGGGCTTTGCGGGTATAGGTACCACCGCTGCCAGCACCGCTATCCTGAGCCGGAGTACCGCTGTTATCTGCAGCAGCAGGGCCGGTTGCTGAGGCCGCATATGGTTTGTTGGAAGGCACTACTGAAGAGCTTTTAGGTTCTGTATTTAATTTTTCGAGCAGAATAACCGATTCAAAGACCTTTTTCAGATCTTTACTCTCAAATTTTTTCATTTCGATACCGCCTTCATAATAATAGGTTTCACCTGGTTTGGCTTGCATGGAGGGTACTGCCAGCCAGATGTCATTATTGTTCTCATTAGAGTGCAGGTAGGTGTACTCAGTTGCCTGCAAAACTTCCTTGACAACAATCTTGTGGAAGTTGGAATTTGCAACCTCAGATGTCGATTTTGACTCTGTGGAAGACTGGCACGAGGCGAACATAAGCAGGAGCCCGGCGGATAATAATTTCAGATTTTTAAGAAGCATAGCATTTGGCTTTTGAATAATTGAGGATGCAAACATATAACCGGATGACAGCGTATTCAATGAGTTTTGTCATTTTGTAATATGATTAAAATCATTAGAAATAAAGGGTCGCATAGATAGTTTTGCATAGTAAATAGTAAATTCCGGTAAGTGTGTTCCTGAAAGAATACTGGCAGATTTACTGAAAAAAATACCTGAAAATACTCCGGTAAAGGTAATCAATGAGCAAATGAGAACAATGATTCTGAAGAAAAATGCTGTATTATTTATCTGTATGATGCTATGCATTATTGCGGGTAAGCACAGCATTGCCCAGGACTCAATTGCCGGAGGAATTAACGATAATGCCAGGCACCCATATATAGAGTGGAAAAGCCAGTATCCCGATCATAAAGCTGGTGAGGTTAAAGTAAATACGGTTAAGAAAATTTATAATTTTCTGGTACAGAAAGATAAAGAAGTGGGTATATCGCGGCCGGTAGCAATAGTGGGTAAAACGCCTGCGAGTTTCTGGGTTCTTGACCAGGGAGCTCAGACCATGTACCAGGTGGAAAAGAAAAAAGCAGACAGGCCCAAGGCTTTTAAGAAAAAAGAAAATTATTTCTCTTCTCTGGTTGGCGTTTGCGAATTGCCCGATGGCGATTTGCTTTTTACAGATTCAAGGCTGAACAAGGTCTATAGGTTCAGCAAGGACGAAAAGAAATTAATTGAGTTTAATGATACCAATCAATTACAACAACCTACCGGAATCGCCTATTCTGCCGTAAATAATGAAATATGGGTTGTTGAAACAGGCGCTCACAGGGTTTCCGTTTTTAACCGGGCCGGGCAGTTGCTTAGAAGGACTGGGTCGAGGGGAGATGATACAGGGCAATTTAATTTCCCTACATCCATCTGTATCGATAAGGCAGGGGATGCCTATATAGTTGATGCCATGAATTTCAGGGTTAAGATACTGAATAAGAAAGGTGAGTTTGTAACAGCATTTGGCGAGGCTGGAGATTTCAGCGGGTCTTTTGCCAGGCCCAAAGGCATTGCCACAGATACCTACGGTAACATTTATGTATCAGATGCACTATTTCATGTGGTACAGATATTCGACAGGGCTGGTAACTTCCTGTATAGTTTCGGCAAGCAGGGTAGGGGGAAGGAAGAATTCTGGATGCCAGCCGGAATATATATCGACAGCAAAAATTACATCTATGTGGCAGACAGCTACAATTCAAGAATTCAGGTATTTCAGTTGATTAACGGGAGTTAAACATGAAAAAGACACTTAAGGTCATTTTGTTTATTTGTTTGTATTGGGCCCCGCAGACCACGGAAGGCCAGTCGATACTGAATACAAAACATAATTTGTCGGTAACGGGGCCCGGTACCATTAAAGCAAACAGCGAGACAGAGGTTTGCATATTTTGCCATACGCCTCACAATGCCAGGAGCCTGCCAGGTGGGCCACTCTGGAATAAGAATGATCCGGGGGTATTTTATACGCTCTATTCAAGCTCAACACTTAATGCAGTAGTTGGTCAGCCCGATGGCACTTCGATGATGTGCCTTTCCTGCCATGATGGAACAATTGCCCTCGGCAGTGTGGTGAGTTCACCATCCGTAATCAGTTTCGGGGGCATTACTACTTTGCCAGCCGGCCCAACCAACCTGGGTACCAATTTATCTGATGACCACCCGGTTTCATTTATTTACGATGCCTCCCTGGTTGCCTTAAACGGCCAATTAAAGCAGCCTTCAAATATTACCCAACCTGTGGCTCTCGACAGGAGCAATAAGGTTCAGTGTACATCGTGCCATGAAGCTCATGATAATACTTTTGGCAACTTCCTGGTGGCCACAACCCAGGGGTCTCAGCTTTGTTTCAGCTGCCACGATAAAACCTATTGGGCAAACAGTTCGCACAGTATATCAACCAAGACATGGAATGGTTCCGGAGTAAATCCATGGCTGCATACATCGTATAACAAAGTATCCGACAATGCCTGTGAGAATTGCCATGCACCTCATAATGCAGGTGGTGCGGCAAGGTTACTCAATTATCAGAATGAAGAAGACAATTGCCTGAATTGCCATAATGGTAATGTTGCAGCAAAAAACATACAGACTCAGCTGACCAAAACATATAAACATAATGTTTATGGATATACAGGCGTACATTACGAAAATGAAACGGCCCTGATGGGCACAAAGCATGTGGAATGTGCTGATTGCCATAATCCTCATGCAACCAACAATACTACAGCATCGGCGCCCAATGTGAATGGATTTTTGACAGGGGTTACCGGGCTTGACCTGAACGGCAGTACGGTGAACCCGGCAAATTATGAATACCAGATATGCTTTAAATGCCATTCAGATAATCCGGCAGTGCTGCCATATACCCAGAGATACCGTGGTGTAGGCAATATGCGCCTGAATTTTCAGCCTACCAACGTTTCCTACCATCCGGTGGCCGCTGAGGGTATGAATCCTCTTGTTACCAGCCTTACCGGGCCCTGGACCGTATCGAGCAGGATGTATTGCGGCGATTGCCATGGCAGCGACGGATCAGGTTCACCAGCCGGGCCACACGGTTCAAATAATGTGGCTATACTTAAATATGCCTATGATACTGCGCGATTCCCCAAGCTTGGTGCAGGGTGGAACGCTACCGATCTGAGTATGCACTGGCCCCTGTGCTTTCAGTGTCACAATGTATCTACTGTTACTACTATTCACACAAGTATATCGGGCGGGCATTTTATGAAATATGTTGGTTGTAATACCTGCCACGATCCTCATGGCTATGATGGTGCATTAGGCACAAACGGAGGAAATGCAGGTTCGGCATTTGAGCGGTTACTTAATTTTGATACAACTGTGATAAAACCTAACCTGTTTAACGGTAAAATGATAGACATACAAAATCGCAAATGTTATTTTGTTTGCCACGAGCATGCTTCCGATACACTGGGAGTATATCACAGGCACCTGAATACAGGCTCCAGTTATTGATCTGAATGCTGACTGAATATTTATTAATCCGGCATGCAATGGTATGCCGGATTTTTTTGTGTCATTTTTTGTGCTATTCCTTGTGAAAAAGGATGTAAAAGGTAGCAGGAAAACTGATCTGAATCAGGTTTTGTGCTGATCTTGATCAAAATGAGAATGATTCATGTCAGCCATCCTGATTTTTACAAAAAATCACATCAAAAAAAGTAAACAAATGCAATTTCCTGAAACCTGCTCCCAGCAAGTGTTTCAACGTATTTTATTCATTATTTATGGTAAAAATCAAGCCATTTCAGGAGGTGTTTCTGAAGTATGCGAAAACGCATATTTCAGGATGATAACTGTCATAACTAAGTCATGTTGCCCGTTCTAAATTTGTGTTAAGATTTATTCCAAACATTTTAAAAACAAGGTATATTATGAAACTCAGAAAATTAGTACTGATAAGCTCACTCCTGCTGGGGCTTACTCCGCTATGTTTAGGGCAAAACATTAAAGGCTCACCACATGATTTCACTAACACCACCACGGTGAACACCTCTGGTGAGCTCTGTATTGTATGTCATGCTCCTCACGGAACTGACGCGACTGCTGTTCCGCTTTGGAACCATGGTACAACAACCCAGATATTCTCTACTTATATCGGGTATAAATTCCCTCAGCGTGGTGCATCAACTATTACTCAGCCAGACGGAGCATCTAAATTATGCCTGAGCTGCCATGACGGTGTTACTGCCAAGAACCAGTTTGGCGGAAGGTTACAAGGAACTAGTGGAACACAGCAATTGCTTGGGACTCACGCATCTAACTTAGGTATCGATCTTACCAATGACCATCCGGTATCTTTTGTTTATAATACTGCTTTAGCTCAGCTCGATGGCGCATTAAAAGATCCTTCCACAGCTACAACCAGCCTTGGTGGTACAATTGCTACCGATATGCTGGATATAAACGGAAAAGTACAATGCCCATCATGCCATGAAGTTCACGATCAGACCATTTACAGATTCGGGAAAATAAGCAATGCAGGCAGCGCCCTTTGCTTAACATGCCATAATAAATAATTGATTATCACAACAAACTAATTATAAACATTTAAATAAAAATATTTATGAGATTCAAATCATTTTTTATCGCAAGTTCCCTGTTTCTGGGTCTTACACAATTATGCTACGGGCAGGCCGGAACTATAGTGGGTTCCAAGCATGATTTTTCTTTGTCTAATAATACCTGGAACTTTACAACGCCAATTACTGCGCAACTTCAGGGACAAATTTGCCGCCCATGCCATGCACCTCACAATAGTAATATTCGTGACATTGCTGCTACCGGCTATAACAATAACAATGCAGGCGCTTTCGGACCATTATGGGACCATAGCCTTTCAAATGCCAGTTATTCTATCTACAGCCAGGGTTATAATTTCTGGAGAGAAGGCGCTTCTTCAGTTGGTAATCCTGATGGTAGTTCCAAGCTTTGCCTCAGCTGCCACGATGGTACTGTGGCTCTTGCCAATTTCAGAACATTTACTACAGCAACCACAACAATGGCACAATTCGACGGCGGTGTTGCCAACCTGGGAACAGACCTGAGTACTACTCACCCGATTTCTTTTACTTACAATACAACACTGGCTACTACCGACCATAAAATATGGGATCCTTCTTCAACACCATCTGGCGTTCACAGTGGTACCATTCAATCTGATATGCTTGAGTATGATAAAGTACAGTGTACATCATGTCATGACCCGCATAATGCTGCCGGCGTTAATCATCTGCTCATCAAGAGCAACGTAGGAAGTGCATTGTGTTTTACTTGCCATAAACTATAACTGGACCTAAAAACATTAATTACTCATTTAAAATTAATAGTCATGATAAATACAAATAAAAGATGGTTACTGACAGCATCCCCCTGGATGAAGGCTGGCCACAGGTCTGCGCTGTTGGGAATCAGAGGTTTTTTAGTAGCAGTTTTGTTGCTTGGCTGCCAGGCTGCATTTGCGCAAGGAGGTGGAAATGGTTCGCTTTCAAGTCATGTTTCATCCATACCTTCTGATTTGTCCCTTGGCGGATCAGGTACTCCAGCTCCAGAATTACCTGTAATAACCGGCGGTACTACAATTTGTGTTGGTACAAACACAACTTTACATAATACAGTTAGCGGCGGTACATGGACAAGTTCCAACACAGCTATTGCTACAGTTGTTTCAGGAACCGGTCTTGTAACTGGTGTTCATGGTGGTGTGGTAACAATTACTTACACCGTGGGTATTTATTCTATTGCAACTACAATAACTGTTACCCAGCCAATAGTTGGCGCTTCAGCTGTTTGTGTCGGTAATACACTTACGCTTACTGATTCTACTTTTACCGGAAACTGGGGAAGCAGTAATCCTTCTGTTGCTACAGTTGTTCCTGTTTCTACTCCTTCTCTCGCTACTGGTATGGTTACCGGCATTTCTGCAGGTACTGCTATCATTACTTATGGAAGAACCGGGGCATTATGTTATGTAACCGATACTGTAGTTGTAGGCGCAAATGGTGTTGCATCTATCAATGGTATTGGCACATTAGCTGTATGTACCAGCAATACAATTACTGCTACTGATCCAACTCCTGGCGGTACATGGTCAAGCAGTACCCCTGCAGTAGCTTCTGTTGTCAGTGGCACTGGTGTTATCACCGGCGTTGCAGCAGGTTCCACCATACTTACTTATACGGTAGGTACCTGTTTTCAGACAAGGCCTGTTATAGTAACTGCATTGAGTTCTATTTTGGCAATTACACCGGCTTCTCCTACAGTTTGTGTGGGTAGTACAACTGCTTTGGCAGATTTAACCCCATTGGGTACATGGAGCAGCGCAAATCCTGATACAGCCAGCATCTCTGCAACTGGTGTTGTAACCGGTTTGATTATAGGTCATGCTGTAATCCGCTACACTAAGAGTGGTTGCACAGTTACAAAGACTGTTACTGTAAATGCAAACACAATTGGCACAATAACAGGTAATCTGGGTGTTTGTGTCGGAACTCCTTCTACACTTTCTTCTTCGCCGGCAGGTGGTACCTGGACCAGCAGCAATCTTGTTTTTGCTACAGTAGGTTCAGCTACAGGTACTGTAACCGGTTTAACTGCAGGTTATGCAATCATTACTTACACACAGGGCGGTTGTTTTAAAACTGCTATGGTTACCGTAAATCCAGCATCCTCAGTGGGCGCTATCAGCGGAACAGGATCTATATGCCAGGGTGCAACATCAACTTTAACTGATGCAGTGCCAGGTGGTGTATGGAGCAGCAGTGATGTTACCAAGGCTACTATCAATTCATATGGTATTATGACCGGTACAGGTGCTGGTAATGCAACTATCAGTTATAGCAGGTTAGGTTGTGTTTCCACTACTATCGTTACCGTTAATGCTCTTCCTGCCTCTATTGGCGGTACAATGAATGTATGTACCGGGCAGAATGTAACACTGACAGATGCAACTACTCCCGGAACCTGGAGTACAAGCAATGCTGCAATAGCTTCAATCGATACTGCATCAGGTACTGTTACAGGTGTTGCGGCAGGTACTGTTACAATTACTTATAAGGAGACTACAAATGGTTGTAAAATCTCCACTGCATTTACTGTGAGAGGTCCTTATCCTATTTCAGGTGGCAATATAGATTGTATTGCGCCACTTACTTATCTGTATCTTTCCAATTCTACTTTAGGAGGTACTTGGTCAAGCGCCAATGTTACAATTGCAACTGTTAATGCAACTACAGGCGCTGTAACAGGTATTAATGCTGGTACAGTCAATATTACTTATACCCAGCCAACAACAGGATGCTGGGTGGTGAAACCAATTACCGTAAATTTTGCACCAGGTAATATATCAGGTAATTTCGCAACCTGCGCAGGCGCTACAACAACTCTTACTGATAGTTCAGGAGGTGGTGTGTGGGCAAGCAGTAATCCTGCAATTGCCACAATAGGCACTACAGGAATTGTCTCAGGTCTTACAACAGGTGGAACAGTTATTTCATATACTAAGAACGGTTGTACAATGATGGCTAATGTTGTAGTATCAGCATCAGTAAATCCGATTACAGGGCCAAATTCAGTTTGTGCCGGCTATGCTACAATCAATCTGTCAGATGCCACAACTGGTGGTGAATGGAGTACAACAAGTACTTACATATATCTGAGCGGCAGTGGTGTGGTTACAGGAGGTTCTGTGATAACCGGTATGGTTACAACAGCTGTTGTAAATTACACAGTAGGCGGATGTACTGTTTCGAAGACAATTACTATCAATCCGAATCCTGTAACCGCTCCTTCTGGTTTGCCTTCAGTTTGTAATGGTTCTTCTATTACATTGACTGATCTTACTCCTGGTGGCGGAACATGGTCCAGCCAATATCCATTGGTTGCTTCAGTTGGTGCTGGTACTGGTGTTGTAACTGGTTTGTCATCTGGTACTGCTGCAATTACCTTTACAGGTACTGGCGGTTGCTTTAAAACTTTTATTGTTCATGTAAATGATACTCCAAATACCATTACTGGTAGCTGGACCGTTTGCGCAGGTCAAACTACAACTCTTGGTGGTGAAACCGGTTTGGGCTATGGCTGGATTACAAGCAACAGCGCTGTCGCTTCAGTTGATACTATTGGTAATGTAACCGGTGTTTCAGTGGGTACTGCTACAATTACTTTTGCAAGATCTGGTGGTTGTGCAGTTTACCATAATATGACTGTATTGGCAAATCCTTCAGCTATTAGTTACAAAACTACGGCAGCGGTTTGTATGGGTGGTGTTCCCGATTCTGTTAAAGATGCTACTACCGGTGGTACATGGTCTTCATCAGCAACAGGTGTGCTCACTATAGCAGGTAGCGCAAGTACCGGTTTCTATGGATTGACTGCTGTTTCAGGTGGTACTTCTGTAATTACATATACAGGTCCTAATGGTTGTTTTGTTACTTCTACAGCAACTGTGAATGCAACACCAACTGCTGCTATCACAGGTAATTCAGGTCCAACATGCGTTTCAAGCGTTCTTCAGTTGAGCGACGCAAGTGGAAGCAGCCTGGGTACATGGACTAGTACTACTACCACAAAGGCTACCATTAATACAGCAGGATTGGTTACTGGTGTTGCTACAGGTACATCTGTTATCTCTTATACTTATCTTGGTTGTATTGCTACTACTACTGTTACCGTTAATGCCAACAATGTAGGAGCAATTAATGGATCAACAAGTGTGTGTATTTCTGATACTACCACTTTATCTGATACTACAGCAGGTGGTACCTGGTCAACTAGTAATACTTCAATAGGTACAATTGATGCCTCAACCGGTCGTATTACTGGTATCAGTACTGGTTTTTTAGTAGTAACCTATACTAGTGCAGGTGGTTGCATGACTTATATTAATCCTTATACAGTTTCAAGTGCAATGCCAGCAATTACAGGTACTGCAACTGTTTGTAAAGGTTTGACTACAACATTGTCTAATGCAGTTTCCGGTGGTACTTGGACTACTACTTCTGGTGCAATTGCTACTATTCTTTCCAACGGTACCTTAACTGGTGTTGCGGCAGGTTCAACTAATGTAACATATACAGTTATTGGTTGTCAGACAAATCGCCCGATACTTACTGTTACCGTACTTCCTGTACCTGCTACTATCACAGGTGTTCCTTATGTCAACAAGGTTTGCCAGGGTAGTTCTACAGTACTTACTGAAACTGTTACCGGTGGTACATGGACTTCAAGCGATGTAACACTTGCTTATATCTCCGGTACTACTCTTACAACAGCCACTATTGCTGGTGCTTCGGTTGGTGTGCCTTATATCACTTATACACTTCCTAATGGTTGCTTTGTTTCCACTGTAATGTCAGTTGGTTTCCCTGCATCCCCAATAGTAGGTTCAAATGTATGTAGCGCTAATTCAGCTACTTTCACTGACCCTACACCAGGTGGCTCATGGTCTCTGACAAATGGCAATGCAATTATAGATGCTACTTTAGGTATTATTAACCCAAGTGTAACTGGAGCTGTGGATACTGCTTTATATACTACACCCGGTTGTACAGCAGTGAGCTATGTATTTACTATCAATCCAAGCCCTGCTGCAATTACAGGTACATTCTCTGTTTGTAAGACTTCTACTACTACACTTTCTGATACATCATCAGGTGGTACCTGGACAAGCAGTGATGTTACTATAGCCACTATAGGTACTTCTGGTATTGTAACTGGTGTAAATGGCGGTTATGTAAATATCTCCTATACTGTAGCTAATGGTTGTATGAGTGTTGTATCTGCATTCTATGTTGACCCATGCGGACACAAGAGCAATCCTGCACCGGTAGCTACCGAACAGAGTTATTCTTTATTCCCTAACCCAACCAATGGTAACATCAATATTACACAGGCAATACCTGTTGATGGAACAATGGAGGTTACAGTATTGAATGCAATGGGTGCAAAAGTTTATTCCGGACCAGTATCATTTACTGATGGTTTGGGCAGCTTGACTTTATCTACAGCATCAGGTATGTACCTGGTAATGCTGCAGGATAATCAACGCCTGGTTCAGACTTTCAAGGTGGTAATAGAAAGGTAAAATTTAAGTTAAAATTGATCAGTCAGGCCTCGTATTATTACGGGGCCTGTTTGTTTATTTAAAACCAGTTGATACAAGCCTCAAAATATGACTACAATCATCAAAAGTAATGCGCTTTGTCATAAAACAGTCTTATCTATACACCTACTTTTATGAAGAATTTAAGAGGGTGAAATCTTCTGTAATCAAAGAGAATAGAAATTGGCACGGAGATTGATAATATATAGATACACTCCCTTTTCAAGATGAAATATTAAATGAAATGCAAGCTTTATTCTGATTCCAATTTTTTTTTAACCAAATCAATAAAACAAATGAAAAGAACAATTTTAATGAGCGCTGTGGTAGGCTTCTCAGTAATGTGCTTTGCTTTTATGCCAGACGGCAAGAAACCATGGAATGCTCCTGCTCCTGCGGCTGGAAAAGCTAATCCGCAAAAAGGTCCGGAATCTGTAGCTAACGGCAAGGCGCTGTTTGCAAAACATTGTGCATCATGCCATGGTAAAACAGGGCTGGGTGATGGAACAAAAGCATCTGAACTGAAAACTGAACCAGGTGATTTTTCAAAGGCTGCTTTCCAGTCACAGAGTGATGGTTCGCTTTTCTACAAGATTTCTGAAGGCAGAGATGATATGCCAAGTTTCAAGAAAAAAATGCCAGAAGCAAACGACATCTGGGATGTTGTGAATTTTGTAAGGACTCTTAAGAAATAAGCTTTTTTAAAGCTCATAGGAAATGTTGGTTAATTCCGGGCTGCTATTGGTTGTTTTGGTTTTGCAGCCCGGAATTTTTTTAGAAGAATTGAAATACCAGTAATTAATCTTAGTCTTTTGCCACTGTTCTTTAGGTGCAATCCCTTTCAAGATATTTAATTCCAAGTATAAACAAATCCCGGTTTTTA
Organism: uncultured Bacteroidota bacterium; assembly: GCA_903904855.1. Classification (GTDB taxonomy): domain Bacteria; phylum Bacteroidota; class Bacteroidia; order Chitinophagales; family Chitinophagaceae; genus Nemorincola. The sequence goes on along the minus strand of CAIVEH010000074.1, from coordinate 20,733 downwards.
TGCAAGTTGAAGATAATAAAGTTTCCCGCAGAAAACTTTTAGGCTGGTTGGGTGTTGTATCCCTTTTTTCAGCCGCAGGTGCTGCTTTGATTCCCTGGAAATCCAGTAAGAAGCCAGCTACAGTTAAAATGCTTACCCAGGATGGGCAGCTTGTGGAAATAGACGCCACTTTGCTTGCTTCCAATACAACAAAAGTGTCTGATAAAGAACTTCAGAATTGGGTAAAGAGCAAATAACCAATCAAATAAAATATTCAGAATATCATGGACATAAATAATACTTCGCGAAAAGAGTTTCTTGCTGCAATGGTCACCTCGGGCCTTGTACTTGCAGGTTGTTCTTCAAAAAAGACTCCTTTTGAGGCCGGCGCGGATGAATTGGTAAAACCATCAGGTGAGAAGGTTAAACTTTTATCAGTTGATGGTGAGGTTATTGAAGTGGATAAGGCTTTTCTCAAACCTGTACCTCAGTTGCCTGCTATTACCAACAGTGAAGAGCGCAAAGGCATTCCAGGGAAAAAATTTGTAATGGTTATAGATTTGTCCAGGTGTAAAAACCTGCGCAAATGCCAGCAGGCCTGCAACCATATGCATCAAGTACACTCAGATCTTAACTGGCTGAAGGTGTATCCGATGAATGAAGGAGAGCATACCGCACCTTACTGGCAACCTACTACTTGTATGCATTGCGACGAGCCGCCTTGCGTAAAGGTTTGCCCGGTAGATGCTACCTTCAAGAGGCAGGATGGCATTGTACTTATAGACAGCGACCGTTGTATAGGTTGTCGTTTTTGTATGGCTGCCTGTCCTTATTCAATAAGGGTTTTCAACTGGGAAAAACCAGATACTGTATCAGAGGAACTTTGCGGCCAGCCTTATTCCTGCGAGACGAGTGTTCCACAGAAAAAAGGAACAGTGGGTAAATGTGATTTCTGCCCCGATATGGCACGGAAGAACGAATTGCCACATTGTGTGGTTGCCTGTCCTAACGGTACTTTCTTCTACGGAGACCTGAATGAAGACAGCGTAACAAACGGCGCAGAAACATTCCGGTTCAGTGATCTTATCAAGGACAAAGCTGGTTACCAGTTGATGGACGATCTGGGTACTAAACCAAGTGTTTATTACCTGCCTCCGGCAGCCCGTAATTTCCCATTTGAGAAAGGTATGGAAATCGACAAGGGTTAATATTAATCACTTAAAATAATTTAAAGTGGAAAATTCAATCTCAACTAAAAATGATAAACAGGCCGCCTCTGCCGCCACGTTTGCAAACGGCAGGCGTAAGCCAGATGCGCTCACTGATGAGCAGATCATCAGTGATCTTTTGCCCCGGAAATTTGGTAAGCTGGGGATGATATGGATGGGTATTCTGGTAGTAATTTGCATGGTAGGCGTATTTGCTTATTTCCGTCAGTTGAAATACGGTCTTGTCGTAACCAATATGAGGGATTATGCATCTTGGGGTATTTATATTTCTAATTTCGTATTTTTTGTAGCCATAAGCCTTGTGGGGTCATTGATCACAGCAGTTTTAAGGTTGACGGGAGTCCACTGGAGTACACCTCTGACTCGTATCGCTGAAATTATAGCTGTATCTGCTATCACATTCGCAGCAATTATCATTATTGTGGATATGGGCCGGCCTGAACGCTTTTATAACCTGTTTCTGTTTGGCCGTCTTCAGTCTCCTATTATATGGGACGTAACGGTAATTACCACCTACTTTTTTATCAGTATACTGCTGCTCTATATTCCGTTATTGCCCGATATGAAAATCTTGCTAGCTACTAAGGAAAAAACAGCATTTTATAAGTTATACCGTTTTATGGGATCATTCTGGAAAGGTACTCACCTCCAGTTCCGTATCAGTAAAAAGGCCATCAACATACTATGTATTGCTATTGTGCCGGTGGCATTCAGCATCCACACAGTTACATCATGGTTATTTGCCACTACCTACAGGCCGGGATGGGATAGTACCAACTTCGGTCCGTACTTTATTTCGGGCGCATTCCTGGTAGGATCGGGAGCTGTTACTGTAGCTATGTATGTTTTCAGGAAATATTACAACCTGAAAAATTATATCACTTACGATCACTTCGACAGAATGGGAAAGATTGTAGTAATGCTCGGTCTCCTTTACCTCTACTTTAATGTAAATGAATACCTGATTCCAGCTTTCAAAATGAAAAAACCTGAAGAAGGATTTCTTGATAGTTTGTTTGTAGGGGAGTTTGCACCATTGTTCTGGGCTGCAATCTTGGGTGGTATGATCATACCTATAATTGTTCTTCTGTTCAAAAAAGGGCGTCATCCGTTTCCGATGTTCATTTGTGGTATTATGATTGTGGTAGGTGCATGGTTTAAAAGATATCTGATCGTTACCCCAACTTTATTGCATCCTTTCTTACCAATGCATAATGTACCTGCCAGCTACAAACACTATTTCCCGAGCTGGGAAGAGTGGGCAATAGCAATGGGTTCGCTGGCTGGCGCTTTGCTTGTAGTAACCATTTTTGCAAGGATTTTTCCAATTATACCAATTCAAGAAACTTTAATTGAACAACATGAAAAGGAACATAATAAATAATTGCGCAGGAGTATTATTCTTATTGCTCTCTGGTCTCACTGGATTTAGGGCAACAGCCAAAGAAAGTGAGAAAGGTCCGCTAAAGATTTCCATCTCCTATTTCTCGCTCGATAATAGATTACCTTACCTGGCGGTTACTGCCAAATGCAAAATAGATGGTAAATTTCAGCCTGTAGGTGGTGCATCTATTAAGCTTTACCTTGATAAAGATTCAACCGGCAAAGGCATCGGACTGATAGCTACTGTCGTTACCGGAGAAAAGGGGAAAGCCACAGCAGATATTCCTGCTTCGCTTGAAAAAATATGGAAGGCATCAACCAATCATACTTTCATTGCTGTTACAGACAAGACAAAGGATTTTGATGAAACCAATACTGAACTGAGTGTAGCTAAGGCTCGGATAACTATTGATACAGCCGATGATAAAAATGTGGTTGCCACATTTACTGAATTCAAAGACAACCAGTGGGTAGCTGTAAAAGGTGTTGAAATAAAGATGGGTATTAAAAGGCTGGGAGGCGAACTGCAGATTGGTGAAGAACAAAGCTATACAACAGATTCGCTTGGTAAGGTGAAAGGGGAATTTAAAAAACTGGGTATGCCGGGCGATAAAACCGGAAATATTATTCTGGTTGCAAAAGTGGAAGATAATGACGCTTATGGCAGCCTAAGGATTGAAAAAACAGTGCCATGGGGAGTTAAATTTACTGCCAATGATGATTTCTTTACACGCGCATTGTGGGGTTCTCAGTTTCATTCACCCTTCTGGCTGGTGTTTATGGCTTATTCTATCGTTATCGGTGTGTGGGGTACTATCATTTACCTGATTTTCCTTATTTTGAAAATCAAACAACTGGGTAAAGAGGAAGAAAAGTTAAGTTAGGGGTTAGTGAATTAATATTATTGAATTTTGAAGAAGTCTTGCCGGTTTTATGGCAAGACTTCTGCTTTTAGAGATACCCGGCTTGCTGATGTGAAATCGTGGTTTAATAATGGAATTAAGTGATTAAAGGCTTTGCGAAAGAAAGGAAGGATAATTAGGTCTTTTGCTATTTATTAAATAATTACTTGCGTAAACGCATAAATTGATCTGATTTAAATCATTGCAGTATGCCTTAGCACTAATTACATTTGCTACAGATTGAAAGTATAACATGGGTTGTTATCATTTCAGTGAACCATTGAAGCAGCATATTTTTCAGCTAATTAATTTACTGCAATGACACTCGAAAAGGAAATATTACAGGTGAAACCATTCAGGAATGAATACCACAAGGCAGGGATCAATCTGATATATACAGGTAAATGGATGTTGCAATTGGCTGCAGATATGGTTAAGGAATATAATCTTACTCCTCAGCAATACAACATACTCCGGATTCTGAAAGGTAAATATTCTGAACCATTGGGCGTTTTGCAGATCCGCAAAAGGATGCTGGACCGTATGAGTGATGCTTCCAGAATTATTGAAGTGCTTCGTAAGAAAGGACTGGTGGAAAGGAATATATGTGAAGACAACAGGCGACAGATGCATGTAATTATCACCGCTGAGGGTATGAGGCTGATTGATGAGATTGAAAATGAAAATGACAGGATGGATAGTAACCTGACTGCATTAAATGAAGAGGAAATTACACAGTTGAATCTCCTGCTTGATAAAGTAAGAGACAGGATAACTATTCAGAAGTCACCCAAAGTGCCACAGATAGCATTAATTCCTGTGAATAATGAGCGACTGGCTGTAGCCTAATTGCAGGTGTATGCAATTGGCTGAATGACTAAAGGATTGGTAAACATCCCCTGTTTACTGTATTATCGTATTTTGATGATTTCAATCAATTTTTTTGCTGATTGAGATCATCTTTTTATTGCCTGTATTGAAATAAGTTTGATATAAGAGCGGAGACAGGTATTTATTTGAACTTTTCAGACAAAATAATGACAAAAACGACACTAATATTCCTATAAATAAATTCCCCTTCTCTCCTCCCGTTACAGTAATTTGCCAGGCTGCAACATTCCATTTTACTATTGTTAATCCCGGATATCGGTATCCGGTAAATTAAAAAAATTTGGAAGCAATTAGTTGTAATTCCTGCATGAATGCAGATTGTTTTGTGAAATTATGTACTCCGGATTGTATAGATCGTCTGGACAGCCTGAAATACCATTCCCTCTTCAAAAAAAATCAGAATATCCTTAACCAGGGCTTCCGGATTTTTGGTATCTTCTTTATCCGCAAGGGTAAAGTAAAAGTATTTACCACTGGCCTGAATGGCAAGGAACAGATTGTTCGGTTTGCCAGCGATGGTCATATTCTTGGTCACCGGGGAGTAGGTTATGAAGTATATCCGGTAAGCGCTACAGCAATGGAAGATTCCTATATCTGCTTTATAGAAAATGAGGTGCTGAATGAATTGTTCATGGCCAATCCGAAATTTGCTGTCGAACTGATGATGTACTATTCGCGTGAGCTCCGCAAGCTGGAGAACAGGGTTAAGAATATAGTACAGATGAATATCAGGGAAAAGACCGCAGAATCACTGCTGCTGATACAAAGTAATTTCGGCATAAATGAGCAGGGCGAGTTAAACGTATGCTTCTCTAGGGTTGATTTTGCCAGTTTTGCTGGGAGTACACGCCAGCAGGTGGCCATTCAGCTGACTGAATTTGAAAAAGAAGGCCTTATAGAAAAGCGAGGCAAGAAAATTGCCATTCTGAATATGAATGCTTTGGTTAGAATTATCAGCGAATTTAATATGCAAATACCAGGCCAGTCAGTACCTGCCCACTAAATTACAATCTCTTCTTTACAGATTTTACATTTCACTTATCCTGTTTTACTTAACCAGAAGGTTCGCTTATGGCATTCACTCTGGATTGGGTTTGCATGTATACCCCTTGAAAGCGGTATGAAAATCATATGTTTAGAACCAGACTTAGTATATACTGAAGGGAAAATGTCCGGAATCAGACATTAATACTGTATTAAAATTCCATTTTTGTCGACATTAAAAAGACAATTTTTTATAAGCTAGATCATAAACTTGCTTATACCTCAAAGATACTTTTGCCTTTACACAACAGTTGTTATAACATCAATTGTTTGGCCACCGGAAATCAGGAAAATACAGGCAGCATGAAATGGTGAAAAAGGATATTTCAAAGGCTTTATTTTTTGATAAAAGGATGTAGAAAAGTCTGAAAATTATTTGCTTATTCTTTTATATCGGTTTTAAATATTATGGAAATGAATAAAAAAATTGAAGAAAGCCCTGAGCAGGATTCCGGCAAAACCGGCAGGAGAAATTTTTTGCGTTTCGGGGCGCTTGCAGCCGGTCTTACTGTAGTTGGCGGCGGATTAACCAAGGTCTTTTCAGATGCAAAAGATTCAGGTGATAAAATTAAGGTGTTTACTCCTGATGGTAAACTATTTGAAGCTGACTCTTCTAACTTGTGTGAGTACCGGCCGGCTCCGGTTTCAAATGAAGAAGCGCGGAAGGGTATACCAAATAAAAAGTTCGTTATGGTATTCGACCTGTCGAAATGCGATGGTTGCAAAAAATGTACCGAAGCCTGTCAGAAGATGCACTACACCGAATCAGACAGGGAGTGGATCAAAGTGTTTACCATGCATGAGGCCGAAGCGGAGGCTCCCTATTATCTACCCAAGCCTTGTTTCCATTGCGACAATCCTACCTGTACCAAAGTATGCCCGGTAAATGCAACTTTCAAAAGGCAGGATGGAATTGTGCTTATTGATAATGAACGTTGCATAGGTTGCCGTATGTGTATGGCGGCTTGTCCGTATTCCACACGTTTCTTCAACTGGAGCCATCCTAGCTCTGCACAGAAAAAAGCAATCGGCAATATTGCCTATTCACCCGAGCAAAGTATTCCACGCAGAATGGGTACTGTAGAGAAATGCGATTTCTGCCCTGATATGATCAGGCAGGGTAAAATGCCTGCCTGTGTTAGCGGATGCCCGATGGATGTAATCTATTTCGGCGACCAGAATGAAGATGCTGTTACCAACGCATCCGGAGTAACTGTAAAACTAAGCCAGTTCCTTGAGCAGAACGCAGGCTACAGGCAGCTGGAGGAATTGGGAACAGAGCCACGTGTTTATTATCTGCCACCTAAAAACAGGAAATATCCTGTACCTGAACTGAATAGTCTTGAAGGAGGAAAGAAACCTAAAAAACATGGTGGAAATGAGATGGGCCATATGTCTATGTAACACGCTAATTGGTATTATCAGGGTATAAATAATATTCTTAAAACACAAAAATATTTCAATTTTGGAAAACGAAAAATTCGACTTAAAAGGTGAAGTGGAAACCCTTCGTGAGGCTTGCCTCAAACCGACCCGGACATTCGGACGGTCAACACAATTATGGGTTGGTTTCTTGTTAATTATTATCGGATGGGGTTTGTATTGCTATATTCACCAGTTGCGGCATGGGTTGGGTGTTACCGCCATGCGTAATTATGTATCCTGGGGTTTATACATCTCCACCTTTGTATTCTTTATTGGTATCAGCCATTCGGGCACATTGGTTTCGGCTATTCTCAGGATCACAAAGCAGGAATGGCGACGGCCCATTACCCGCTCAGCCGAGTTACTCACTTTTGTTTCACTTTGTTTTGGGGGTATACAGCCTATCATTGATCTGGGCCGCCCCGACCGAATCGCAAACCTGGTCATTTTTGGCCGTCTGCAGTCACCGCTTATCTGGGACATCATTTCCATCTGTACCTATTTTACCGGTAGTACGGTGTTCCTGTTTCTGCCAATGATTCCCGATATGGCTCTTTGCCGCGACAGGATAGGAGAATGTACTACAAGGTACAGGAAGTTTAAGAAGAGGCTATATACCTTCCTCGCACTTGGCTGGCAAGGCACAAAATCACAGTGGCACCGCCTGGAAACAACAATGACAATTATGACAATTATCATCATCCCTGTTGCAGTTTCTGTGCATACTGTGGTGAGTTACATTTTTGCCATGACACTAAGGCCAGGATGGGACAGCACATTGTTCGGCCCATACTTTGTGGTTGGTGCTCTTTACTCCGGTTCCGCCTGCGTTATATTAGGTATGGCTGCTTTCAGGAAGCTTTACCATCTCGAAAAATACATTACAGAAAGGCATTTCGACCTGATAGGTAAAGTGGTGCTCGCCCTTACAATGGTTTATGCCTACATGAACCTGAATGAATACTGGATACCTGCTTATAAGATGGCAACTGCAGAAGGACACTTGCTCGCAGATCTGTTCACCGGCAGTTATTCAAAGGCCTTCTGGACATGTCAGTTCGGTACAGTATTACTGCCCATAGTTGTTATGTCTTTCCCTAAGGGCAGGAAAATAACACCACTGGTAATAACCTGTATCATTATAGCTATCGGCGCATGGGTGAAGAGGTATCTCATTGTGGTACCTACACTGCTCCATCCGTTTATGCCTATACAGGAAGTGCCTGAATCATGGTCTACTTATTTCCCCAATTATGTAGAGTTTTCAGTTACTGCAGCCTGCCTTGCTGGTATATTCCTCATTGTTACCCTCTTCTCAAAGTTATTCCCGATGATGGCAGTTTGGGAAGTAGAAGAAGGACTGGAAATTGACCATGACTCCAAAACCGCAGTTGAAATCAGAACCAAAAGGCATGCCGATGAAAGCAAAGAATCAGAGATAAGTAAAGTACAGGCTATTAAATAACTAACCGGAAAAAGCTAAACAATATGACGACGAAAAGAATAATCAATTGCGGGTTTATCCTTAAGAAGGTAGCCCTGGCCATAATAATCACCGGTATATTTTCTGGCAATATTGATGCTCAGAATAGGCCTCAGACCCCGGCTAAAGTGGAAGCAACTATTGCACTTTCTTTCAATAAAAACAAGGATTCTCATAAAACAGCTTTGGCTATTGTCAAAGTAAAGGAAGAAGGGAAATTTGTTTTTGCAAGGAATGCATGGGTGAATTTTTATGCCATGCATAATAATCAGCTGCAGCAGCTGAGGCAGGTGGTTACAGATAGTAAGGGACAGGCTTCATTGGAACTTACCAAGGATATTCCACTGGATGACAGCCTTTATTTCACCATAGTGGCAAAGATCGAAAATGACAAGGATTATGAAGATGCCTCAGAGCAGATGCATTACAAAGAGGCTAGTTTGGCATTGGTGGTAAATGCTGCCGATACCAATAAGACCGTTGTAGCCAAAGTGACTGAAATGAGTAAAGGCGGGCAGGAAGTAGCAGTAAAAGGTGTAGAGGTCAAATTCTTTGTGCAGCGCCTGTTCGGGGTGTTGCCTGCTTCTGAAGATTTCACTGTTACAACTGATGATAAAGGGGAAGCCACATTTACTTATCCCAAAAAGATCGCCGGTGATACTGCAGGAGTTGTAACTATTGTTGCAAAGATGGTAGACAATGATAAGTTCGGGAATGTGGAAAATAAAGTTGCGACAAATTGGGGTACCCATCTGCCCTTTATAAAGGATCCGTTTCCCAGAGAGCTGTGGAGTCCATATGCACCTTGGCCGCTGGTTATCACTATCACTACGCTCTTCGGAGGTGTATGGTGTGTGTATTGCTTCCTTTTCTTCCAGATGTGGAAAATAAAGCAGGATGCAAAAAAATTAGCCAAGTCATAACTTAATAAACAAAGCAATAATTATTCACACTAAATAAATACAGCAAAATGAAAAAACAGATAAACACAAGAAAAAAAATAAGTTTTTCTACAGTAATTACCACATGCCTGATAGCAGGGGCATTTACATTGCTCTATTCATTCACTCCTGTACCACAGGGGCCAGCCTGGACTGCTCCGTCATCGGCCGATAATGACAAAAATCCAATAGCAGCAGAGGCTGGTTCAATTGAGGCCGGCAAGGATGTGTATAAGAAAAAGTGTTTCGATTGTCATGGAAAAAAAGGTAAAGGTGATGGCCCGAAAAGCGCTGAGCTGGATAAAGCACCAAAGGACTTTACAAAGGCTGATTTTCAGAAACAGACTGATGGCGCTCTGAACTGGAAGATAAGTGAGGGTAAAAAACCAATGCCTGCATTCAAGCATGAATTATCTAAAGACCAGCGCTGGCAGGTGATCAACTATATACGTACACTGAAATAGAATAAACAGACACCATTGCCTGAAGTAATAACCAACTTTTAATAAACACTTTTAATAAACAAAATCAGTTCACAATCTAATCTTCATGTAGTATGAAAAATTATAAAAGTAAGTCAATTGCTATTTTGGTAATTGTGGTATTAATCATCACCGCAGTTAATTGCACAAAAAACAACCAGGTGCTCGATGCATCTTCTTCTTCGGCAGCCACAACAATTTTAAACTGCATTAAAGGTACAGCCACGCTAAAAGCCCAGGGCGAACATAATCCTGCCACAGGGCCTGTAGCTTCTGAATGGGCCTCTGCACCAAAACTGACAACTCTGGCTACTGTGCCAAATCCCGGAAACGGTATATTTACAGGTTTTGCCGGTAACACAGACAGTGTAACTATCCAGGCAATGTATGATGCGTCCAATATCTACTTCCTGGTTCAGTGGCAGGCTGACCAGCAGAATTGCGCCAGTTCTCCATGGTATTTTAATCCTAAAGGTACAGGGTATAATTTTTGGGCACAGGAAGCTGGCGCTCCAACATATAGTGCGGGCGTTTTCAGGCAGGGCTTTGTACAGGATGAATTCGTAATGATGTTTAACCTGAATAATTCATGCCGCACTTTTAATTCATTATCCTGTTATGCTGCTTGTCATGCCTATTCTTCTTACGGTACAGCTGATACTCCTGCTGGTGGTGCAATGTGGACAAACGGACCGTCTGAATATCTGGATTGCTGGCGTGCACGCACACTCCAGGTGCTGAACGAAAATCAGGCAAGCGATTGTTATATTTGGTGGGGTGGGGGCTATTTAAATAAGCAATCAGTTCCAGCTGATACAGCTGTTCCTTCACAACCCAATAAACAGAGTATAAAAATTACAGGTACATCTATAAAAGTAAATGTTCCGAAATTTGTTTATCCTCCACAATCACAGTATGGTATTTATCCGGGCGGATCTTATGCTCCTGGCGCTATACTTGGCACAGATACTGTAGCAGGTGGTAAAGCAATCAATGTAACTGCTGTCGATACTTTCGGAAATCTTTCTCTTGCTGATGGTTCAACTATCAAACCTGGTACGGGCACAGCCTATCAGCAGATAGGCGGCGGAGATGGTGCATATGTTATACCTGGAAGTATACTCTTCCCTTACATTGGCAGCCAGGCAGATGTTACTGCAAACTTTTACTGGACAGGAACCGGATGGCAGTTGCTCTTATCCCGTAAACTGAACACTGGCGATGCTGTGCATGACGCTGATTTTTCTTCATTGGCTGACCTGCCTTTCGGCTTTGGTGTAATGTTTAATGGCGCTGATAACGAACATGCCATTGTGACCGGCCTGACTTTGCACTTTAAGAAATAATTTATGATTTACAATTAATATTTTCTTCATGAAAAAAATATGGGTAAATACGCTGGCCGTTGGTGCACTGTCAATTATTTTAACTGCAGGTTGCCGCAAAGATGTAACCCTGGTTATTAAAAATGAATCAGCAGTATCCGGTACAGTTTCATTCAGCAAAGATCTTGTACCAATTTTCGCAAAAAACTGTGCGTTGAGCGGCTGCCATGCAGATGGCGCCCATGCACCGGATCTGATGTCGGGGAAGGCCTATAATTCATTGAAAAATGGTCATTTCATAGATACTGTCTCTGCAACCAACAGTATAATTTACGAAAGGCTTATTGGCAAACTGACTCCGTCAATGCCATTGGGAGGTTCCAGCAATCCCTCTAATATTGAGGGTATTCTGCTGGCCTGGGTTAAACAGGGAGCTAAGAATAATTAAATGAACAATCTAAAATCTACTAAAATGAAAATACTATCAAATATAATTTCTGCCGGGAATTGCCTGCTGCTGATGGCTATCTGCTGTCTGCCTGTAATGCATTGCTATGCACAGGATTCCGATAGTACGGCTGCGCCTGCAAAGGCGTATGTAGGCGGTACTTTTTCCGGTAACCTGTTAATTGACAATCAGACTGTAATGGTACCAGTCAAACAAACGTTTGAGTTTTCAATTCAGCATCGGTTTGGTACAGTTACTGATGGGTACAGTGATTTTTATGGACTATTTGCAGGTGCCAACGTTCGCTTTGGGTTTGCATACACACCTATTAATAATCTGCAATTAGGTATTGGTTTATGTGAGGAAAAAATGCAATTGGATGGTAATGCTAAATATGCCTTAATAAAACAGGCTAAAAGTGGAGGCTCACCGGTAAGCGTTTCATTATATGGCAATATGTCGGTTTCAACCCTCCCAAAGGAAGGAAATTTTGTTAATAACGGTGATAGGATTTCTTACTTCAGTCAGTTGATAATTGCGAGAAAAATTACCCCAAAACTCTCTGTCCAGGTTTCCCCCGGTATGGCTTACTTTAATAATATTGATGGATATGTCGCATCTGATGGAAGTATCCAGCCAACAATGAAAAATGCAAACTTTTCTTTATCGTTCATGGGCAGGTATAAAGTCACAGAAGGTATGTCTATTATGGTAAATTATGATCAGCCACTTACGCAGAACCCGACAAATAATCCGCATCCCAACGTTAGTTTTGGTTTGGAGTTAAGCACAATTGGACATAGTTTCCAAATATTTGCTACAAACTACCAAAGTATTAATCCCCAGGCAAACAATGTTTTTAACCAAAATGATTTTTCAAAAGGCCAGTACCTAATTGGTTTCAATATTACCAGAAGATGGTATCATGATTCTGAATAGTAGAAATCAGATGGTTTGCAACAATTTTTTCACAGTAGTTCTCAGTTATATGTGCTGAGAAATAAAACTTAAGAATATGCAATTAGTTAAAAGAATTAAGGTTGCAGGTATCGTGGGCGTTGTGATTCTGGCTGTTTCATTACTGTTTGCATTTGCACCTGCACCACAGAAGAAGAACAGGGTTGTTCCCCCCGATGCCGCCAAAGAAAAGAATCCCATGCCGAATGATGCCACCTCATTTGCAGCAGGTAAAAACATTTATAATCTCAAATGTACTTCCTGTCACGGGAAAAAAGGTAAGGGCGACGGACCAAAAAGCGCTGAATTTGATGATAAACCCCAGGATTTCACAGCCGCTGAGTTTAAAAAACAATCAGACGGTGAGCTGTGTTGGAAGATAACAATGGGTAATACTACAATGCCTTGTTTTAAACATCAGATGACCAAAGATCAACGCTGGCAGGTAATAACCTATCTGCGTAAACTTTAGGTACAGGTTTGATAATTTTTTTGGTTTAATTAATAAGCCTTGTTTCTTATCGTGGAGACAGGGCTTTTTTTATGTCAGATACACTAAGTTAACGTGAGTTCGACGTATATTTCTCACAAAAACAGTGTTATTATTTTATTACAGATCATTATGCATCACAGGCTTTGACAACCTTTCAAAAGTTGTCAAAGCTAATCACAAGACCTGGTGCAAATAATTGAAAATAGTATTATCGAACTAACACTAAGACTCAAAAGAGAAGCCACCAGTGAAACATTTGGCAGCAACCTGAAGCGCTGCAATTATTTTGCTGCTACAGAAATCAGATCAAAAGTTAATTGGGCAGTTATTTATTTGGCTTTATCCAGTGTAAAACCAAATGAAGAACCCACTCCGGGTTTGCTGCGCACATTTACAGTCTGGCCATGTGCTTCAATTATGTGTTTTACTATTGCCAGTCCCAGCCCGGTACCGCCAATAGCGCGGGCGCGGCTGCGGTCGGCGCGGTAAAACCGTTCAAAAATTCGCCCCAGGTGTTCTTCGGCTATACCTGGTCCATCATCCGAAATTTCTATGTAGATGTGCTTGTCATCCATTTCATAACTTCCGGCTATCACATTTCCTTTATCATTTCCGTATTTCAGGGCATTTTCTACCAGGTTCACCAGCACCTGTTTAATTTTCTGCTTATCTGCTGTTACAATAATTGGGCGCTCAGTTCCTTTTTTGAAAGATAGCTGCACATCCCGTTCTTTTGCCTTCAGCGATAGTTCTTCATATACATCTTTTATCAGGTCCTGAATTACAAAAGATTCCTGAATCAAAGGTATCTTACCCGATTCAAGTTTAGATATCTCATCCAGGTCATCAACAAGACGCACCAGCCTGTCGATACTTTTTGATGCATTAGTCAGAAATTTACGGTTTACTTCTTCGTCTTCAAGCGCACCGCCCAGCAAGGTATCCACGTAACCCTGTACTGCAAAAATAGGCGTCCGCAATTCATGTGCCAGGTTCATAAGAAACTCTTTCCTGAATAGCTCATTGGCCTGCAACATTTCTATTTCATCCTTTCGCTGTGTAGCCCATTTCTGCACATCCTGGCTTACTTCTTCTATCGATTTTTGCGGCAGAATATTTTCATAAAAAAATTCTTCTTTTTTAGTGGCTTTGGTCTGATAAATGAACTTATAGATGATCTTGATCTTGCGGTAAATAAATCGCTGTAAGGTATAGTAATAGAGCCAGTATATGAAAATGAAGGTAACACCAAAAACCACAAACGGAATATACCAGTTCTGGTGAAGCAGAAGACTTAGCAGCGAATTGGCTGTAGCTATTATTACAGCTGTAATAAAGGAAAGTAACCGCGGCGAAAGATTTTTGGTATCCAGTACAGACATGGTACTAAGGTAATGAAAAAAGAAACCCCCGGCCCCTGAAGGGGAGAGTTAAATTATTAAATATTTTGATATGAATATATAATTGAACCTTAATGTTCTGCCGATAAAAGTTCCAAAGTCTAATTTCTTAACTCCAGCGCACTCCCCTTTAGGGGCCGGGGGTTAAGCCATTTCAAACTTATATCCAACTCCTTTCACCGTGGTAATCAGGTCTATGCCTGCTTTCTGACGTATTTTGCGGATGTGTACATCAATGGTACGGTCGCCTACAATTACATCTGTGCCCCAAACCCTTTGCAGAATTTCATTGCGCAGAAACACTCGGCCTGGCTTTGATGCCAGCAGAGATAATAATTCAAATTCCTTTTTGGCGAGCATGATCTCCACACTCTTGTAAGAAACAGTAAACTTGGTTTTATTGATTTCCAGATCACCGAAGGTTTGCTTCTGCTCCTGTTCTTCATCCTTACGGAAACGACGCAGTGCTGATCCTATTCTTGTAGCAAGGAGTTCGGGTTTTATGGGTTTGGCTATATAATCATCAGCGCCAAGTTTCAACCCATCTATTTCGTATTTTTCATCACTCAACGCAGTAAGGAAAATAATAGCTGTATCATCAAACTCCGGCATATTTCTGAGTTCCCTGATGGTTTCAATCCCGTCTTTATTGGGCATCATTATATCCAGGAGGATGAGATCGGGCCTGAATTCTTTGGCTTTTCTGATGGCTTCAACGCCATCTCTGGCAGCGGCTATCAGATAGCCTTTGTTTTTTAAATTATAACTGATGATCTCCAATATCTCTGGTTCATCATCCACTATCAAAATCTTACCAGGGAATACTTCCATAATTTCACTAATCGAGTGTAAAATTAGGTTACCCCGGGTGAACTAAAAAGAAAACAACATTATATAATTGTTAACTGATCAGCGATAAGCAGTACCAGAAATAGCCCCATGAATTATAATTACTTAACTGGATATTGATTACGAAAAATAAATTAACCTAATTATTTCATTTGTTCAATAGCTTAACTCAGCAAGCATTAATTAGGTTAACCAATGCATTTTTACTACAGTGTAATTGTTTCCCAGGCCGGTTATTATTTAAGCGTTACATTTCCGCTGCCTACTTTATAGCCTTCGTTGAATATCTCTATATTGTAGGTGCCCTTCAGATAGTTACCGTCCTGGTGCCAGTCAATAACTATATCTCTTACAGGTTGCCCCTGAATGAGCGGGATTTCCTTCATTACTGAAAATAGCAACTGATCGCCGTTAATAATATTCATAGATCCAGATCCGTTAGCTGTACTGCTTAATACACTCTGATCCGGGCCAATGATCCGCACATATACCTGCTTGGAGCCGCTTTCAGCAATACGGTTCTCGTCAATGTCAAAAGTAATTCTAAGTTCATTTACCTTTTTCGCCTTGGTAGTTTCTTTTTCCTTGCCATTCCGTTTCAGGTGTATTGGTTCCATCCTTATATTGGATGCATGCAACACAGATCCTGCCTGTTTCAAAGCAATATTCTTTGCAACGGTTGAGTCCCTCTCCTTTGTCAATACTTTATTCTTTCCGGTCAATACTTTATTCTCCTTTTCCAGTTCCGCTATTTTTGCTTCATACTCTTTTGTTTTATCATTTAGACTGGTAATCATTTCCCTGGCATTTTTCAGTTCCTCTTTTGTTGCATTGCCCTTACTCAGTATTGATCTGATGCGTGCCTGCAATTGCATCATCTGCGATTTATCGCCCTGCAAAGCGCTGTCCAGCTTTGATTTTTGCGATTCCAGCTGATCTACTTTGGCAGATACAGCATCAAACTCAGCTTGCAGTGTCGACCGGTCATTTTTAATACTATCTACCTGTTGTTGCTTTTGTTTCAGCAGGTTATTATTATCTTCGGCCATCTTATTCTTACTCATGAACAGGTAAAGGCAACCTGTAAAAAGAATAAGTATAACAACCCAATAGATAATGGAATTGTTTTTTCTGCCAGGGTTATTCTGAGGTGGTGTTGGAGGCAATGTTTGATTGAACTGGCTCATAATCTGATTGTATTTGAAAATCCGGGAGAAATTAACTTTACTACAAATGTAATGTACAACTTTTGGTAAATGGAGCATTTAAAAGAAATTTTATTTATCGATATTGAAACAGTTCCGGTTCAGCCGGATTTTAACCAGCTGTCTCCTGCTATGCAGGCTGAATGGATTAAGAAATCTAAAACCTTGAAAGTTTCGCAGGATACCGCTTTCGAACCATCGTTATTGTTCAGCGACAAGGCCGGTATTTATTCTGAATTTGCCAAAGTAGTATGCATCGGTTTTGGCAGCCTGACCCAGCAAGGCGATAACTGGAAAATGAGGCTGAAATCTCTGGTTAATGATAATGAGCATACCCTTTTATCCGACTTCGCCGATATGCTGGTTAAGTTTAGCGCCCTTCATCGCGATATGAAGTTCTGCGGGCATAACATCAAGGAATTTGATATCCCCTTTCTTTGTCGCCGGATGGTAATCAACAATATTACTCTTCCGGTTTCCATGCAGATGATGGGCAAGAAACCGTGGGAAGTATCTCACCTCGATACCATGGAAATGTGGCGTTTTGGTGATTTCAAGAATTACACTTCTCTATCACTGCTTGCCGTAATCCTTGGCATTCCTTCTCCAAAATCCGATATGGACGGCAGTATGGTCGGATCAGCCTACTGGCACGACAATGACCTTGCACGCATAGGTTCCTATTGCCTGCAGGATGTGCTTACCAGCGCTAAAGTGTACCTGAAGTTAAAAGGGGTTCAAGGCATTGAAATTGAGCCGGTATATGTAGTGTGAGTAAAATTATCCGCATCCTTTGATGATCCTAACCGCCAGATAAAACCCAAGGCTTAACTATGAATTTTATATCGTATTATTATTCGAAGTTCTTAATACAATTCTGAACGGATATTTTTTAAATGCGGATTGCTTGTCTCAGCTATTTATTCATCAGGTAAACCAGTGGGGTTATTTCATGTATCTCATTAATTCCTGCATCAGCTCCTCCATCTCATCTGATTGCTTACTTTGCCTTTTAAAGGAGTAAATTATTTCCTTTATGAATTTCACGGCATTATTTCCTTTCAGTTTTACTTCTTCTTTTGCAAGAGTAGATAACGCCGCTTCAAGATCCCGTTTTTCATAGTACATATCCTGCATACTCAGGTCCGCAGGATTGTCATTAAACCTGCGTAAAGGTGTATACCGGGGGTGGGTTTCCAGCATGTCCATCTGCATGCCTAGCTCGCCGACCTGCTCCTGCAGCGCTTCGTTGTATATCGCCAGTTTGTCGTCGGTAAGTTTTGCGGGGTCATTATTTTCTTTCTGAATCCACTCCAGTTCCAGTTTTAGCAGGGTATGAAGGTCATTATTTTCGTATGCTACTGTTAGCTGTTTCATTATAACTTCCTTTTGCAGCTTAATTTCCTCATCGCTTTCCAGGTCGGGATGAAATGCTTTGGCCAGTTGTTTATAAATACTGCTGATACTTTTTTTTCTCGCTGCTTCTACCTGTTTTCCCCGTTCTTCCTGTGCCAGTTGTTTTTTTGTTTTCTTACGGCTGGCATTTTTTGCTTCCATTTCATCTGCCAGTTTTTCAAATTCTGCCTGCTTTTCTTTCATTTTGAGCAGCAACTCCTCTTCGTTCATACCCGCCTCAATGCCTTCAAGGTTAATATCGAAACCAGCATCTCTCAGCTCCGCTTCAAAGTCCTCCTTCATTTCATTAAAGGCTTCATTTTTTACATCCTCGAGGCTCATGCCCATAATGGTTGTAAAGATGGCGCTCAGTTCTTCATCTTTAGTATCGGGGGCCAAAGAATAAATTTCATCCAGAGCAACTGTAATTATCTCTTTCAGTGTTTTTTTCTCATTTCCGGAGAGCAACTTTTTTTCGCCGGTATAATAAGGATAAAACACCTTTACTCCGGTGATCCTGAAGTTTACCATTTTTTGCTCCAGCTGATGGATATGGTTGGAGTAATAAGCTAAGTTGGCATCTAATGTAAAAGTTGTTCGTTCTATATCGGCCCTGAGCTTTTCGATTTTTTTTGTAAGCCGGTTAAAATTAATTTGTTGTTTGGTAAGCGCCTGTTTACCTTTTTTTGCGATGGCCAGGTCTTTTTTATTTCCTGACTTATGATCTGACTTATCAAAAAGTGATTGTTGCTGCATGGTATGAATTTTACAATACGAAAATAATGAGTGTTTTCATTTCAAATGATTATTTTGTTCTCTTTTTTTACTATAATTATAAGGTCTCTCTTGAAATCTTTGAATAAAGTAGTTGGGTAATCATTGCTGTTTTTCCTTCTTTTGCATCTGATTAGATTGGGTTTCCAGTCGTTACATCCAGTCTGTTTCCAGTAGCTTCATATATAGTATAAATAGTTAACTACGTCCAAAACTAAGTAATAATTATCTGTTTTGGACGAAAATAAATTTTAATATCGTCCAAAACAGAGTTTATAATGTTGGTTTTGGACGGTAATAATTTTTAACTTTGTCCAAAACACAGTTAAAATTTGTTATTTTGGACGATAATAATTTTTAACTTCGTCCAAAACAGAGTTTTAATTATTAGTTTTGGACGATAATAAATCTCAACGTTATGGATGAATTCGTAGGAAGAGATGATGAATGCAGGATTTTACAGGGTGCGCTGGAATCCCCTGATGCTGAATTGATAGCAGTTCTTGGCAGAAGGAGGGTAGGCAAAACATTTCTTATCCGGACGGTTTATAATAGCAATATGTTGTTTGAATTTTCCGGTGTTCATGATGCCACGCTACAGGATCAGTTATTTAATTTCAGTGTAGCCTTGAGTAAGGTAACAGGCAATATCCGCCGCTCCTCTGTGCCCGGAAGCTGGATGGAGGCTTTTGTTTTCCTGGAGGAATATCTTACTCCTGCGATTAAAGAGAAAAAGTCAGTTATTTTTTTTGATGAGTTTCCATGGATACAAACCCACCGATCAGGTTTCCTTTCTGCATTTGGGCATTTCTGGAATACATGGGCTTCCCGGCAGCAGAACCTTGTCGTTGTTATTTGCGGGTCGGCGGCTTCCTGGATGATCCGGCATATAGTCAACAACAGGGGCGGGCTGCATAACCGGATTACTAAAAGAATCCGGCTATTGCCTTTTAACCTGAATGAAACAGAGGCATATCTTCACAACCGGAAAGTAAATCTGGACCGTTACCAGATGTTGCAATTATATATGGCCCTTGGCGGTATTCCGCAGTACCTGAAAAATATCAAACCCGGAGAAAGTGCAGCACAAGCTATTGATCGTCTTTGTTTCACAAAAGATGGCGGGCTCATAGATGAATTCAGGAATTTATATCAATCCTTGTTCGACAATGCCGAAAACCATATTGCAATCATTAAGGCACTTGCAGCTAAAGGCATGGGGCTTACCCGAACTGAGGCCATTAAGCAGAGCGGACTGTCGTCCGGAGGAACCACTTCCAGATTATTTGAGGAGCTGGCAGAATCCGGTTTTATTACAGCCTATATCCCAATTGATAAAAAAGTAAATGACAGTATTTATAAACTCACCGATGAGTATTCGTTGTTTTACCTGAAATTTATAGAGAAGGCCAGAACAAAGGGCCCAGGCACCTGGTTAAAACTAACTTCCACCCCTTCGTGGAAAAGCTGGAGTGGTTTTGCATTTGAAGGTATCTGTTTCAAACATGCTCCGCAAATCAAGAAATCGCTTGGTATCTCAGGTGTGCTGACGGCCGAATCGGTGTGGCGTTATAAGTCCAGGGGGGAGGAGCAAGGCACACAAATTGATTTGCTGATAGACCGGACAGACCATTGCATTAATATTTGTGAAATGAAATTTGCCCAGTCTGAAATAGTCATAGATAAGGCATATGCCGAAAATCTCAGGCAAAAAGAAAATATATTCAGGGAAAGGACCAAGCTGCGAAAAACTTTATTCCTGACCATGGTAACCACCTATGGTGTAAGAAAGAACGATTATTATGTGGGGTTGGTAAGAAATGAGGTGACGATGGATGCGCTTTTTGAGAAGTAGGCATAAAAAAAGGTTATCCCAAAACAAGAGACAACCTTTTAAAACATTATTGATATCATCAATACGCCCTCGCAAACAATACCCGCTGCACCGAAGGCTTACCGGTAAGCACACAGACCCCTTCTTCCATTTCATTATCTGTCTGAATCACGGATTTTAATGGATTACGCATATTTCACGGATTTTACCTTAAATACCTACAAAACTACTCTTTTGAAAGTCATACTTTTACTACCAAAATTGATGAGAAGCCTACTTCAAATCTATAGGCTT
>CAIVEH010000073.1 GCA_903904855.1 uncultured Bacteroidota bacterium | reverse complement strand
TCGGTTGGTGTTGTATTAATTTCGCACTTATTCTCTGGTGCAACTTTTACAGGGTTATGACACCCAATGAAAAACTAGCGATCTATTCGTCTCTATTCGGTATCACAGTTAATTTCTGTGCAATATTCTCGATCCTCTATATCCGTTATTGGTAAGAATATTGTTGTAATAACAATCAACATATACAGAATCAAACGGCCAGTAACATAACTAGTCGAAAAATAGAATTCAATAAGTTTTATGTCACAGATAGTACTAATCGACACAGATACACTGCGTTTAATGTTAAAAGAGGCCGTAAATGCAGCACTTCAGCAGGCATTTCCTTATCCTAGCCAAACGGTAACTGAGCCGGGTAAAAAAGTATTCACCCGAAATGAGGTTGCAGAAATTATACAATGCACACCCAACACGGTGACCAAGTTTATCAAACAAGGTAGGCTTGCTGCGAATTGCTTTAATGGACAGTACCGGATTAACGAAAAAGAACTTAACCGCTTTATAGAAAACAAACAGAGATGATACGCATTAATTGGCTTTTACGAAACCCCAAGACGGAAGGAGTAACCAGCATATACTGCACAGTAAGATGGCGTGGAAATACAGCTATCATTCACCCTAGCGAAAGCATCCATACATCAATGTGGGTCAATAAGAATGGCGTTAACAAGCCCAAGTCTGTCGCAGATAATATGCCATTAGTCGGTAGGCTCAACAAGTTTGAAGGCTTGATCCGTGATAGTTATGATGACTTGTTGAAGTCAGCACAAGGTGCAATAACAGGTGAGGCACTAAAGAAAGCTGTTTATGAAAAAGTGTGGCCCACAGCATTAACCCCTGAAATCAAAGAGACTTACATGCCTGTCCTGATAACAGACTTTTTTCAGACCATGATAGATGATTCCAAGAATAAAAAAAGGCTCGGTCAAGATGGGAAGGTCATAACAAAACCCACCATCATTACCTATAATTCTGCCAAGCAACATTTTATCAACTTCCAAAAGAAGCAAAGGAAGCAATACCACCTTAAAGACATCAACCAAAAACTAATAGATAGTTTTGCTGAATACCTGAGTATAGATCTCAACATGGCCTTCAATGGTAGTGGCAAGTATATGAAGACGTTTAGGACGATGATGAATTATGCCTGCCAAAAGAAAATATTACCAACGACAATAGCAGCAGATGTAAAGGTAAAGGTGACGAAAGAAACGCCTGATAACATCTACCTGACCGAGAAAGATATTGAAGACCTGATGCAGCTTAACAACTTTGACACTCCGCTATATGAGACAGTGCGGGATCTGTTCGTGATTGGTTGCATGACAGGGTTAAGGTTCAGCGACTATTCTAACCTTACACCTCAAAGGATTAACAATGGATTCATTCAACTGACTCAGCAAAAGACACAGGCAAGAGTAACCATACCCATACACCCGCTAGTTAATGCTATACTGGAAAAATACCCGGCAGGATTACCCAAATGTCCTCCCAATCAGGTATTCAATAGGTATCTGAAAGATATTGGGAAAATGCTGCCACAGTTAAATGAACCGTTTGAGAAGGTATTAACAAGAGCAGGAAAGCCTGATATTCAGGTATATCCCAAGTATGAGCTGCTACAATCGCACACAGCTAGGCGTTCATTCTGTACTAATGAATATCTAAATGGTACACCCACTATAACCATTATGGCGATATCAGGTCATAAGTCTGAAAAAGCGTTTATGGCTTACATCAAAGCGGACACTTTGCAACATGCTATTTTGATGATGAAAAGCTGGCAAGAACGTAAGAAAAAGAAGGATAGTGACTCAGAAGGAGAAGGAGTTGCGGCATAGTACTGAAACCAATGAATAAGATTAATAACATAAAAAACAAACACAATGAGTAAAAATGGAAGAATCATCAAACAAATTAGTCCGATTGGCGATACAAGAATGAGTTGTGCAAACTGCTATTCAATTGCAAAGTGGTCAGGAAAGGTAATTGTTGAATGTTGCCCTATTTGCGGGTCAACAAATCCTGCTTTAACAAGAATGCGTCACTGGGTAAATAACAAACCTGATTATTCAGAAAACCTATTAGAAAAGAGAGCTTAATGAACCTTAAAAGCCAGACGAACTAATGTCTGGCTTTTTTATTTATGTAAATAATGAAAGAATGAATATGAAAACCGCCACAAAAACCGCCACAAATGATATTGAAAAAAAAGAAACCCTTACTAGGTAAGGGTTTCAAGAGCATTGCTGCGGACTGGACGGGACTCGAACCCGCGACCTCCGCCGTGACAGGGCGGCATTCTAACCAACTGAACTACCAATCCTTTTTTCGTTGGGGCTGCAAATATAGTACCTATTTTCTGAAATCAGCAAATGTTTTTCCGGAATCTTAAAAATCAGTTGTCATTACACGTATTTTTCCTCTTTGACAGCTGATATTAATGCCATATCTTCACGAACACTTAATATTATGGATTATGAACGAATACATGCTGCTTATCCGCAATACTATTAACAGCAAGGATGGATTTACCGATGAATTGCACCTCGATTTTGTAAATGCCTGTAAAAGCTATATTCACGATTTGCAGCAGAACGGTAGGTTGGTAGCCGCACAGCCGCTGATAAGAGAAGGCAAAATCATAGCCCACACCGGTGATGCCTGGTCTGAATCGCCTTTTAATGAGTCTGCTGAAGTGCAGGTAGGGTACTACCATATACGTGCACAAAGCCTTGAAGAAGCTGTGGAAATTGCCAAAAACAACCCGGAATTTCACTACACAACTACCGCCAGGATTGAGGTTCGCCCGCTAAAAATCACTGAGCAAAGCAATCAGTTTGAGTACCCCAAAGGTATCTGAGTCTATTGCCGAACATTAATCCCTTAGAACAGAAGTAGTTTTTATTTGGCAGTTTGTGCCACCACCACATGGAAGGGCCCAGAATTTTCGCTTGCTACACCTGTCTGAGATACAGCAATAATTACATACTCATAGGGAGTACCTTCATCCAATTTGCCCGTCAGGAAAGTGCGCGAATTCTTTCTCAATTCCTTTTCATCAGCCACTACCACTCCGTTCTGCATCAACCTGAAACCTTTCAGGTCAGAGATATCCGGATATTGCCATTCAATGGTGGCTTTGTTGTTGTTGTCGGGTAATACTTTTTTTATGGTTGGGGAGGGTAGTTCAATACTTGGGGTTTCCACAAATACTGTATCGCTGAACGGACTTTCGGCATTTATTTTGCTAACGGCTGTAATACAGAATTTGCGTTTGCCGGCCAGCCCGTGCTGCAATTTATAGTCGAAATTACTGGCCCGTATCTCCTGGCTGCTGATCAGTGCCAGTTTATTATTCTGGGTATCATATGCATATACCTTGTAATAGTCTGTAAGGCTGTCGCCTGCTACAGGTGGGTCCCAGGTAAAATGGAGCGTTACTGCTTTATCATTCGTTACACTTTTTACCTTTATATTCTCTGGTGATGGTGGTTCGGTAACAGGCAGGTAGCAATAGAGTCTTTCACCACCCGAAATAACCGATCTGTCCTTATACAGCGTTTTTACATTTACTTTAATGTATCCGTTCACCTGTGAGGCTGTCTTATCAGTAAAAGACCGTACAGAAGGATCCAGCAGGCCTGAAACTCTGTTATACACTCCAGGCACATTACTCTTCTCAATATAAAAGCCCTTTATGTAACGTTCAGCTTCTTTGGGAAAACTCCATTTTATAGAGGTCCCTTCCTTAAAATAATAACCTAAAGAGGCTATTTCTGCAACCTGTGTTTTTTTGTACTCACCAGGGTGGTCGGCAGGGTCGTAGGCATAAGACCTGATTATACCCTCAATATCAAGATCTGACTCGGCTGCTATGCTGTACTGGGCCGGCTCACTGCTGTTGACATTCTTATCAAACCAGTTAAAAACCGATGGATCAGTAAGATCTTGTGCAGTAATACGATTGGTATTCATACGGATTCCATCGCGGTAAATATTGAAACCGGCAACATGGTTCGCCTTTATTTTTACAGTATCGGCAATCCAAATCACATTGATGCCTTTTTTACCGGGTAGCGCTTTGGATGTTAGTTCCTTTACCACGTCCAGATCCGGGATCTCGCCGTAATTCCAGCTTGTTTTAGCCACCAGAACCTCAGTGCCCTGAATGAATAAGCCGTATTGGTAAGCTGTTTTTTTGGTTGATGAGTGATCAATGTAGCCAAAACCATAAATCATTGCGATATCAAAATCCTCAAGCATTAGCCTGGTCATAGTTCCCAGTTCACTGGTATCACTATTCAGTTTCTGTAGGCATTTATTATAGTCGGCTTCCAGAACAGTATGTTCTTTCAGCAATTTGTACATTTTGGGTTTCAGCAGGCTTTCATCATAAAGGTTGCAGCCACTTGCGGCAAACTTTCTTTTGCTGAAAATTCCTGGCATCAGTGGCGCAGTATTCAGTTTTACCCAGTTTTGCAGGCCTTCTTTCCGTTTTATGTCGAAACCTGTATAGCTGCTGTTCCAGTGTTTTACTATCCAGAAAAGCTTAACAGCTTTACCATCAGCGCTCTGCGACAGGAATGTAACATTATTGTCCTGGGCAAACAGGCTTTGAGTAAGCGGTAAAATAGTAAAAAGTAATACCCAAAATGTTCTCATTAGTCTTGAAATTTATATAATAGAGCCGGAATAACGTTAATATAAAATCAACAATGCTTCATCTGTCTGTTTTTGTTTTCCTCCCTTTTTGCCAGGTTCCAATCATTTTCCACGGTGTTTTTTTATATAAATTATTATACTCACCATCAACAGAAAACTTGCAGTCCATGAGCCAATTGTTGCTGCAATCTTATACGGATAATCATACAGCCTTGTAAGAGAAAGCCATGTGGTGCATATCAACCAGACGATTCCGAGTATTATAATAATTGATTTATACATCAGACCATTATTAAAGCGGATGCAAAATTAAGACATTTGAAACTGGATTGAGCATAAATAAATAAATAGGTACCAAGCAGCTTGCCGGGCAACTTCATCCCACAAAATCCAGCAATGCACCATCTCCAATAACCTCCGGAAAAACAGCATATATCAACTATGACATCAAGCATCTCCTAAATAAAAGTTGCTGGTCTTCCTACAGGATTAATTCTGCAAAAGATCAATGACATTGAGACTAGGTAATTTATGAAAGATTGATTTTATCCTTTAAACAACTGCTGCAGATCCCCCTTCATGGTTTTCAGCTCAATAATCAGTTTTTCCAGCGATGTCATCTGTGCATCATTAAGGGAATGAGGTGCTGAAATGAATTGGTATGTTTGCCGGGCCTTCAGAGGGTTTTCGCTTTCCAGAGCAGGCAGTAATTTTAATACCTCTTTATAGGCATCATTGCACTCATTAATTCTGTCCTGCTGCCGGGAGGTAACAGGTGTTGTATTCTCTTCTCTTTTTTCTTCCTGCTCCAGGTGAAGGTTATTGAGGTTTCGGCTGATGCGCACATTGGTAGTGATGAGGCTGTAATAAAGTTCGATAAGGTCGTGATCCGGCTCGTCCATATAGCGGTTGAACGAATCGAATAAATCACTGTTTTTGCCTTCGGACTGCCGCTTCATTTTAGTCCAGTTAACCAGCCTGGCGGTTGCATTAAAAGTGGCCGTAAAATAATCGTAGTTGCACATGATAGCTGAGGCCAGATGCGATGGCAGCCATTTCTTATCCCAGGTGGGTAGCAATACAAATCCAGAAACGATAGCCAGCAGCGCCCCGCCAATCGTGCTTATAGCGCGCGATACAATAATCATATTGCTGTAAGCCGATTCGATATTGAAAAGCAGCACCAGATTCAGCGTGATAAGAAATACCGATACTGCATAGTGTTTCCGGGTATAATATACCATGAGCAGGAAGGTGAGAAACAGGATAATCTCTTTAATGTGCAGCCCCACAGGAAAATACAACAGCAGTCCTCCTGATAGTCCTCCGAGCAAGGTTCCGATAATACGGTCTATGGCCT
The DNA here is from genome assembly GCA_903904855.1 of uncultured Bacteroidota bacterium. Lineage (GTDB taxonomy): Bacteria > Bacteroidota > Bacteroidia > Chitinophagales > Chitinophagaceae > Nemorincola. The sequence goes on along the minus strand of CAIVEH010000073.1, from coordinate 23,575 downwards.
TTTTCAATGTAGCGCCGAAGTAGGGCTGAATAATGATCATCAGGCTAAGCGGCATCCAGTAGCCATGATCTACCTGGAACCACTTATAGATAAACAGAGCCAGCGATACTGCTATTGCTGACCGGATTGCATACCGGTTGGTCAGCGTTTTGAAATTGAACAATACCTGCAAATTGCGGAACAGGTATTTGGGGCGTAGCACAAAGGCTGTTTTGATGAATGAATAAGAGCGGTACACCCTCACGTCTTTACCCATCAGCTCAGTGCGCTGAATGGCACTTTCCAGCAGTTTAATAGTACGGTCGGTGAGATGTACCATTCTATTGATAGCCTGAGCCTCCTTGTAACCCGGTGGAAGCGGATATTGCCTTATCAGCTCATTGAATTTCTTCATCCGGTTTATGTGCGATATAGCCAGCAGTTTCTCTTCGGGCCTGAGGGTGATCACAAATACAGAGATGCGGTTGATGGCCTCCTTCATAATATTCATGAGTGTGCCAGCCTTTATGCGCATTGATTCATCGAGCCCGGCAAAGGTAATGTTACCGATTTCCTCACCCATTGAAAGGATGTTCACCGAAACCAGGCCGGCAACTTTACGGAGGAGTGAAAGCTGATACCGTGTATTATCTTTTTGCTGCACCTGGTGAGCCATCTTACCATAAAACTGGTAAGAATTATCGATGGCCGTGCGCACATTTTTTTCCATTACATAAACATCACTGTGCCTTCCACTGCCTGTTGAACTGCCTGCTTGTGTAAGCTCCGAAATTGCCCTCCAGATCAGGGCTATCTGCCGCCTGAAAGGCTCTTCGGCAGGCATTATCAGCGAAATAAAAATACCAACCAATACCGGCCATGCAGCGCCAAGTGAAATAAGCAATAGCCGGTGCTGCATCTCTGCCATACCTGAAGACGGGAAGGCATTGCAGATGATAAACATCATATACACGCATAAACCAAGTCCGTTGGCCCTGTCGCCTATATTTTTGAGCAGCGTAGCAATGAAGCCGGTAATAAACATACAAACCACGCTGAGCCAAACAATATTGCCGGTTACAGACCCAAGCATGGAAAACGTGATGGCAAGAAACGCGCCAATTACCAGAGTGCGCACACGCCAGGCAAATGAGCCCTTCATTTCTACCCAGGTTATAGCCTCTGCTGTCAGCGTTACCCATACCATATCATTGAGCCTGCCTGTGGCAAGGCCCCATATGATGGGCAGGGTGCCCGCCAGCGCCATACGAAGTCCCCAACTGATCATGGGTTCAAAACTTTCGTTTCGGATCAGGTTAACCAGGCGCTTGTATGAATCTATGTAGGACAATTTTTCAGTCGGATGTCGTTAGTCGAAAGTCTAAAGTAATAGTTTGATTTCAGTTACTGTCTACCATCAGTTCAGCAGTGGGCTTACAATTTTGCGTATCTTCTTTTCAGTAATGGTGCCTTCCATAAATTTCTTGAAATGCTTTCCTGGCTGCACAATAAGGGTAGCAGGTATAGTGCCTTGCCAGCTGTTATCAACTTTAGGGATGAATGTATTTGGGTCGGTATCCGATAGCCAGGCTACATCAGGCTCCAGGCCTCTGCGTTGTATAAATGAAGCCAGCTTTGCGGGATAGTCTTCTTTAAAGTCGAGGCTGATCAGTAGTATTTTAACAGGTTTGCCTTTATAGTAATCATAGAGTTTGTTGAACTCGGGAAGCTCATGCACACAAGGAGAGCACCAGGTGGCCCAGAAGTTGATGATATAAACTGTGTCTTTGCTACTGGTATGAGTAATAATATCTTCAGCATTGTATGCAGGAATCTGCTGAGCCGAAGCAGTGAATGAAAGGCAAAAGAAGCTGAATAATATAAGGATGTTTTTCATGTTTTTTTGATGGATATCGGGTGCAAATTACGAAAGTAGCTGATGCCGGTATTGTTAAAGAAAGCACAGGCATTTGATTTTAAAAGATAAATGGGAATCCGCGCTTTGGAGTGTTGTCTCTTCACATAATGCCATAGTCTTTCTTATTCAAAATTGCATAAAAATATTATAATCATTTGCTATCATTTGTCTTCAATCAGTGTTTTCCGCTTTTTGCAGTAAGTTTGTTGCCATTATGGATAAGATAGCCTTATTAAAGCATAAGAATGAGCAGGCTCTGATGGGTGGAGGGGCGAAACGTATTGCCGACCAGCACAAGAAAGGTAAACTGACAGCCCGCGAGCGGCTGCAACTGCTGCTGGACGAAGGTTCGTTTGAAGAAATAGGCAAACTGGTTACCCACCGCAACAAGGACTTCGGGATGGAAAAAGAGATCTATCCGGGCGATGGTGTGGTAACGGGTTATGGCACGATTAATGGCAGACTCACTTATGTTTTCTCGCAGGATTTTACGGTTTTTGGCGGCAGCCTCAGTGAGACCCATGCCGAAAAGATTGTAAAAATCATGGACCTGGCTATACAGAATGGCGCTCCTGTTATTGGGCTGAATGACAGCGGCGGTGCACGTATTCAGGAAGGAGTTGTAAGCCTGGGTGGCTATGCAGATATCTTTTACCGAAATGTAAAGTCATCTGGGGTTATACCTCAGCTATCAGCTATAATGGGTCCATGCGCCGGTGGTGCGGTTTATTCACCGGCCATTACCGATTTTATACTCATGGTCGAGCATACTTCCTATATGTTTGTTACCGGCCCCAATGTGGTAAAAACTGTGACCCATGAAAACGTAACCAGCGAAGAACTGGGTGGCGCGCATACACATGCTTCCAAATCGGGAGTTACCCATTTTGCCTGTTCCAATGAAGTTGAGTGTATAGAGCAGATCAAAAAACTGCTGAGCTATATGCCTCAGAACTGTGAGGAAGATGCCCCGTTATATGCATACGAAGCAGGCGATGAATCGCGGCCTCAGCTGAATAACATAATACCTGCAAACCCCAACCAGCCTTATGATATTAAGGAGGTAATAGAAGAGCTGGCTGATGCAGGTTCTTTCCTGGAGGTACATAAAGAATTTGCTGAGAATATAGTAGTTGGGTTTGCGCGTATTGGCGGAAGGAGCATTGGCGTTGTTGCCAATCAGCCGGCCTACCTGGCTGGGGTATTGGATATTAACTCTAGCCGCAAAGGTGCGAGGTTTGTGCGTTTCTGCGATGCGTTCAATATTCCTCTTCTGGTACTTGTAGATGTGCCCGGCTTCCTGCCGGGTACCGACCAGGAGTGGCATGGCATTATCATTAATGGAGCCAAGTTGCTTTATGCACTGAGCGAAGCTACTGTGCCCAAGGTAACTGTGATAACCCGGAAAGCCTATGGCGGTGCTTATGATGTGATGAACTCCAAGCACATTGGCGCCGACCTTAACTATGCGTGGCCTACAGCCGAAATAGCCGTAATGGGCGCCAAAGGAGCTGCCGAGATCATCTTCAAAAAAGAGATATCAGAAGCCGAAGATCATGAAGGCAAGCTGAAGGAAAAAGAAGCTGAATACATAGATAAGTTTGCCAACCCCTATGGCGCTGCTGCCCGTGGCTTTATAGATGAGGTAATCATGCCCGATGAAACCCGCGCCAAGCTTATACGTGGCTTCAAGATGCTGGAAAACAAAGTGGCAAAGATGCCTAAGCGCAAGCACGGTAATATACCTCTGTAAGTGATAGGAGATAAGTGATAGGTAGTTCGTTATTTCATAATCACCAGCTTTTTTGTAACCGGGTTATTTCCGCCTGCATATATCCGGCATTGATACATGCCAGGAGTTAGGTTTGCTGTTGATATTTCTGAGTTGTTGCCGGATATGGGATAGGTATTTATGAGCCGGCCGGCCAGGTCATAGAATTCTGCTTTTGAAGCTGGGGGGAATGGAGTTTCGGCATGGATGGTGAATTCATTGGTGGTGGGGTTGGGGTAAAGGGTTAACTTTATTGGGGAGTTCAAAACGTTTTCTGTTGCAGTTTTGGTGTGATTGAGTGGGATGGTATCCAATACGCATTCAGCCAGTTCATAAATAAATTTACCCACGAAGAGCATTTCATTACTCGCTGTATTTTCTAATGTATCATTTCCGAATATAAACGGGTTTTGCATATAGTCTCCTGTTACGTATAAATTACCCTGGTTGTCCAGTTTTATCCAGTTGGCGTCATCGCCGCCTGATTTCAGGAACAAGGTAGCCTTAAGGTTTCCTGTGGTGTCGAATCGGGCAAGGTACATCTGGTCGGATATAGTACCGCTCAGGTGGCCGAGAGAGCCGCTTACCCATATATTGCCGCAATCATCTGCATCTATAGCGCATGTGCCTAATAAAGAATCATTATTGATGCTGTGGGCCCATTTTAAATGTCCGGCTGAATCAAATCTGAATAAGCATATTTTGCCTATTGTTGATGTATCATATGGCAGCGAATCAGCCCCGGAATACATCCAGTTAATATACCCGCCGGAACAATACAGGTCGCCCTTATTGTTGCTGGCAATACCACTAAAGCCACCTCCCGAAGGAGAAGGTATAATACTTTTGCCCCATATCATGTTTCTGCCGGTATCCAGCCGGGTTACAAAGAAAAACAAATTACCGGCTGCAGCAGTATTGAAAAGAGTATCATGTCCTATTATAAGCGACGAAGATGATGACGCGCCTGTGATGTACACCGATCCGTTATCATTAACAGATAGGAATGTACCATAATCGGTTGAATCGCCACTCAAACTGAGCGCCCATTGCTGGTTGCCGGAGTTATCATATTTACCCACAATAACATCTTCAAGCTGATGGCTGGCTATTGTAGTGCTGCCAAACGTTATGGGCGAATTATTAATGAATCCGGTAAAATAGATATCGCCGATATGGCTGACAGCAATATCATTCACTTGTATGCCTGATGGTAAAACTTTTGCCCATAGCCCAAGACCGGAAGAGTTCAGTTTCACAATGAAATTCTGATATATAGTGCCTGGGAATGTAAGCCCGGCGAAATATCCGGGGGTAGGGGTTTTATGACCACTTATATACACATTGCCTGCAGCATCAGCGCCGATATGATCGAGTTGCAACCCGCCAAATGTACCCGTTGCCCATCGGTAATTTCCGGCGTCATCGAGGCTGTAAACCACACTCTGCGAAAAATCAAGAGAATCGGATACGTAGAAAGATCCGTATTTGCTGATAATTAATGCCGGTGTAAATAATAGTGAGCCAACCGAATTAATGCCATATATGTTGCCAGAGTTATCTATACAGACAGGCCCTCCCTCTTCGGTTCCGTTTGAGTTGATTTTAGCATCCCTGCCCCAGAGCCAGCCCTGGGCATTTGCAGTGCAGGAAAACAATAATGTGATAAGGAAAAGAGCGATAACAGGCTTGAGCATAAAAGAGGTTTTGGTATTATAAAGGTAGTCTCTTTCTGAATAGTCTCATTAATAATGAAATAAGTTTGGTTTGCCCTATAATTCCTATTTACAATAACAAACATCCTTTATGATATATAATCTGTTATTATACTGAGGTTAAAATATCACTTTAAGGGGATATTATATTGTAAAACTTGTTTAAGAAAATAAAACCAGGGATTTTTTCAGTAAATATAAATACCTGAAAAATATAAAAAACACCCAAACACCCCGACTCCCAAGACTCAAATTCCTACGCTGCTATAGTAAGCGAAATGATCAGCAGGTAGAGCGCGATTAATACGATGAAGGTTTTCATAACTTTATGTTTTTTGCGTTAGAAACAGACCTGCCTAGTTTACTGCAATAATTATGCCATTTTATACTTTTCTTCACATATTGTTTTTCAGTTAGTATTTTTGACTCCACTATTAACCATTACCAGCATATAAACGGCTATTAAAACTGTAATTATACCTGTAGCAAAAAATAATACCAAAGAACCAAACTGAAACCACACCAACCCGGCAAGCGTACTTGCCGCAAGGCTGCAAATACTCTGAAAACCCGCATAGGCACCTATTGCCGTGCCGGTATCCTTTTTATCCGTAATATTCGATATCCATGCCTTGCTGATACCATCTGTAGCGGCGGCATAAATACCGTAAAGAAAGAACAATGCAAATAAAAGATAAATATTGCTATTGAAAGCCATGCCCACATATACTCCGGCAAAAAGTAATAATCCGGTAACAAACACTTTTTTAAAACCAATCCGGTCGCCCAGGTGGCCAAGTGGGTAGGAGAAGAGGGCATAAACAAGATTATAAAAAATGTAAACCCCTATTGCAGCAGTATCGCTGAAGCCAACTGCTTTGATACGTAGTATGAGGAACATATCGGAGCTGTTGATGAGGGCAAAAAGCAGCAGGCCTGTAACCAGGCGACGATAGGCGGGTGGGCTGGTTTGCCAGTAGCGTATAAAATCGAAAAAGCGGGTTTTAATAATACCGGCTTTGGGTATGGCTCTTTTTTCTTTGATGAAGAAAGTGCAGAATATTGAAATGACCCCTGGTATAAAAGCGATGTAAAAAAGGCTTTTATAGTGAGACGGGTAGAAGAACAGAAAAAGTAAGGCTGCAGCCGGACCTATTACTGCGCCAAGTGTATCCATGCTGCGGTGAAAACCAAATACCCGGCCCTTGCTTTCGGGCGTAGCCTCCGATGATAGCATGGCGTCCCGCGCTCCGGTCCTTATTCCTTTCCCCAGCCTGTCGAGCGACCTTGCAGTAAAAATCCAAAGAGGGAAGGTGAAAAACGCCATCATGGGCTTGGATATGGCGCTCAGTGAGTAACCCAGCCTTACAAACGGCATCCGTGAGCCCAGGTTATCGCTAAGCTTGCCGAAATAACCCTTGGTGAGCCCTGCAGTGGCTTCGGCTATGCCCTCCAGCATACCAATAAAAAGGACCGAAAAATGAATACTCTGCAGGTAAATGGGAATGACCGGGTACAGCATCTCGCTCGAGACATCGGTAAACAAACTTACCATTGATAACAGCAACACCGTTCGGGTAATTATCTTCATAAGAGGCTATCGGGTATTAAAGGTATTATTTTTCACTGGAGCATGAATGATGTTGCTATTCAAAAATCATTTGGGTATATAACAGCATATAACTGTAATTTTACCCTGTGAAGCTGATCTCCCGGATTATTGACCTGCTGCTTTATACCAGCCTGTTCACCGCCTGTTGCGCCACTGCCTTATGTATGGCTACAGAGAGGTTCATAAATGATTCCACGCCTGTATTGGCAAGCGTGCTGCACCTGGCGCTGTTTGGTGGCACACTGGTGGTTTACAATGCTCCGCGCTTGTTTTTCAGAAAGCTATCAGGCCCTCAGCCCCTCAGAAACTGGTATTGGTTGTTTTTTATTGCCGGGGCCCTGCTGGTTTTGGGTTCTGTTTCCTGGCTTCCGTCCCGGATTATATGGTTCTGCCTGGCGCTGGCTGTACTTACTTTTTCATATTCCCTGCCGTTCCTTCCCTTTAAAAACAAAAAACGGCTACGCGAATACGGATGGCTGAAAATACTGGTGCTCACCGGTGTATGGACTGCGGCAACTGCCCTGCTGCCCATGCTGTACTGGAACAAATCTATTACCGCCTTTCCCTTTGAACTGATCAACCGGTTTGTTTTTATTTTTGCCTTGTGCGTGTTGTTTGATATCAGGGATATAAGCGCCGATATGCGCAATAATATTGAAACACTGCCCCTTAGGCTCGGACTGAAAAAAAGCTACCTGGCCATCAGCATTGCCCTGGGGATTTTTGCCACTCTGAGTGTAGCACAATATGTAAGGCATCCGGTACCTGAAAGGCTGGTGGCTGCCTGGGTTACTGCAGTCATAACATGGCTGGTAGTAATTTACCTGAGAAAGAAGCCAACCGAAATAGGGTATATGGGCCTGGCCGATGGGGTGATGCTGCTATATGCTGTGTTGATTCTGATAGATTGAAAAAGCATTAATGCTGCTGCAACTAGCACAGAAACTCCTCAGGATGGATAACACTTTATATTCTTTAGAATCAAAGCCCTGGATGGACAAGGCAGAATATGGGATTCAAGAAATCGGATAATGCCTATCAGTAAATCACCTGATTATTTTCGGCGAAATTATTCTGCTCAAAATCAAAGCTCTGTTTTGATTTCCGGTAAGCATCATAAGCCTCCGGATTACCATAAGGGCCTTCGTATTGAGCGGTTCCATAACCGAGTATGGGATAAAAAATAAAAGGAAGAAAAATCAGTCCGAGGGTAAAACCCAGGTCTTTGCCAAAACTCTTCGATAAAAAATGAATCTGCATAATACCCCATATAGCGCCAATATAAGGAATACACATGAGCAGCAGCCACCACCATGGCTTGCCAATTATCCGCAGGTTTATTAATGTACCGTATATGGGTATGATGCACGCCCAGCCATCCTGCCCGGCTTTTTCATTTACCTTCCAGTTGCCGGCTAACATCAGTACAGCCAGAATTAAAATTACTATACCAACTATTATCAGATTTATGTTACCCATTGTATTCAACTTTATTGCTGTACAACATATTTTCCTTCATGGTTCCGGAAACTGTGCTCCTGTAAGTGCGCAACTGCCTGCTACCTGAAATATCTTGAAAAATAAATCGACTTACTTAGTCGGCTAATTTATTCTGCTCAAAATCGAAACCCTCTTTATTGCCGTATGCTTTGAAAGCAGCCGGATTGCCAAAAGGGCCAAGGTACTGGGCATTTCCGAAGCCGAGCATAGGCAGGAAAATGAATGGAAGAAATACAATGCCTACTGTATACCCTTCATCTTTGCCGAAGCTTTTGGAAAGCATATTCAACTGCCATACTCCCCATACAATACCAATATAAGGTATAATTGATAGCAGCAGCCACCACCAGGGCTTGCCTACTATTCTGAGCAGCACAATATTGGAATAAATTGGGATGATACATTTCCAGCCCTCTTCACCGGCTTTTTCGAATACCTTCCACATTGCGGCTATCATCAGAATAACAAGAGCGATGCCGATTACAATGAAAATTATAATTAAAGACCAGAGTGTGTTATCCATATCTATTGGTTTATGCATCTAAGTAACTCAGAATTTTCTGGAAAACCAAACGCAGGATTAAAAATAATAAAAAAACCATCCGTTACTGCGGATGGTTTTTTTTATAAAAGTTCAGGTTTTATTATTGTTTTACAACAATCAGACTTTTGCGGCTGCCGTCTTTTTCTATCACCACATTATAAAGGCCTGCAGACCAGTTGGAAGTGTTGATACTTGCAGATTCAATAGCGCTGTTTACATCAATAATCTGGCTGGTAATTACACTTCCGTTCATGTTGAATATCTGAAGGGAGTAAGAACCTGGCAGAGCATTGTTCAGTTGCAGGTTGAAGTTATTGGTTGCAGGGTTAGGGAGTGCACTAATAGATACGTCATTACCAATGGCTTCTACCGATGCATTTGAAACAATTTCGGTAATATTAACATGCGCTGTATTCCATAAGTCACCACCATCATTGTTACCATTGCCGTTTACAAAGTTAGCAACACCCCAGATAGATACACTTCCGGTACCAGCTACTGGTGGGGTCCAGGTAAAAGTCTGGGTAAATGAAGTGCCACTGACCGTAATAGGTGCGCTTTGCTCTCCACAGGTAAGTCGTGAATAGGTTGCTACAGGTGGAGAAATACGCGTACCTGTTGGTGCGCCAGATAAAGTTCCGCCATCTGACACGGTGTCTATTAAAGTAATACCCTTAAGAACAGCTATCTGGAAACCATACCTTGGCAGTGAATTGCCTGTAGTATTGGTACCGGTAATTTTCACTGTATAGGTATTACCTGCCTTCCAGTAAGTTGTAGGTGTTCCGGCAGAGTCCAGTTCTACAGCTACCGTAATTCCGGCTGTGGCAGAACTGGCGTGGCAACCACCACTTCCCATATTACTGCATCCAGTCGGGTTGATATATGTCCCTGTTCCTGCCGATTCTGCACCGGTACAGTCATATCCAATCCTGGCAGCCCCTGCTTTATAGCTGCTGAAACCCACATAACACATGCCTGCCACCAATGTAAAAAGTATAATTTTTTTCTTCATGAAAATCTTTTTAGATGATATAAAATTGATTATTAATTAAATTTGGAGGTGCAAATGTAGGTACATTTAATTATGCAAACAAAAGCAGGACAATCCTGTCCTTTGTTTATTAGTTTCAATTCCATGTTAATAACATGATGAAAAATGCCACCCGGATACCGGATGGCATTTAAGATATGTTTGATTAGATTATTGTTTAACAACAATTAGGCTTTTTATGTTACCGTCTTTTTCAATCACCACATTATACAACCCACCAGGCCAGTTGCTGGTATTGATTTGGGCAGATTGGATAGCATTGCTCACCTCAACATTCTGATTAGTGATTACACTTCCGTTCATATTGAAGATATGCAGGGTGTAAGTGCCTGGCTGCGCATTGCTCAGTTGCAGGTTTAGGTTGTTTGTTGAAGGATTTGGAAATGCATTTATGGAGAGGTTCTCCATAATCGCAGGTGTTTCCAGAGCAGCCCATGACAGTACTTTAAGGGAGTCATTACCAGAAATATCAGGTGCATCTGCACCATTAGCGCCATTTACAGCGTTTAATGTACAATATAAAGTTATTGTGCCCGCATTGGTAGCTGGTGCTGTCCATTGGAATGATGCATCATAAGTACCCGCTGGGGAGCCCGTTAGTGTTGAGCCATGTTCTATAAAAGTAAGGCCACCTAATGGATCAGCAAAGATTGGAGCAGTAGGTGCAGGGAATGTGCCAGCCTGAACCTGTGCACCACCTACTCCACTTACTGCTGCAAATTCAAATCCGAATTTAGGTAATGATGCTGTATTTGTACCATGAACTTTTACAGTATAAGTAATACCAGGTTTGTAATGGGTAACCGCAGTAGTACCTGAATCTAAAGTAATGGTAACTGTTGTAGATGTACCGGTGCCATGACAGCTCACAACGCCTACCGAGCCACCGCAATTGGTAACAGATGCCTGTGCGCCGGTTCTGTTTCCTCCGCCAGTAACACCAGCATGCGCAGGGCCACCAGATTCACTTGTAAATGCTACATAGATAAAACCTGCAACCAGAGTAGTAAGTAAAATTCTTTTCTTCATTTCTTGTGTGTTTTTTTGTTGTCTATGAAATAGTTATAAAATGTGTGGTAAAAAACAAATGTAGGTACTTTAATGATTATGACAAAATTGTGATAATAGAAAAATTGGCCAACCATTAATCCATCCAAATCCACTGGAATACAGGATGAACAAAGGATTAGTGCCTCCGAATTTATTGCAGCAAAAACCAGGCCAGACTTTATTTTTATTGTCGAAATAATTCTATGGAAAGGATATTCAGTATGAATAAGATCGTCGAAAATATAAAATCAGTACATGGTAATTATGAACAATATATATTACCCTGTAGTAGTAAAAAGATTAGTTTTTGAGAAATTTTGCTGACAAGTGATTGTTGATCCTAACAAAATAGGTGCCAGCTGGTAAATCAGCTGTATTGATAGAAAGATTTTCAGAATTACCGGTAGCAGAATAAACAGTTTGAGCCTGAAAGTTTAAAATTGATACGTCGGTAATTTTCTCATTACAGCTTAAATTAATCTGGTCCCTTGCCGGATTAGGGTATATGGAAATAGGATTTACTGCACCCTTTATGCCTGGGATGGCGGTACTTACATTTGGATATATGGTAACGCGCGGTGCGGCATTTGGATAGTCGCCCGAACTACCACCATTCCCATTTACTGCGTTTAACACTGAATAGAATGATACGCTGTCGCTGGTTCCGGAAGGGGCTGTCCAGTAAAATTGTGTGGCATAGGTATTGGTACCCGTTGTTATCTGCCTTAAGGTTGTAGTTTGCTCCACTATTGTAGTGGCGCCACATGGATAAGTGTGTATGCTGCTGGTCAATGCCGTGGGAATAGTATAAGTACCTGCATATGCATGGCTGCCCGAAACTGCAGAAACCATAAAACCCCAACCTGGCAAATTGGTTGATACGGCTGTAGCATCACCATTCAGAGTAATAAGATAAGTCTGACCCGAATTATAATTGGTAATTGGCAACATGGTAGAAGAATCCAATACCTGAAGTTTCACTATAGTGGATGCATTATTGCCGCCATGGCAACTGCTTGTCTGACATTTACCTATGCCACCTGATGGGGCACCGGTAACATCACCATGTCCGTGATGTGCAGCACCATCAATATCGCTGGACAATGTAACATAAATAAGTGCCGCAACAGCAATAAGTATTATTGAACTCTTTTTCATAAACAATTTCTTTTATTGTATTATACTTGATTTTAAGTAAAGAGCGCAAAATTAGGCTGTTGTGCATACGGTTATTCGGTTGGCGGGTTAATTCTATATTAATTCATTTACTTAAAAATCAATAGTATATGGTTATAGTATAATATTTATACAAAAGACCAATTGATCTTCATTTGCGGTTTAAACAAGGTACTTTTTGCATTTTATAATAAAAGGAACATAAAAACATGAGAATTTCGGTATAACGTATCTTTGCGGCACATGGGACATAAAAAACTGATCAAATTCCAGGCAATAGATACCTTTAAAAACGTGCTGCAATACCCCGAAAATATGCGGGGCAACTGGAAAACCTTCTTTCACAATGACCATCCTATAACCCTGGAGCTGGCTTGCGGTAAAGGAGAATACAGTGTGGGCCTGGGCAGGGAGCATAAAGAGAATAATTATATTGGCGTAGATATAAAGGGTAACCGTATTTACAGAGGTGCAACTACTGCCCTGACAGAGGGTTTGGACAATGTAGGATTTCTGCGCATACATATAGGGCAAATCATCAATTACTTTGAAGCCGGAGAAGTGGCTCAAATCTGGATCATATTTCCTGACCCGTTCCTGAAAAAGGCTAAAAACAGGCTTACACATCCGCGTTTCCTGCATCTGTATCAGCAGATATTGAAACCGGGTGCTACTATAAATCTGAAAACTGATTCGAAGGAGCTATATGATTTTACGCTGGAAACTATTGCAGAGCAGGGTTGTACCGTACACGAGAATATAGCTGATATATATGGCAAAGGATTGGCAACAGGCCCCCTGGCTATCCAGACGTTTTATGAAAAAATGCACCTTGCCGATGGCCGTACCATCTATTTCATAAGCTTCTCGTTGCCCGAGGCACACATAGTTTTAACCGGAAGGTTTGGAAAAACTGAGGAGGAGGATGTAAGTGATAATGATGCAGATCATTAACAAGGGAGCTATAGTTTCAGCCTTGTCTTATTTTATCGTATTTTTACCACAATATTACAATCATCAGCATGAGCAGACCTGTGGTTATTAAGGCGGAGGGTGTGAGTAAGCTGTACCGTCTCGGGCAGGTGGGTACTGGTACGCTGAGTCATGATCTGAAGCGATGGTGGGCTCGTACCAGGGGAAAGGAAGACCCCTATCTGAAGATAGGCATGGAGAATGACCGTACCCGTAAGGGCACCAGCGACTATGCATGGGCCCTGCAGGATATAAGTTTCCAGGTGGAGCAGGGTGATACATTGGGAATTATAGGTAAGAACGGAGCGGGTAAGAGTACTTTGCTGAAAATACTGAGCCGCGTAACATCGCCAACAAAAGGTGAAATAAAGGTAAAGGGCCGTATCGCCTCATTGCTGGAGGTAGGAACCGGTTTTCACCCTGAACTGACGGGCAAGGAGAATATCTTTATGAACGGGGCCATACTGGGTATGACCAGGAAGGAGATAACCCGGAATTTTGATGAAATTGTAGATTTTGCCGGGGTGGCTATGTATATAGATACACCGGTAAAAAGGTATAGTTCGGGTATGTATGTGCGGCTGGCATTTGCAGTTGCCGCCCACCTTGAACCTGAGATACTTATTGTGGATGAGGTACTTGCAGTGGGCGATGCCGATTTTCAGAAAAAATGCCTGGGTAAACTGGGAGATGTGGCAGGGCATGGCCGTACTATTATTTTTGTGAGCCACAACATGCAGGCAGTACAAAGCCTGTGCAAGAGCGCAATATATCTGGGGCAGGGACGGATGATAGAAATGGGCCGTACAGATAAAGTAATTAATAACTACCTCAGCAGGGAAATCAATAATTGTCACAGCCGCAAGTGGGATAATATGGAGGATGCGCCGGGAAATGAGGTGGTAAAATTGCTGAGAGCTGAAATAGTAATACTTGAAAACGCAGAAACAGATGTAATTACTGTAAATACGCCCATAGATATAGAATTCGAGTTTTACCTGCACAAGAATACAAACCTGAACCTGAGTCTGCACCTGAATACAGCAGGAGGTTATTGTATTTTTAATGTAGCTACCCCATCAAAACCTATAACTGCAGGCAGGCATGTAAGCAGGCTGCGGATACCCGGAAAACTGCTGAATGATGGTATCTACAGTATCAACCTGATATTTGTTAAGGATATGGCGTCCCACTTGTTTAATATAGCAGACCTGCTTACATTTGAGGTAGTGGAATTTGAGCGGGAAGGAAACTGGTTTGGGAAGTGGGAAGGAGCAGTTAGGCCTGACCTGGAGTTTTCGCTGGCATAGGGAGTAATATTAAGGTCTGGGTTAGAATAGCCAGGATACATTGCTTTTGCATTTGATCACATAAAATTATTTAATGAATTCATCTCTGAGTTGGGAACAATTCTGGCAGGAATGGCGGAATAAAGAGGCTGCGAATGAAGAAGATTTATACTTCCAGGTAGGATTAACAGTTAATCAAAAGCCAATTGAAAAAGTAGACTTCGACGAAATATACAAAAGTATTTCCGATGCGCTTGCATTGAGCAGTGATGATATACTGGCTGAGCTTTGCTGTGGGAATGGGTTAATAACATACGAACTCAAAGACCATGTAAAACAAATCTATGCTACCGATTTTGCAGGTCATTTGATCAAAGCTGCAAAAGAATTAAAGTCAGCTCCGAATATTACTTATACCCGGAATAATGTATTCGACTTCCTCGAGAATATAAAAAACAGCGGAGATGCAGTGCCTTATAAATACTTAATGAGCAATGCACTGGTTTATTTTACACCTGCCGATCTGAAAAGAATTTTATCATTGATAATAGAAATAACCGCAGGCAAGCCATTCCTCTTTTATTTGAAGGGAGTGCCCAATGATCAGCATAAGTGGAATTTCTATAATACCGAAGAGCGAAAACAAAAATACCTTCAAAATATAGCTACCGGAAATTTCACTAATGATGGAATGGGAAGGTGGTGGCAATCGGAAGAAATAGCAGACCTTTGCAAAGAATTGAATCTAAAATGTGAGGTATGGAATGCCGATCCGCAGTTTTCCGGTTTCAGAATGGATATTAAGATAAGCAGCGAATAAATAGTATGTAAGCATAGCATATGGACTACTTTGATAAATGGCAGGATTATTGGGATAAATTTCTTTTTAACCGTTATGGCAAAGAAGCCGTGCAAAACGAAGATGACCTTTTTCTGCAGGTTGCAAGAACCGAAAACAAAAAACGGGTTACCCATGAAATTTTCGAAAGGATCATAGAACTTATAAAATCAGACCTTGATCTCAAAACCGATGATATACTTGTTGACCTGTGCTGCGGTAATGGCTTATTTACTTATGAACTAAAGAATACTGTAAAGCAAATAATCGGTGTTGATTTTTCCAGAAGCATCATTGAAACAGCCAGTAAATTTAAGATTGCCAACAATATAAGTTATCATTATGGAAGCGCGGTTGATTTTATGAAATCTTTTGGCGCTTTAATGCCGGGTGTCATTCCATCAAAGTATCTTATGAATGATGCGCTGGCCTATTTTCAGCAAAAAGACTTTAAAGAATTATTATTTTGTATAAAGGCGGTTTCTCCTCATTTTAAGTTTCTGATCAGAGGTGTGCCAAATAATGATCTGAAATGGAATTATTATAATACACCGGAGCGAAAGCAATTTTATGCCGACCTCCAGGCAAAAGGAGATCTGACAAATTATGGCTTGGGGACATGGTGGCAACCAGAAGACATAAAAGAAATTTGTGAGGAGCTGGGGTTGAATTATGTTATTACCAACCAGCAATTGCCGGTATCCAATTTCAGGATGGATATTTGCATTTCTGCCTGAATTATCCCCGTATAAAAAAGCCTTAAACAGCCAATTACAAGACAGGCTGATCATTTTGAATATTTATGAGACCTCGTGTATTGTATTTGCCCCGAAGAGGATTTACTGAATGTCCCTTTTTTCAGAATTTCTACGTCTCCGGTACACCAACTGACCTGCAAATAGTACTATTCCTGTAATGCTCATTATAACTCCTACATTCCAGTAAGGTAATTTGTAAATCATCTCAACGGTATGCGGCCCTTTAGATAATAAAACACCTGTCATGCCTCCATTTATAAGTATCTTATCTGTTTCCTTCCCATCTACTTTCAAATGCCAGCCAATATCGAAAGGAATAGAGAGATACATCATTTTATCTTTGGCCACAGCTATTGTTCCGGATAAATAATTATCGTTGAATATTCCTATTTTCAGGGTATCCTCAATCCGTTTCTTTCTTGCGTCGCTGTAGGTTAAGAAGTTAGAATCTACTGCCATAGTATCTTTCAGCATATATTCATTCACTGTGTTTACCTTGCTCTTATCTTTATCGCCAATCACAAAAGCCTGCATAGTTATCTGCTCTTTTTGTTTTGGATTAATATTTTCAAAATTGCTTTCTCTTATATAGCTGTCATAGGTATACCCAAACGGGAATAAAAAATTATTTTTGAATATTTTGACATCCCCGACTGTAGTTACGAAATCCCAGATGGGTGATAATTTTTTATGATCGTTTTTCGTTTGCAGAAAATATTTCACGTTATTTTCCGACTCCAATATTGAAATATTTGCTAAACCTGTTATCCAACGGGAACCTGCTTCATACTTTTTATCAACTATTCCCATCAATATTAAGTACTTTACGTAATTAACATGATTAAACGAATAATAAGACGAAGTGCCGTTAAAACCCTGAATCTGACTGTAATTCATCATATCCGATGAGTCACAGGTTCTATCAATACGATAGAATTGATTATCTCTGGCTTTAATATAATTTACAGCATCAAGAGAATAGTCATTGTATGAGGTTTTATAATAAGTAATGCTACCTTTGGAATGTAGCATCTGCACAGGAATAGAGCCCCGGGTATTCACAGTTATGTTTACAGAAAAACCTATCTCAAATAGTATAGTTATTAAAATTAGCCCTTTTAAATAAGTATTATCTTTTACCCTTCCTACAAAGAAAAGTATAAGTGTATATATTATTATAATTGCAATAATAAATATTCTTATCTTATTGTTGATAATGCTATTACCTACAAAAACAGGGAAACAAAGAAATAAAATAAAGACACCAGAAGTAGCAATTAACAGCTTTCTATTTATTTCTCCTTTTTTGAAAATATAATCAAGTGCATGGAGAGCGTAATAAATAAATATTGAGGCAATAAACAAAGCAAATATCCGGTAATAATCACCAGCAAAAAGCCAGAATGCATACCTGAAGAATGGAAAGATCACTGGAATCAACCATAATGAAAGGAAAAAAGCAAATATTATGCGGGATCTTTTACTAAGAAAAGCAAATATCTGGGGCAGCAACAGCAGGCAAGGAATACCACAATAAAACATAGGCGCTTCCACATAATTAAACCAGCCCTTAAAATTGCTACCACTCCCAAGTAAATCATTTGAAAAAAAACGTAACAGGCTTGTACCCATTTGTAACCTGTCTGCAAATCCGAATACTGGTTCCGATATCAATTGTTTGGTATAGGAAGTAAGCCCGGAACCTCGCGGGCTGTTTAACATCTGGACTATATTTTGAAACATGAACGGGCCGGAAATCAAAAGTCCAATAGCTCCGGCTGCAAACATCCTTATATATATACTGCCAATGGTAGCAATATTAAATTTACCTAATTGTAAATGACGGAAAAGTGCGTATCCAACCAGAAATATTCCATACGATAACATACTAAAAAGTCCTGAAATACTGGCCAGGCAGACCGCGATAGAAAACAAATACCACTTATTTTTAGCAAACAATAATTCATAACCAAGTAAAAAAAGAGAGAAATTAACAGCCTGGAAAGTGAAAACAAAAAACGGGCTGCCAACGGTAATAAATCCGCAAAAGGAATAGAATATACCACCTATGATACAGCTGTAATCCGATAAATTAAGTAATTTCAGGTATTTGAATATTATCAGACCAGATATTACGATTTCCAGAACATCTATGTAAATAACCAGTAATGGTATATTATTTTTCCCTGCCACACAATTTAAAAGCATAATAGGATCATCGGAAAATGAAAACGGCCACAAGTTTTGCCCCATACCTATTTTGAAAGACCATTTTGGAATTCCATAATTGCGGAAATAATCTAATGTATTTACAAATTTCGGATAATAGGAGACATAACTATCATTATTAATATCCCAGAACAAGTATGTATTTTTAAACAGTAGATAATCTTTAAATACAATAAAGCACAGAATAACAATAATCAGAAATGTTATTGTTGAGGCGCGTTTATGATAATTCGACAAAATAGACTTCATCCATACCTTTTCCTTAAGTGCCTTGAATGCTATAAACGAGGCAATTATAAGAAAAGGTATTATTACAAACATATAATCTAGTGGCAAATGTTTAATGCCTGTTTGTACATTCATCTTTTCAGAAATTTAAACATAATTTTTGAAGACTAAAGGTAAAACATATAGTTAGCCCGACAAACTTATTTTCACGCAAGGCTTGCTCATTCTCAGGTACACCAAAGGTTATTCGTTCGGTTTTCATCACCATAATTATTATGTGTGTTTTCAATTTTTTCGTTTTACATTTGCAGATGTAATTCTATATTACACACATGAAAATATTTCAATATACATTAGTCGGATTAGGTAAATTGTATTCCCTTCTATTTATATTAAACGTCCACAGTAACTACCATTCATTTTATGATTGATCCAGGCAAGAACTCACCATATATTATTGATTTTCCGCAAATCGGAGATTCGTGCGTTGGTTATATTTCTGTTACTGAACAAAATGATTCAGTTCCCTTTAAAATAAAAAGGATTTTCTGGACATACTTTACTCCCGAAAGCGTTGTCAGAGGTCGACATGCTCATCATGAAACAGAGCAGGTAATATTGGCAGCGGCAGGAAGGATAATTGTAACAACAGAAGATGCATTTGGCAACATAAATATTTTTACGCTGTCTGATCCTTACAAAGGGGTTTATATTCCACCCAATATTTGGCACACAATGCAGTATACGCATAACGCTATTCAGATTGTATTCGCATCCACTGAATACAATAAGAATGATTATATTCGTGACTATGATGAATTTAAAAAAACTTGGGGAAATCAGGAGAAGTAATTATTAAGTAAAATATTTCTGTGTCTGCTATTAGTTATTAATAACAAATACTCGGAATTGTACCATTTGCTTCAATGGATGCCATCAGGCCAATCCTTTACAAGTTTTATAATACATAGAGGCGGTGAGTTTTTTTAATATCTAGGCTGATTTTAGTTCTGCAATATAATTATAATGAGTAAACCTTCACATAACATAAGTAGGTTTATTATACAATGAACAGGATCTTTCTGATTGTCTGGCATTAAAATACTCCATTTAGGCAACATAATAAATTTAACCTTACTGTACATAACACATTAAATAGGTAAATAATGAAAAAAATTCTCATCGCAGGGGCTGGCGGAGCACCGTCTGAAGGCGTTATTAATTCCCTGCTTATGTGTGAAAAAGTTGATGAAATTATTGGGATGGGCAGCGAACCATCTGATTTGGCACTTTCAAATGCAAAAAGAAAATACTATATACCTTATGCCGATCACATTAATTATAAGGAGAATTTATTCAAAATACTGAAAGTTGAAAAGCCTGATTTAATACACTTTCAAAATGATCTTGAAATTTATCATGCGTCAAAATTTGTGGATGAGATTAATGATTTAGGAGTTAAGACCTTTATGCCTGATTTTGACGTAATTGATACATGTGTTCATAAATACAAATCATATTTGAAATTTAAAGAAAACAACATACCTGTTCCTGAAAATATTATTCTGAATAGTGCCGTTGATTTGAAAAATGCTTTTGATAAATTATCGGACAAGAATGGATCTATATGGTTAAGGGCTGCATCAATAGGTGGCGGCGGAAAAGGAGCGCTGCCAACTAATAATTATGACCTTGCAAAAAGTTGGATTGATCATTTTGATGGCTGGGGAGATTTTGTTGCAGCAGAAATGCTGACTTCTCAAACTGTAACATGGCAATCTATTTGGTTTGAAGGTGAACTGGTCGTTGCTCAAACGAGAATAAGAAAAGGATGGACGCACGGCAACAGAACCTTATCTGGTATTACAGGAGTTACAAAAATAGGGGAAACATTTTCATCAGACCAGGTTACCGAAATTGCAACAAAATCTGTGATGGCAGTATCAGACAAGCCACATGGAATATTTGGGGTGGATATGGCTTATGATAAAAATGGCATTCCCAACCCAACTGAAATAAACATTTCAAGATTTTTTACAACAATCTTATTTTTCACAAAGGCGGGCATAAATTTCCCTAAAATATTTAAAGATATCGCATTGTACAACGAATTCCCGGCATTAACCCGTAAGGTTAACCCACTACCCGATGGTTTGCTCTGGTTACGGGGAATGGACACAATTCCCCGCTTAATGACAAATGATCAAATTGAAAACGAAATATTATTGGCAAAATGATATTATTAACAGGATGTTCTGGATTTATTGGTACTCATTTGTTATCCAAATTATCTGAAAAATTTGAGAAAGAGGAAATTGTTGCACTAACATCATTGCCTGTAGAAGGGTTTAAGTATATCATTCACAATAATTATGAAATTGATATTCTAAAAACATCATTAAACAGTTTGGATATCAGCACAGTTATTCATGCCGGCGCATACATTCCAAAGATTGGTAGTGAAACCAATAATATTGCAGATTGCAACAGCAATATTTTTAATACATATAAATTGCTTGAAGCATTATCAGGAAAAGGTATTGGCAATTTCATTTTTTTAAGCACAGTGGATGTTTATGGAGAGGATGAAATTACCTCAGAACAATCACCTTTAAACCCATATTCGCTATATGGTCAGTCAAAGTTGTATTGCGAAAGAATGATTAAAATATGGGGAGATAAAAATAACGTTGATATTCAAATTCTCAGGATAGGCCATGTGTATGGTCCTGGTGAGGAAAAATACAGAAAGATTATACCAGTAACTATGGAGCGCTTATTGAATAGCCTGGCTCCGCAAGTTTGGGGAACCGGGACTGAAATCAGGTCTTTTATTTTCATTACTGATGTCACAAACGCTATCATGAAAGCTATGGAATTAAGACATTATTCAGGCCCGATTAATATTGTAAGTGGTAATAAGATAAGTATTTATGATCTGATACTATTAATTCAGGATATTGCTAAAAACAGTCAACCAATTGAGTTTCATGAGTTGAATAAACCATCACGAAATCTATACTTTGACAACTCAAAAATGAAGGATTTATTATGTGATGAAATGGTATCTTTAAATACCGGCTTGACACTAGAATGGAACCACATGAAACACATATAAAATAAATGAAAATATTCATAGATTTTGACGGGACATTAATTGATTCAAGGACAAGGATTTATGGTCTTTTTAAAAAAATTTCGGGTACTAACCTTACTTTCGATCAATATTGGGAATTAAAAAGAAATCAGGTCTCTAATAGTGATATCCTAATCAAATATTGTGATTATACTGATGTGAAATTGCAAAAATTCAATGATGAATGGTTTCCATTAATTGAGCACGATGATTGGCTTATTTTTGATGAACCATTACCTGGCATTACTGATTTTTTAAAAAAATTATCGTACGATAACACCTTAATTTTAGTTACTGCCCGGCAACGCATAGACAAGGTTTTTGATCAAATTGTCAGATTTGGTTGGCAGGATTTATTTCAGGATATACTTGTTACACAGCAAGAAAAAGAAAAGGAAGCATTAATAAGTAGCAAATATGATTGCCTTAGTACCGATTATATTATTGGCGACTCAGGTAAAGATATTTTAGCAGGCAAAGCCCTTGGCTTAAAAACGATTGCCGTTTTAAGCGGAAGTCGCAACAAACTTCAGCTTAGCAAATACAATCCTGACTTTATTGTTGACTCTATTGTAGATTTCAATTTTTAACATCGAAATATTGCACAAATAGTTTATGCAATTTATTGGGTCTACTAAATTCGCCATTAAAAAATAATATTAAAGCAGCTACATTTTATTATACAAAAGGATTTAAAATTGACATTTAATTGCAATGTGTCGTAGAATTATTTTTGTTTTATCTAAACGTTAATTACATTTGCTGTGAGTGGTTTGTATGCAAACCGCAAGAAAATACTTTGTAATAATACAATCGTATTCAAAAAAAACGCCCACTTAAATGAATCAGAAACTCTCTAATACTGAAGAAATTGAATCACTTGAAAAAATAGCACTCCAGTATACAGAACCGGACAAGGGCAGAGATATGGACAAGAAAACACTGGAAATGACTGCCGAAAAAGTCATGAAGTGGATAAATGGAGAGGTTTTGGAAATGGGTGTTGGTGATGATGCCTGGACATCGAGAATTGTTGCCAAATTGGGGCATACCAATATTGTTGACGCATCCAAAACGCTCCTAGATATAACGAAAAATAAATATGGAAATGCCGTAACTATTTATGATTCTCTTTTTGAAACGTTTGTACCCGATAAAAAATTTGATACAATAGTAGCTTCTTTCGTCTTAGAGCACGTTGAGGATCCGGTTGCTGTTTTAAAAAATTCTATTGATTGGCTGGCAGATGATGGCCGGATTATAGCTATTGTACCTCATGCAAATTCATTACACCGCAGAGTTGCTGTAATTATGGGGCTCTGTGAAAAAACCTCCGATCTTGGCCCTACAGATGCCCGGATGGGACATCGTCGTGTGTATGACATTTCAGGTTTTGAAAATGACCTTCAAGCGGCAGGCTATGAAATAGAATATAAAAGAGGTTTTTTTCTGAAAATGGTGCCTCAGAGTATGATGGCGAACTTAAGTACTGAAGTGATCGAAGGCATTATGGCGCTTAGCGACGAAATGCCTATGGAGTATGCATCGTCTATTATGCTGGTTTGCAAGAAGCTGAAAAAGTGATATTATTTCTATTTATACTGATTGAGAATTAGTGCGATTAATTATTAGAAATTACGGGCAATTATTTTTTTGTGTTGATTTATCAGAAAAATAAATTAAAGTAATAGACTGATAATATAATTTATATGTAATATACGTAGGGCTTTGTTTTTGTATTGAACCTGATGAAGATTGAGTGGGCAAATAGGAAATATCAGTGTATGACATACCGATTATAAAATG
>CAIVEH010000072.1 GCA_903904855.1 uncultured Bacteroidota bacterium | reverse complement strand
TGGGAACCCCACTTCTTTATGTCTAGCCCAAGTGTTATACTTCAACCTTGAAAAAAAAGCAGCCTCCCTAAAAAGGCTTTTTGTTTGGTTATCCCACTCTATTTAAAAAAGCGATGGGATAATAGTAATTGCTGAAACCCTTGCTGGTGGCTAATATAAATTTATTTCCGATTATCTCATCTTATCTCATTCTTTGCGGGATTGGGATTTGCTCTGTGCAGGTTTCGACCTCACCCCAGCCCTCTCTTACCCTCCCGCCTTCGGCAAGAGCTTCGCTCGTGCCGCTTCCCGGCAGCTTAAAAAAAGGGAGGGAGTAAGGGTGTTATTGCAAAAATGTGGTTACCTGCTTGCCGGTAGGCAAGTGTAAAATGTTCTCGGATGCATGTGATTAATAAAAATATGCGATTTTCAATCGCCGCAATTATCGAGAATGTTTGAATTTTCGATTTTCAATCGCCGAAATTAGCGGGAATGTTTATGTGTCTGGTTCCTGGGATGGTAAAAAGCCCTTCGGTATACTTAGGATAAAATAATGATAGTTTCATAGTTTAATAAATTGTCAATTGTCCTAATAATATGGAACAAAGGTAAGGTGATTAGTTGGAAATTCCTAATTTTCAGGCATATTTATTTTGATCAGATTTTTCAGGATTATAAAATAAGGAGGATTGTCGGGTAAATGTATGCCCCGGTACCGGGCTTGCGCTTTGTAGTTACCCTATTTTTAATTTTACACTTACCTCTTAGGGGTGAACCTAGTTATAATTGATCATTGATTCATAAATAGCCGTTGCGGTGCAACGTCTCTACAGGATTAATTATAGCATCTATTTTCAAATGAATGTAAATTATTGATGACGTTTCTGGCGGGAAGAGCAAACCTTTTTTGTGATTTTTAGGCTGTGGTGGTTTTTGAGACAGCTTAAAAATTGTAACTTAACCTCAGTTCGGAGCATAATGAGTAGATTGTCAATTATTTGTAACGATTTCCGTTTAACTCAACAATACCTTCGATGCCTTCAGCATCGGCCAAACGTTTTATTTAATGCTATAGACATTTAATACCTTCGGGATTATGACCATGTACTTCAAAAATTGGGTTAGAAGGTAGCGCAAAACCATCGAACTCACGTTAAATTACTCTCTTAATTTTGCAATAAGAACCTTTTGAAAATTATAAAAATAAAGACACGGCCCTTGCGAAATAGCTATCCAACTCTCAAACGGTGCCATCGCCACTTAAGCTTAACAGATGTAAAAAGCAGGACCACAAAAATCATTTCTCCCCCGAAAATTACATTAACCCTTATTCAGTTAACTTTGCCTCAAACACTGTTGTATGCTTCATTTTGAACGGTTCCGACTGGGGAACGGATTAAGGGTTATTGTGCATGTAGATAAGGCAACGCCTATGGCGGCTATGAATATACTGTATGATGTGGGTGCAAGGGATGAGGAGCAGGAGCGGACGGGGTTTGCGCACCTGTTTGAACACCTGATGTTTGGCGGGAGCGTGAATATCCCGGATTATGACGAGCCACTGCAGATGGCGGGGGGCGAAAACAATGCATATACTACCAACGACATAACGAATTACTACATTCAATTGCCGCTCAAGAACCTGGAAACTGCCTTCTGGCTGGAAAGCGACCGGATGCTGTCGCTGGCCTTCAGTGAAAAAAGCCTGGATGTGCAGCGTAAAGTGGTTTGCGAGGAGTTTAAAGAGCACTACCTCAACAAGCCTTATGGCGATGCCTGGCACCTGATACGCCGGCAGGCTTATAAAACACACCCTTACCAGTGGCCCACAATTGGCAAAGACCTGAAACAAATAGAGGAAGCGCAACTGGAAGATGTAAAGGCATTCTTTAGTCGGCATTACAACCCGCAGAATGCGGTGATGTGCGTGGCGGGAGATGTAACAGTAGAGCAGGTGAAGGAACTAGCAGAGAAATGGTTCGGGCCTATTCCGGCTGGTGAAAAATATACCCGCCAACTGCCTGCCGAGCCCGAACAGGAAGCGGACACACTGGAAACAGTGCATGCCGATGTGCCGCTGGATGCGCTGTATAAATTCTGGCATATAGCAGCGCGTCTCAAACCCGCCTACTACCCTGCCGACCTGGTTACCGATATACTGGGCAATGGTTTTTCATCGAGGCTATACCAGCGTCTGGTGAAGGAGGAGCAATTGTTCAGTAACATCCATTGCTACCATACGGGAAGCCTGGACCCAGGATTGCTGGTGATAGAGGGAAAAATAAGGGAAGGGAAAAGCCTGGAAGAAGCCAATGCTGCTGTGGAAAATGAAATTGCAAAATTTGTGGCAGATGGTATAACTGAAAGTGAACTGCAGAAATCGAAGAATAAGATTGAAGCAATGATAGCCTTTGAAGATATGACCTTGCTGAGCAGGGCCAACAACCTGGCTTTTTATGAGCTTATGGGAGATGCTGGTATGATTAATGAAGAATGGAACAAATACCTGGCTGTAACCGCAGCAGACATTCAACAGACAGCAAAGGATATTTTCAGGAAAGGGAATGGTAATACTTTGTTTTACCGGAAGAAGGAGGGATAATACTATTAACCGTACATAAAACAGGGTGCCCGATACATACCGGGCACCCTGTTTACTTAAAAGCTGTTTTATTTTGCTTTTACTTCTTTAGCCGGGCTTTTAGTGGCTTTTGTTTTTACAGGAGGCATAGTTTTTGCCTCATTTTTGGTAATTACAGGCGCTGCATTAGTTGCCGGCGCTGTCTTTTGGATTTTTTCAGGTGCCTTTTTTGTAGCCTCACCAGTTTTTGCCGGTGCAGCTTTGTGCACTTTAGCTGTCTTTTCAATGTTCTGAGCGTTGGCAAAGTTTGTAGCCAGAAGCCCTGCTGCGATGGTCATCGCGAAAATCATTTTTTTCATAAACCTTTTTTAATTGATGGTTACTAATACCTAATCACATTACGTGCCAAACTCTGCGGCAAGAAGTTAAACAAAATAAAAAGAGACAAAGTTTATATCTCCGGCTCTTTTTAATACTCGATTATTCCAACAGATTTATCAATCCGGTTTCTTGCCATCAAGGAAGGTATTGATGGTTTGTATAGCCGATTGCTGATTATCTTTATTATCATTACGACCAATGCTGTAGCCACTATAATAAGGGTCGGATGAAGCTACCTGGTTATCGAGTTTCAGGTTCTTGCGCATGTATGCAGGTACTGCCTCCATTTCGTCGTTGCTTTCTGTGCCTTTAATATTAAAGCTCATGCGGCGCAGGCGCTCGGCGCGGTCTTCCAGCGCTCTTTTCTGCTCTTCAAACCTTCTGCGTTCTTCAATCTCCTCTTCATTCAGAATGCGCTCCCCTATCTTCATTGTTACCGGCTCACGAACAGGTTCTTCATTTTTGATCACCAGCTGCATGGGTATCTCGTCTGGCCGTTTTTCTTCGTGCACAAACAAGGTGCTTGCAGGTGTATAAGCAGCGACAGGCTCTTCAACGGGCGGCACATACTGATAAACAGGCTCTGGTTCAACAGTTTCTTCCATCACTATTTCAGGCAGAGTGTAATGAATCACCGGCATTTCGACCAATACAGGCTCCATACTCTGGGGTTGCTGCAGGGTTGTTTTTACTTCTTCGTCATTGTTGACAGAAAGGGCAGATTTATCTCCGAGCTTTACAGTTATTTTTTCAGGCTCATGATTCCGGATAGGCATCTCAATGTTGATCTCCTTCATGTTGAAGCCCGTAGCAATCACGGTTACTGCAATTTTTTCTTTCAGGTTAGGATCATGACCCATACCCAGTATTACATCGCAATTATCGCCAGCCATCATCTGTACATATTCCTGTATAGCTTCAGCTTCATCCATGGTATGCTCAAACTCTCCGGCAGCAGATGTGATATTAAGCAGCAGCCACTTGGCGCCACGAATATCGCTGTCGTTGAGCAACGGAGAATTGAGGGCTTCTTCCACGGCCATCTTGGCGCGGTTTTCGCCACTAGCTGAAGCGCTTCCCAATATAGCAACACCGCCATTCTTCATTACCGTGCAAACATCGGCAAAGTCCACATTGATCTGGCCGGTAGTAGTGATTACATCTGTGATACATTTGGCTGCAGTAGCCAGAATATCATCAGCTTTGGCAAAAGCCTGAGTGAAAGGCAAATTGCCGAATTGCTGACGGAGCTTATCGTTAGAGATGATGAGTATGGTATCAACATTGTCGCGCATACGCTCTATGCCTTCCATGGCCTGCTTCATGCGTTTACGGCCCTCATAGGTAAAAGGGGTTGTAACAATACCCACTGTAAGGATATTCAATTCCTTGCAGATCTTAGATACCACAGGCGCACCACCAGTACCAGTGCCACCACCCATACCGGCAGTGATAAAAGCCATACGGGTATTCACCTTCAGAATCTTGGCAATATCATCGAGACTTTCTTCGCAAGACTGTTTACCGATTTCAGGATTTGCCCCGGCCCCCAGGCCCTGAGTAAGATGAGGCCCGAGCTGAACTTTGTTTGCCACAGGGCTTAAAGCAAGCGCCTGAGAGTCTGTATTGCAGACAACAAAATCAACGCCTTCTATACCGAGGCTGTGCATGTAATTTACGGCATTACTTCCGCCGCCACCTACGCCTATTACTTTAATAATAGATGACTGATTCCTGGGGATTTCAAAATGTATCATATACTGTTAATTTGGGGGGTTAGTGAATATTTATTGAGTTGTGAATTTTAAATGTGTTTTATAAAACTTATTACTTATTACTTTTGACTTTTGACTTTTGACTTTTCATCAACCTATCTCTTCGTCCTCTACGTCTTCAAAGATTTTCATGAATTTTCCTTTGAGGCCATCGAACAAACGCTTTACATTCTCATTACGGTTGCGGGCTTTCTGCTTGTATCTTTCCAGTTGTTCTTCACTCTCTGTAACTTCTTTCTCCAGCTGCATATCGTCTTCAGCTTCCTCTTCTGCTACTGCAACTTTTTCTGCTTCAGCCTGAATATGCATAAAGTTTCCGCCCTCGCCTGTGAAACGCATTCTGCCGTTTTCAAAGTCGTGATAGCCACGCAGGATGAGCCCTATACATGTTGAGTACATCGGGTTCATGAGATTATCATTATGTCCGCCTGCAAGATGCTCATTTGGATAACCGATGCGTGCACCCATACCGGTAACAAACTCTGTAAGCTGGGTGATATGCTTCAGTTGTGCGCCACCACCAGTAAGGATGATACCACCATACAAGCGTTTATCAAGATCTATCTGTTTAAGATGATAGACTACGTATTCCAGTATCTCCTGCATCCTTGCCTGAATAATGTGAGCAAGGTTCTTAACTGAAATTTCCTTTGGTGGCAGGCCCCTTAAACCCGGTATGGTTATATATGCGTTGCCATTGGCTTCATCGGCAAGTGCGGTGCCAAACTGCACCTTCATCTGCTCGGCCTGAGCGCGCAATACGCCAAGACCATTGCGGATATCGTTAGTGATGTTTACGCCAGCATAAGGAATAACTGCAGTGTGCTTGAGCATACCATCATAGAATACAGCCATGTCGGTAGTACCACCGCCAATATCCACTATAGCTACACCAGCTTCCAGGTCTTCATCGTTCATAACAGCAGCTGCTGAAGCCAGAGGCTGGAGGACCAGGTCGCGGGTCATCAGCTTTGATTTATCAACACACCGCTTTATGTTGCGGATAGCGTTGCGGTCGCCGGTGATGATATGAAAATTGGCGCCGATCTTCACGCCGCTCATACCAATCGGATCTACCACATTAGGTATACTATCCACAGTAAAATCCTGCGGAATAATATCAATGATCTGATCTCCGGCGGGTATGTATGTTTTATACTGGTCTCTTACAAGCAGTTCGATATCTTCCTTGCCAATTTCGCTATCCACATTGCCACGCACCCTGTCGCCCCTTGTCTGCAGGCTTTTGATATGCTGACCAGCAATACCCACATATACCTCCTTGATTTCGAGGTTAGGAGCCGAGAGGATACAATTTTCAATTGCCTGCTCAATCGAGCGAATACACTGCTCGATATTCATTACCACACCATGGCTCACCCCTGCCGAATCGGCACGGCCTGAACCAAGTATTTCCACTTTTCCAAACTCATTTTTCCTGCCCGCAATAGCCACCACTTTGGTTGTGCCTATATCAAGGCCTACAATAATGGGTTGTTCTTTTTTGCTCATACTGCTGAAATTTATAACTGGTTAGTGACTCTTTTTATCTGGTTGTTTCTTAGCGCCCTTTGCCTGTCCCTTATTCTTATCCGTTGTGTTTTTTCCTTTTTTATCATTGCCTTTCTGTGATGCTTTATCGGGCATTACATACTTGATTTTCTTTACCGGTTTTTTCGATGGTTTTATAACCAGCTTTGCTTTAACTGGTGTCACCTGGGCCTTCTTAGCTTCTGCCTTAACTGAATCCCTTACAATATTCTCTGCGTCGTTTTTAGCTTCCGTTTCCAGGATACTGTTGATCCAGTTCATGGTTACTACAGCCTTGTCTGTTGGCCCTTTGTAGGGCAAGGAAGGGGTAGCAACAACCTGTCCGCTGAAACGCAGATCGAGGGTTTCGTACTTATCCCAGCCTATGCGGTTCAGGACATTTTTATAAAAGATAAAGAGGTTATCCAGTTTCTCGTTCAAACGGGTAACATCACCCAATATAATGCGCTGATCGCCCAATACCGGAACAAGTTCATACATGCCGGGCGAATCAACAATTATCTGCGATACCTGGGCATTCCAGAAAGAATCAGTCTGCAATTTTCTTACCAGGGTAATAATATCTTTTCTTACAGCCCAACCAGCATTATCATTATTCACATCGGGCATATTGGTGATGAGTGTAGTATAGTAAGTATAATTGGCTGATACCGGCATAATACTTAAAGTAGTATCGAGATAATAAGAACGGTTGCTCCTGTCGAAAACCCTGGCAACGGGTATCCGCTGAGTAACATACATCTGCAGCACGTATTCATTGTCGATATAGACCTGGGCATTGGCCACCCATGGGTCGGCCATAATAACCTGCTCCATGCCATGAATGTCCAGTTTAGAAATAGGCGTGTGCTCGAGGTCTACCTGATCGCGCTTAATGGCCAGATCCAGTATTTCCTGCTGCTCAATGAAATGGTATTTCTTATCGTTCTTTATGTGTACCGCTATTTTCCTTACTTTTTTACTGTCCTCTATTTTCGAAGCGCTGATCATAGCAGTAATACAACAGCTGGTTACTATCAGAGTAACAACCATCTGCAATATTTTCCTGATTGATATTTTACGCTTCTCCGCCATTATTTCTGTTCCAGTATTTGTTTTATTGGTTCTGTTAATTTATCAATGTCTCCTGCGCCTGCTGTTATAAACAATTCAAGAGGTGCGCGCTTTACATATTCCATTACTGCATCTTTCGACAGAATGGTATGGGCTTTATTCTGCATCCTATCGGCTATAATTGCCGATGTTACACCTTCCATGGGCAACTCCCGTGCCGGGTAGATATCCAGCAGCAGCACCTCATCTGCCATATCAAGGCTGCGAGCAAAGCCATCGGCCAGGTCGCGGGTGCGGCTGAAGAGATGAGGCTGAAAACAAACCACACATTTACGGCCAGGGAATAACTGTTTGGCACTTTTTATCAATGCCGCCAGTTCTTCGGGATGATGTGCATAATCATCTATATACACCATGCTGTCTGTTTTCACCAGGTATTCAAAGCGGCGTTTTACACCTTTAAAACCAAGCAGTGCCTTTATAACCTCTTCCCCTTTTATACCCAGCAACTCCGTAACAGTTATAGCTGCAACTGCATTTTCCACATTGTGCATACCACCAACCTGCAGGTGTATATTGTTCAGCTTCCAGTCGGCGCCGGTAATATCAAACACATACCCTCCATTCCTCTGCACAATATTTTCAGCATACACCTCTGCTCCAGGATTCTGGAGGCTATAGCTTACTGTTACCGGGCCTTTCAAATCAGTCTGCCTGTGCAGGCCATGCTTTACAAGCAAAGTGCCACCCAGCTTAATATTTTTTGTGTACTGGATAAATGCGCCCTCCATATCTTCCACTGTTCCATAAATATCCAGATGGTCAGGATCAATAGCGGTAAGTACTGCTATATCAGGATTCAGTTTCAGAAAGCTTCGGTCGTATTCATCTGCCTCAATCACGGCCACATCATTATCACTGCTCCAGTAATTATTGTTGTAGTTCACAGATATACCACCCAGGAATGCATTGCAACCAAAGCCGGTTTCGCGCAACAGGTAAGCGATCATGGTTGATATGGTGGTCTTACCATGTGTTCCGGCAACTGTTATTGATTTCATAGAGCGTGTGATCCATTGCAATACATCACTTCTCTTAAATACCTGGTAGTTGTTTTCCTGGAACCATACCAGTTCCTTATGATCTTTGGGTATAGCGGGAGTATATACTACCAGTTCTGCGGATTTATCAATTAATTCAACGTCATCAGAAAAATGGATGCCCATACCCTCTGCCTCGAGATGGCGGGTAAGGTCGGTAGGGGTTTTGTCATAGCCACTTACCACTGCACCACGTTCATGAAAAAAACGTGCCAGAGCGCTCATGCCTATGCCGCCGATACCAATAAAATACACCCTTTTTATTTCCTTTACATTCATACTATTTATTCAAATTCCCAATTCCTAAAAAAACAAATTCCAAATTCCCACCTAAATACCCGCTATCTCTATCACTTTAGCTGCTATTCTCTCATCTGCATCCTTAATTGCCATTGCTTTCAGGTTCTGCGACATTGTCTTCTGGCCAGCTTCGTCCTGCAGCAGTGATTTTATTTTTCCTGTCAGGGCTGCTTTTGCATCGCTATCCTTTACTATCAAGGCTGCATTGCGTTTTACCAGCGCCATAGCATTGCTTGTCTGATGATCTTCAGCAGCAAATGGATAAGGCACAAATATTACCGGCTTAGCAGCAATACACAACTCGGCAATTGCCAGCGCCCCTGCTCTCGAAACCACCATATCGGCGGCGGCATATGCATAATCCATCTCCCGTATAAAATCAAATACCTTCACCCTGTCTCCCAATTCCTTCACCCTGCTTTTTGCCTGCTCAAAGAAGGGTTTCCCTGTCTGCCATATCAACTGCACATCTTCTTTCAGCAATTCATCCAGTCCGCTTTCTATGCTTTCATTAATTGATTTAGCCCCAAGGCTGCCACCAATTATCAATATTGTTTTTCTGCCTTCATTTAGTCCGAACCACTTTTTACCCTGCTCACTTGTTCTGTTCATCTCTGTGATGCTTTTTCTTACTGGATTTCCGGTAAGAATTAATTTCTCTGCCGGGAAAAACTGCTGCATATTTTCGTAGGCAACGCAGATTGCTTTTGCCTGCCTGCCCAATATCTTATTGCTCTTGCCTGCAAAAGAATTCTGTTCCTGTATCAAAGTAGGTATCCCCATACTCTGACCTGCATTCAGCACCGGGAAACTGGCATAACCACCTACGCCAACAATTGCACCCGGTTGAAATTCCTTTATAATCTGCTTGGCCTTTATCCTACTCTTCAACAATTTAAATGGTAATGATAAATTCTTCCAGATGTCGCTGCGGTTAAAGCCTGCGATATCCAATCCTATTATTTTAAAACCTTCCTGCGGCACCTTTTCCATTTCCATCTTGTCTTTGGCGCCTACAAAAAGCAATTCGGTTCCGGGCTTTAATCTTTGCAGCGCATGGCCCACAGCTACCGCAGGGAAGATATGCCCCCCTGTTCCACCACCTGCTATGATCACTTTCAGATTACCCATACTTATTTTATATCGCCGGTATCGGCGTATCTCCTTTTATTATTTGCTTCCTTGGTTTTCTTTCTGGCTTTACTGGTGTCTTTAATGCTTCAATTGCCACTTCTTCATTTATTGCCTCATTCACTGTTTCGGGCTCCTGCTCACAAGTTTCTTCCACCTGCAATGCCTCTGCGGCTTTCTTTGCATTGCTTTTCTTTTCGCCTTCCATTTCGTCCACATACTTGCTTACGCTAAGTATTATTCCTATGGCGATACTGGTAAACCAAATTGATGAACCACCCATACTTACCATTGGCAGCGTGAGACCGGTAACAGGCACCAGGTGGACATTCACAGCCATATTCAGCATTGCCTGGAAAACCAGTGTTATGCTCAACCCAACAGCCAGGAATGCACCAAAAGCGAACGGGCACCTCTTGAAAATAAGGATGCTTCGCCACAGGAACAACAGGTACATCAACATCAAAACTCCACCGCCTACCAATCCATACTCTTCTATGATTATAGAAAAAATAAAGTCAGAATAAGGATGCGGCAGGAAGTTCTTCTGAAGGCTGCGGCCCGGACCTCTACCAGTGATACCGCCATTGGCTATTGCTATTTTAGCCTGCTGCACCTGGTAATCATCTTCGGGCTTGGCTTCCTTTTTCTTACCGCCCGCAAAATCCTGAATACGTTTTTCCCATGTCTTTGCCCTGCCGAAACCCGTTAATTTTGAAACCACAAAGAGCGTAGAAACGCCCATAAGGCCAACTACAAAAAGCAGCAGAAGGTGTTTTACCTGAACGCGGCCTATGAAGAAGAGAATACTGCAGGTAATACCGAGCATTAATGCTGTGGAAAGATTTGCAGGCGCTATTAATGCGCAGGTAAACAACATAGGCAACAGCACAGGAACAAAACCTTTTCTCAGGTCTTTGATCACTGCCTGCTTCATGCTTAGTATACGCGCCAGAAACATAAACAAGGCCAGCTTGGCCAGGTCGGATGTCTGGAAAGTAAGGTTAATAACGGGGAGCCTTATCCACCGGCTACCTTCATTCAGGCTGGTGCCGAAGAATAAAGTATAAATCAGCAATGGCAGGCTCAGCAGGTATAATATTACTGCAACCCTTGCGAATTTGGTGTAGTTAATTTTATGTACCCAATAAGTTATCAGCAACCCAAGGCCAAGAACCATAACCTGTTTAACCAGGTAGTAGTTGGAGTTTTTTTCCATGCGGTAGGCCAGTGATCCGGTAGAGCTATATACAGCGAGCAAACTGATAAACGAAAGCACGAGCACTACGCCCCAGATTACCTGGTCGCCCTTCGTTTTTTTCAGTATTTGCTGCATTCTACCTGCCATGTCTTTTTTTAAGTCTAAAGTCTATTTTAAGTCTGAAGTCTTTAGTATATAGTCTAAAGTAAAAATCCCTAAATCCAAATACCCGGTAACTATTCTATTCTTCATTTAATTGCCAATTGTAAACTGCAAACGGCTTACAGATTCCTTACTGCTTCTTTAAACTGCCTGCCACGGTCTTCATAGTTTTTAAATAAATCGAAACTGGCACATGCAGGCGATAACAAAACAACATCTCCGTTTTCAGCGAGCGAGTAGGCTGCATGAACAGCATCAGCTGCAATGTTTGTATCAATAATTGTATCCACTACAGAATCAAAAACATCATGAATCGGCTTGTTATCAGCGCCAAGGCAAATAATCGCTTTAACCTTTTCAGAAACCAGCGCCATGATTTCAGTATAATCGTTACCCTTATCCTGTCCGCCCAAAATGAGGATTACCGGTTTTTTCATACTCTCCAATGCAAACCACACCGAATTGACATTTGTAGCTTTGCTGTCATTGATAAATGTTACACCCCTTACCGTGGCAACAAACTCCAGCCTGTGCTCAAGCCCTTCGAAGCCCATAAAGCTTTCCCTTATCTTTTCCTTCCTTACGCCTGCTATGCGTGCTGATATTCCCGCTGCCATACTATTATATTGGTTGTGCTTACCTTTAATTGCCAGGTCGTGAATTGACATATCCATTGTGTCTCCTTCAATCTGGACATATAACCGGCTACCACTGATTGAGCCACCTTCATTGTCCGGGTTAGTTTCGTTCATTGTGAAAAAAATTTTTTTAGCGTGAACTAAGTGAGTTGCCAGATATTCTTTTATAACTTCATCGTCCTGGTTGACAACAAAGTGGTCTGTAATATTTTGATTCTGTGTTATTCTGAATTTGGAAGCCACATAATTTTCAAATTTGTAATCGTACCTGTCCAGGTGATCTGGTGTTATATTCAGTAGCACGGCTATATCGGGCCGGAACAAATGAATATCATCCAACTGGAAACTGCTCACTTCCATTACATACCACTCACAGGGCTGCTCAGCTATCTGCCTTGCAAAACTGTAGCCTATATTACCTACCATAGCCACATCATATCCAGCTTGTTTAAGCACATGCCATGTAAGCTTGGTAGTAGTGCTTTTGCCATTACTTCCGGTAATGGCTATTATGCGGCTATCTCCCTTATACCTGTAACCATATTCTATTTCACTGCACACCTCAATCCCCGAACTCCTTACTTTCTTCATTATCTCCACCTTATCACTGATTCCGGGACTTTTCACCAGGCAATCAGCATTGAGTATTTTCTCAGCTGTATGACCACCTTCCTCAAACTCTATTTCATATTTAACCAGGTCATTTCTGAACTGATCCTTTATTTTACCTCCATCGCTCACAAATACCTGCCAGCCTTTCTGTTTTCCCAGCAATGCAGCGCCCACACCGCTTTCAGCGGCCCCTAATATCACCAGGCGTTGATTGTTTCCTTTCACTATTGCATTTTTAATGTTACTATACTCATTATGGCCAGTATGATCCCTACAATCCAGAAGCGGGTTACAATTTTCGATTCATGATAACCCAGTTTCTGATAATGGTGATGCAAGGGCGACATCAGAAAAATCCTTCGCCCCTCGCCATATTTTTTCTTTGTCCGCTTGAAATACCATACCTGTAGCATTACCGATACATTCTCTACAAGGAAAATACCGCAGATGATAGGAATGAGCAGTTCCTTACGCACTATAATGGCGAGTGATGCTATTATACCACCTAATGCAAGGCTTCCTGTGTCTCCCATAAACACCTGGGCAGGATAGGCATTGTACCACAGAAAACCCACACAGGCTCCGATAAAAGCGCCTATGAATATAGACAGCTCTCCCAGGTTGGGTATGTCCATTATATTCAGGTAGCCAGCAAAAAAGTAGTTACCGGAAACGTAAGCGAAAATACCAAGGCAAACACCTATTATTGCAGATACTCCCGTTGCCAGGCCATCAACACCATCAGTAATGTTGGCGCCATTGGATACGGCTACAATAATGAAGATCACAAAAAGTATATAAAGTATGGGGGTGGTAATATCTACATATTTTACCCCGAAAATTTCTGCAATCTTTTCATACCTAAGTTCATGTGACTTTACGAATGGTATAGTGGTGGTTGCAGTCCGGATGTTGACATATTCATGTACTTTGCCATTTTCATCTTTTCTGGAAGACCCACCCGGCTCCAACTTCTCAGCCGCATTAAAAGCTCCTTTATGTCCGCCAGTTATTTCCCTGCTGATCACCACATGGTTATTGTAGTACATGGTAACGCCAACAATTATCCCCAGTCCTACCTGGCCCATTATCTTAAACCTGCCTGCAAGCCCCTCCTTATTTTTCTTAAACACTTTAATATAATCATCCAGAAACCCGACGCAACCCAGCCACACAGTAGATACCAGCATCAGAACAATGTATACATTGAGCACTCTTGCAAACAATAAAGTAGGAATAAGGATTGCCGCAATGATAATCAGGCCGCCCATCGTAGGTGTTCCCTTCTTCTGTGCTTCTCCTGCCAGTCCCAGATCCCGCACTGTTTCGCCTATCAGCTTGTACTGCAGGAAAGCAATGAGCCTTTTACCCATTACCATAGATATGACCAATGAAAGCATTATGGCCATAGCTACCCGGAATGTGATATAATTAAACACTCCGGCGCCGGCCAGGTGAAAAGTATCGCGTAAGTAGGTAAACAGATAGTACAGCATAAATGCCTTTATTTATTCAATGTTTCGAATGCCTGAGTTAATATTTCCTTGTCATCAAAATGATGTTTTACTCCCTTTATTTCCTGGTAGTTTTCATGCCCCTTGCCTGCCACCAGCACTATATCTCCGGGTTGTGCCAATGTGCATGCCACTTTAATAGCTTCCCGTCGGTCTGTTATTCTCAGGCTCTTCCTTTTTTGTGGCCCATTCAGCCCAGCTTCCATTTCATTCAGTATCACCTCAGGATCTTCACTCCTTGGGTTATCGGCTGTGAGTATTGCTTTATCGCTGTGTTCGCAGGCTACTTCAGCCATAACAGGCCGTTTTGTTTTATCCCTGTCTCCGCCACAGCCTATCACTGTAAACAACTGCTGCCCCTGTGTGCGCAACTGATTAATGGTAGCAAGTACATTGATAAGCGCATCGGGGGTATGAGCATAATCCACTATGCCCAGTATTTTATCCTTTGGCGACATGTAGGTTTCAAAACGCCCTGCCGCTCCCCTTAATCCGCTCATTACCGCAAGTACATCCATTTTATCGGCACCCAGTAAGATTGCCGCACCATAAACTGCAAGCAGGTTATAAGCATTAAATGTTCCTATCATCCTGAAGTGGGCTTCCACCCCATCCACTATCATTACCAGCCCGGTAAGGTTGTTTTCCATTACCTTACCCTTAATGGTAGCCGGCATTTTAAGGCTGTAGGTATTCTTAGAGGCTTTGGTATTCTGCAGCATCACAATACCTCGCTTATCATCGGCATTGGTCAGGGCAAATGCGCCTTCTGGCAGGCCATCAAAAAAGCTTTTCTTTACCCGTATATATTCATCAAATGTTTTGTGATAATCCAGGTGATCATGTGTGATATTGGTAAATAAACCACCGGCAAATTTTATACCTGCGATACGATGCTGGTGAACCGCATGCGAACTCACCTCCATAAATGCATACTCACAGCCGGCATCAACCATTCTGCTCAGCAACTCATGTACAGATATCGCATCTGGTGTAGTATGGGTAGAAGCCTCCGTCTGATCATGAATTTTATTCTGAACTGTAGACAACAACCCGCACTTATGCCCCATCTGCTCATATAGCTGATACAAGAGGGTTGCAGTAGTCGTCTTGCCGTTGGTACCGGTTACCCCTACCACATTCAGCGACCTGGATGGATGATCATAGAAAGCACTGGCCAGCAGACCCACAATTGCACCGCTGTCTTTTACAACGATAAATGTAGCGGGTATGTCAAGCACCCTGACTACCACCGCATTTTCGATAATCACTACTGCAGCGCCATTCTCCACAGCTTTCTCCAGATAATCATGCCCGTCGGTAACAGAACCCTTTACGGCAATGAATATGCTGCCCGGAGTCACCTTCCGGGAATCGATGTGCAAACCAGTAACATCATGGTCAAGGTTGCCCTTTACCACAATATGGTCTATGCCAGCCAGTATGTCGTTTAGTTGCCTCATCAGCTTAATTGAAGTAAAATATTTTGTCCTTTTACAATAGCAGAACCCGGCGCTACGGATTGCACTTTCACCTTACCCTTACCCTGAATACGCACCTGCATCCCGCTTGTCTCCAGCATATATACCGCGTCTTTCAGACTCATACCTGTCAGGTCGGGCATTACATTCCTGTATAGTTTTTTAGGTTGTATTACCAGGTTCCTGGTTGTATCTGTTACCAGTTGCAGCAGCGAATTGGTATTATATTCCGGCATAGCCACTGTTTTGCCAATAGCATGAAGTAAAACCTCATAGCTGCTGCCTGTGGCAGCTTTTGCAGGCATAAAGGCGGTGCCCATCTTTGCAAGACTATCTAAAGGCGCTTCCCATGCCCCCATATTCTCAGAGAAAATCTTATCGGCCACCATCCTGAAAACAGGAGCTGCGATTGCACCACCATAATAAGCTGCAGAATGCGGCTTGGTACGTATTACTACACAGATGGTATACTTTGGCTCATCGGCAGGCAAAAACCCTACAAATGATCCCTGGTATACACCATCTGTATACCTGATTCCTTTATCTGCTACCTGTGCGGTACCAGTTTTGCCCGCTATGGTATAATAGGGCGACTCTATGCCTTTGGCTGTGCCCTCAGTAACCACAGCGCGTGTGCATTTCAGCAATTGCGCGATTACGCTTGAGTCGCCAACCTGGGTTAATTCTGTTGGTGCGAAATTTTTCACTTCTTTCCCGTATTCCTTTATTGCGCTCACCAGGTAAGGTTTCATCATCCTGCCCTTGTTGGCAATAGAGTTATAGAGCATACAGGTATGCAGCGGCGATACCAGCACACCATAGCCAGTGGCCATCCAAGGCAGTGTTGTAGCGCTCCATTCCGGAGTACCCGGCATGATAATGTGCGTGCGCCGCTCACCTAGCAGATCAATACCTGTAGGCCTGTCCAAATGAAAATCTTTCAGGTGCTGCACATACTTCGATGGATTATCTTTATAGTATGTGTATCCCAGTTTAGCCAGCGCTGCATTGCTCGATTCGGCATAAGCTTTCCATATTGGCATAGCATGCAGGCCGAGGTGCGAATCTTTCATAATCCTGTTGCCAAACCTTATGGCGCCACCTTCTGCATCCACGATCTGGTCTACATTTATGAGCTTATCATTCAGCAGAGAAAGCAATGTAGCCAGTTTGAAAGTAGATCCGGGCTCAGTAGGGATCATGGCATAGTTGAAATCTTCCCAGTAGCTGCCGTCTGGCTGACGGCCAAGATTTACCAGGGTGCGGATCTTGCCGGTGTTTACTTCCATCACAATACAAGTACCATAAAGGCACTCATATTTCTGAAGAATACTCAGCAAGGCATGTTCGGCTACCTCCTGAATATTAATATCCAGTGTGGTAACGATATCATGCCCGTTTATCGGGTCTACTTCCGATCCTTCTATAGGCACCCATACATTGCCGGTACTTTTCTGCACTACCCTTCTGCCATTTTCACCAACCAGATCCTTGTTGTAGGTTGCTTCGAGACCCGAAACATTGGTATCCCTGAATACGCCAATGGTGCGGTAGGCCAGCATTTTATAAGGGTTCTCCCTTTTCTCGTTTATATCCTCAATAAACCCGCCATAGCCTTTGCCTTTATTAAAAATGGGGAAAGTGCGCAGGGCTTCGTACTGGTAGTATTTCAGTTTTCTGCCCAGCAGGTAGTATTTGTTCTCGTCGTTGTAAGCCTTTACAAAATCTTCCTTGTACTGATAGGCTGATTTGTCTTTAAACAGGGAAGCCATGCAACTGCAGAGTGAATCAATATTCTTTGCAAACAGCCCCGAGTCAATCACTGAAAAATCAATATGCACTTCGAATTCAGGTATGGAAGAACTCAGCAACACGCCCTTTTCTGTATAAATATTGCCTCTCTCTGCAATCAGTGTATCAAACCGGGTATGCATCTCCTGCGACAACTCCTTCAGCTTTGGTCCCTCTTTAAATACAATAAGCGAGGCTTTAACCATCACAGCAATTCCCAACAGGCAGATGCATGTAAAGGCGATATACACCCTGAACCTTATGTCCTTCTTTACATCGCCCTCTTTCTTTGCCACTTTACTTAGTATTTATAAACCCTCTAACTTTTTAAATATTACCTTCAACTTACCAGCTCAACAACGCCCCACTGCCGAAATCTTAACTCCAACGCACTCCCAATCAGGGGCCGGGGGTTTTGATCTTATATGCCGGCAACAACGAAGGCTTTAACCCCACTCCTTCTGCCCTTTTGATCACCTGTGTTTCCGTTTTCACAAACATCAGCTGCGACTTGGTATCCATGTATTTCCATCTTAATTCCTTCAGCGCTTTATGCTTTGCATTCAGCTCCCGTTGCATTTCAAGCGCCCTGTGGTTATTGCTGATGTATATAACACATAACAAAACCAGGAAAGCAAGGAATGGGATATTATTTACTATTGCTTTGTAGGATACCTTCTCTACCAGCGACCGCCAGTCGTTCCTCACCCGTTGTGCCGGTGAGAGTACTTCCTGCTGCTGGATTATCTGGTCCTCGTTATTCATTCACTTTTTTCTTTACTGCTTATTTTGCTTTTTATCTTTTCCTGGTTCCCAGATCAGGAGTTGGTAGTTGCAATTCTCAGCTTCGCGCTCCTTGCCCTGGGATTTCTTTTTGTCTCTTCATCTGTAGGTTCAATAGGTTTAGGAATTACAGGTTTCAGTGGTGGCTTTAT
Source organism: uncultured Bacteroidota bacterium (assembly GCA_903904855.1). Taxonomy (GTDB): domain Bacteria; phylum Bacteroidota; class Bacteroidia; order Chitinophagales; family Chitinophagaceae; genus Nemorincola. The sequence goes on along the minus strand of CAIVEH010000072.1, from coordinate 54,819 downwards.
CTGTTCCTCATATTCCCCCGCTTCATCCCATCTGCCACGCTTTATATAATGTTTCACTATCCGGTCTTCCAGTGAGTGAAACGTGATCACACATAGTCGGCCTCCAGGTTTTAAGCTAACTGCCGCCTGCGCCAGAAACTCTTTCAGAGCACCCAGCTCATCATTCACCTCTATCCTCAGCGCCTGAAAAACCTGTGCCAGGTACTTCATAGGGTTTCCCCTTATCACCGGCCCCAGCATAGCCTTAAGCCCTTCTATACTCTGCACCCCGCCGCCTTTGCGATGGGTAACTATATGCTTTGCCAGTTGCTTTGAGTTCCTTACTTCGCCATATTGCTCAAATAACTGATGCAGTTGCAGCTCGCTGTAAGTTTGCAACACTTTTGCCGCTGTTAACTCACTGCGTATATCCATCCTCATATCCAGCGGACCATCAAACCGAATAGAGAACCCACGTTCTGCTGTATCGAATTGAAAAGAACTAACTCCCAGATCTGCCAATATTCCATCCACCTCCATATGTCCATGCAACCGTAAAAAACGCCGCAGGTATTTAAAATTTTCAGTAACCGGAATCAGCCTGTCATCATCCGGTTTGTTCTTCCAGGCATCGGCATCCTGGTCGAAAGCAATTAGTTTTCCTGCTGGCCCCAACTGATTCAATATCGCCCTGCTATGCCCGCCACCACCAAAAGTTGCATCCACATAGACCCCATCGGGCTTTATTGCCAAACCATCGACTGCCTCCTGTAAAAGAACTGTTGTGTGGTAAAAACCGGGTTCTGCCATGTTACATATTTTCAAACGGGTTCCCGAAATCTCTCGCCACATCTTCTGCAAGCCTGCTCATATTCACGGAGTTTTGGGCGATATACTTATTAAATGTATCTTTATCCCACAACTCCAGTTTATTGCCTTGCGCCGCCAATATTGCATCCTTTTTCAAACCAGCATATTCCAGTAATTGTCTGGGTACCAATAGTCTGTCGGCACTGTCCAGCTCCACAATGGTGGCTCCGTTCAGAAACAATCTTTTAAATTCCCTTACTTCTGGCTTAAAGTCGTTGAGCTTATTTATTTTATCACTTATTGCTTTCCAGGTATCGAGTGGGTATATAGTGAGACAAGATTCAAAATCGCGTTTTATTACAAACTGCCCCCCGGTTTCATCGGCCATTTGCTTGCGTATTCCCGATGGCAGCAGGAAACGCCCTTTGGCGTCCATTGCTACTTCATATTCACCGAGAAAACTTGTCATTTTAATAGAATATTATTTTCCACACAAAATAACACAATTTCCCACCAATAAACACAAAAATAATTACACATATTTATCCACACATGGCAAATGTGGGTGAAAGCCGCTCGTGTAGCCCATTTCAGGCCTATTTCATGCCCTATTTCCACAAAAAGCTGTGTATAACCTGTGGATTACGGTGGATAAGGTGTTTACAAGAACTCATATAATTGAATTCCAATTTCAGAATTCACTGCTCTATTCTATATGATTCATATCCAAACCAAGCAATTTACAGATTGAATCAGCATTAATATAGTTATATTCTATCTAATTAGGTCTCCAGATGCAAAATCCGGATGCTATTTCCCTGTCGAAAAACACAGATGAAACCTAGCCGAATGAGACCGTCTATAAGGAGAAACATCCTACCTGCATCAGAGATCGCACAATCCCAGCCATTTACCTGGTAGCAATATTTAGTGCGTTATACCTTCATAAACGGACGATATATAAATTAATCTGAGGCACATAAATGTATTTTCAAGAATATAATGCAAAGTATTAAAGCCAGCCAAACTTTATCTGAGCTTTTCGGGATGAACAAAGCTGTTCTCAATGAAGCAGACATAAAAATGCCAACGTTCCAGATATAGACCTGGAACGTTGGAGAGAATATATGCGCCTTAAACGCTAAATGGTTACCAATTATCCTACGGTAACGACGTTTGTAGCACCATTACGACTGAAATTCTGGGCGATCATGGCATGATGCGATAAAGAAGCAGCGCTTACACTTCCTACTTCATTTCCGGTATTGAAATCATGAGAACCCTGCAACGTAATGTTTTCCGGTGCAGTAGTACCCAGCAATTTATTAAAGAAAATGGTAAGGGTAAGCATAGCTGTGTTTTCAGCAGTTGTACCACCATTAGTTACTCTTTTGTAACTGGCGTAGAAACCAACTTGTTTCCCAGCTTCAAAAACTGTACCACCTTCATGCTGCCATAGCCCTGCTACATCAGAAACATTGTTAAGGGAAGCGCGTCTTAATTCATATTGTACTGGCATAAATAATATTTTGCGCCTACTCTTTGATCGGATTTTCGGCTTCGTCCGTTTTGTCAGACACAAAAATACGATTACAAAATCAGGCATATACGGTTGATAAACGGTATTTTATACGTTAAATAACGGTTTCCATTGCAAAGAAGTGAGTGGCAAATTAACAAGACCTGTAAATAGTTAAATGCCGTAAACCTGAGTAACTTACCAACCATTTTTAAGTATGCAGGAATTTTGTTTTCAGATGATTCTCATTATATTTACACCTGTATCTATCCAAATTCTAAAAAAGAAAGACATGCTCAAAAAACTGGCCTTATTTATATTGGTTGCCATTACTTTCGCCTCCTGTATGCATGTACACCCCGGCCACGGGCCCTATTTTCACAGGCCATGGCATGGGCATTTCAATCATGGCTACCACAGGGGGTAGTTGTGTATTTCCCGGCTAATTCTCTTGCTTTTAATGCATATTCATAAGCAGATACCATCTATACCCAGTTGGCCAAATGCTTACGTCTGATATACAATATATTGCCCTTGCGGCATTATATTATCATGCCTTATTTTTTTAATTCCACTGCATAAAGCCGAGTAATCTGATCCTTTAATACATTCAAATCGAATTTATAACACTAAAAAAGGGCCACCCACACGGGTAGCCCTTTTTTAGTATTTAACTCTTTATAATCTTACTTCTTATCTCCAGTACTCAGATGCATTACTGCACGCCTGTTCTTTAGTTTATTTTCAGGAGTATCATTTGGCGCAACAGGATCTTTCTCACCATGTCCCTGAACCTGGATACGCTTAGGATCAATACCCATATCTTCAAGATGTGCCTTAACAGCCTGTGCACGTTTCATAGACAGCACCTTATTGTGCGCCTCAGATCCGGTATTATCGGTATAACCATCCACAATGATAATCGCATCCTGATCGTCATTCAGCCTGTGAGCGGCTTCAATCAGAGTAGGATAAGATGATTTGTGAATTACGTATTTATCAACCTCAAACAAAATCGGAACTGATACTTTGCTATCGTCATTACCACCGGCTGGAGGAGCAGGACAACCATGGAATTCAGGAACGCCAGGTACTGTAGGGCAAGCATCCTGATTGTCTGGTATTCCATCTCCATCTGTATCAGGACAACCGTTATAAAGCGCCAAACCAGGCGTGTGCGGACAAGAGTCGTTCTTATCGATGATACCATCACCATCACTGTCAGGGCAACCATGGTACTTGGCCGGACCAGGACTGTACGGACAAGCATCTTCAGCATCAGCAATACCATCACCATCGCTATCAGGACAGCCTTTGAACTTAACAATACCCGGTACTTTCGGACAGGCATCATCAATATCCACTATGCCATCGCCATCGGAATCAGGACAACCGTTAAACCTAGCAGGGCCAGGAACTGTAGGACACCTGTCGCTTCTGTCTGGTATACCATCATGGTCGCTGTCTTTGCCTTTACCAATATAAATCCTAATACCTGCATTCAAACCATAAGATATATTGTTGATGCCCCTTGCAGAATTAAGAATCGAAGAATAATCGCCCAATTTGTTGGTCAGCATCTGGTTATTATTGCTGTTGGTATTCATCATAGGCTGGTAAAGGAAGTAAAGCCCCAGGTTAAGTGCGGTTTTATCAGAGAAGTAATAGTTAACTCCCGGCTGAACCAACAGACCAATAGAACCAGTAACATATGACACAGTTCCTTTGTTGCTGTTTGGAGTTATTCCCAGACCTACATTGTAACCTTCGCCTCTCAGTGTATTATTGAAATAATAATTATCATTCTGAGGAGGATTAACGCGGTTGTACTGCGCCTTTGTATACAATATGTCATTTACGTTAGGGGTAGCAGAAGCATCGTATTTTGTACCATCAGCTGTGAGCTGATAAATTGCTTCATAATCAAAATTAGCATTGCTTGAATAACGGTTCCTCATCTGCAGATTGATCAAAGCGCCGGCATCAGCAGTAAAACCCCATCTCTGAGATAATCTGTGTTTATACTTAAGGAGCAATGGGATGTTCAGGTCTGTAATATTGAGGTGCTCCTTTATTTTACCATTAGCAGTCAGCAACTGCCTGAAAACCTGGCCTTTGCTGTCGGTAGACTGGTATTCAACGTGGAAGCGATCCAGATTTACATCACCTTGCTCGGCCAGATACATAAATCCGAGACCCAACCCGAATCTATTGCTCTTTCCGAAAAAGTAAGCCAGTTGAGCATCAAAACCATAGGCTAAACCATTTTTGAACGACAATGAACCAGTATTGCTTACACTGCCAATTGCGTTGCTATAGTTATTGATAGAATTAGCCTTTGTGTATGTCTGGGACACGCCACCAATCAGCAGATTAACATCTACCAGCCAATGAGGCAGCAATGCATCAGGCGCAAAATGAGCGGGTTTCCAAATTGAATCCTTTTTGTAATCGGCAGAATTCTGGGCAACAGCGCTGAATGCGATGCCAGATATTAACAGGAAGAAAAATATTCGTTTCATTTATCCGGATTTAATATTACACAATTTAGTTTTTAACAAATCTTACAGCGCCAATCTTAACGCCATTACTATAACATACTACCAAATAGGTGCCTGAAGCAACAGATGCCACATTCAGCATCGCTTTATGATCTGCAACCTCTGAACTCATCAGTTTCTGCCCAAGTATATTTACAACTTCAACACTCAGTTTACCAGTAACAGCATCGTTGAATACCACATTCAATTCTTCATTAGCAGGGTTTGGATAAACCTTGATATCAGTAGCCACAGGAGCATTAATATTGGTAATTCCGGTAGGTACGTTGTAATATGTTTTCTGAGTGCAACCACCAGAATCGGTTGTAGCTACCCAGTAATACTTATAAGTAAGGTCCGGACTGTTATTGAAATAGTTAGGATTAACCTCACCAGCAATCAGAGATGAATCGAGCGTGATAGCGTCATCATACCCCCACTGGTAGTGCGTCAGGTTATTCTGAAGACATACAAACTGTCCGTTGAAATAAACAACCTGAGGTGTCTGGGCAATACTGCTTGAAACAGTATATGTTTTTGCGCTGTAATTTCTGCAACCATATGCATTAATATCAGTAGTAAGGATTACTGAAGCAGGTCCAGGAGTATTAAAGGTTACAAGGATATACTGGTTACCGCTGCCATGTGCATTAATAACAGCATTCTGTGCGCTCCAATTGTAAGATTCACCTGCAGGAGCAAGACCTGATGTACCGAAATTCTGATACATTGTACCTGTACAAATCGGATCATCAGCAAAAGTTGTTATCGGAGCTGCTGCCGGAGTAGGATTAACTGTCACTGTTATGTTTTCAAGATGAGAACAAGTATTGGCAGTGAGCTTAATCTGATAACCAGTAACTACAGGAGCAGATGTACCATTAGCCAGAGTTTCAGTAATACTTACTCCGCTGCCTGAATCTGTAGCAGGTGTAATTCCTGTTATCAGACCGCGTTTCCAACTGAAGGTAGTACCTGCAGTAAAGCTGGTTGGTCCATAAACAAATGGAGTACCGCTACAAACAACAGATGTAAGCGGAGAAGATAATACCGGTGTTGGATGAACTCTCACTACAACATCCTGAACATTTGTACAACCGCTGTCATTGAGCGTATAAATGTAAGTAACATCCAGATTGTCATTGGTAGTATTGATCAGCTGCTCATTAGGATTACCAATTCCACTTCCCGGTGCATTTAATATTCCAGGAATAAACGGACGAACCCATGTAAATCCTGTACCGGCTGTAGCACTGGCAGGTGTATAATTGAATATAACGCTGTCGCAGATGGAAGCAGGTGTTAGTGAACTGCTTAACATTGGAGTAGGCATTACTCTAATGTTTACATTCTCAGTATTCCAGCATCCGTTAGCCTTAAGCGTATCCACATAGGTTACAATTACTGAAGCAGTGGTAGTGTTCACCAGCCTTTCGTGAATTGTGTCTACACCGTTTGCTGCCGGATTACCAGCGATTGCGGCTCTGCTCCAGGTAAATGTTGTGCCTGTAGTAGCGCTTGCTGGTACATAAGTAATTGTAGTGCTGTCGCATACCTGAGATAAAGTAACAGGTGTGGTCAACACAGGTTTTGGATTAACAGTTGCAGTTACTACTTCAGTATACTGGCAACCGAAATAGGTTAAAGTATCAACATACGGAACAGCCAAAGGCTCTGGCGTAGTATTTACAAGATATTCCCTGATTGTGTCAATACCACTTGCTGCAGGATTACTGATACCAGCAACTGATGCCCTGCTCCATGTAAAGGTTACACCAGATGAAATAGTACTGGCAGAACCATAAGTGAAGAGTGTACTGTCGCAAACAGCTGAAGGAGTAAGTGTAGTAGTCAGATGCGGTGTTGGATTAACAGTAACCACAATATTAGCAGTATCTGTACAACCATTAGCCTGAACAACATAAACATAGGTTACATTTATCGGAGCCAGTGTTGTATTATCAAGATATTCATTGGTATTGTTTATTCCTGAACCAGCTGATGCAGTGATACCAGTTACTGAATCCCTGGACCATATAAATGTCGAATCCAAAGTTAAAGATGAAGGAATAAAATTAAACAGTGAATTGTCGCAAATAGTTGAAGTCAATGAACCTAAAAGCAACGGAGTAGGATCTATTGTAATTGTAAAGCTATTAGAACTTCCTGTACAACCAGCTGCACTCGTGTTAACAGTAATTACTGCAGTCAGAATCTGAGCTGATGTATCGATACCCGTAAAAGAAGCAATATCTCCTGTACCGGTAGCGCCAATTCCAATACTGGAATTGGAGTTTGTCCAGGTAAAGATCGTACCATCTACATCGCCTGCAAATGTAACAGGAGCAGTCATAGTTCCGTTACACAAAGTCTGTGGAGGGTTTGATGCATATACATCCGGAGTTGGATTGACAGCTATATAAAAATATGCAGGTAAACCAGGGCATCCGTTATTAACCGGAGTTACAGTGAAAAATCCTGTATCTGAAACATATGATGTATTAATAGCAGACACTGAGAAAATAGTATCTGAACCAGAAGCAGGAATACCAATTGAAGCAAGTGTATTGGTCCAGTCAAAAACAGTACCAGCTATGGAACCGCTGAAGGTAACAGGCGTAGTAGAAGCGCCGTTACAAACTGTCTGTCCAAGTAATGGAGACACCGTTACATCAGATACCGGATTAACAGTTCCGGAAACAAAAACAGAACAGGTAGTAGGCAAAGTATAGATAATTGTATCAACACCTGTCGCAATACCAGAAACCACACCAGTAGCCGGATCAACAGTAGCAACAGATGTATTGGTGCTGCTCCATGTTCCACCAGATGTTGTTTCACCGAGAGCAATTGTAGAAAGTAAACAGAAATTATGAGTACCTGAAATTGCATCAGGTAACGGATTAACTGTCACTGTAACATTTGCAGTATTTACGCATCCGTTAATATCGGTACCAGTTATCAGGTAAGACTGATCGGTAGTAGGATTTGCGTTAACAACTGCGCCTGTTGTAACATCTAAACCGGTAGCTGGAGACCAGAAATAGGTATCGGCGCCGGTAGCAGTAATTGCAGTAGATGAACCATTACAGATTGCAGTGCCAGAACCAACTGAAGTACCAATAACAGGCAGAGGATTAACTGATACCGTAATTGTCGTTGTATTTGAACAGCCAGCTACATAAAAATCTACTTCTAATGTCTGAGAACCAGCGCCGCACGTTGGCCCACTGATACCACCCCAATTGGTATTATTGATACCAGGCCTTACAGCAGCAATCGATCCGCAAGCACAAGTTCCCTGGTCAACAGCTAACTCAACAGCAGTACCGCCGCCTGAGCCGCCGCATCCGCCGCCACAACCTGTGCCTACAAACCATGTATGCCCATCTGATGTCAAATTGGTAGCGGTGCCAGTCCTCAGGGCATTGGCAATTGCAGTTGCTACTGATGGATCGGTACATGTAAAGCCCGAAGTGTTATTGCTACCCCTTATTGTAAATCCTGTATAGTTCAGTCCATTGATTAAAGAAGCACGATATGTAGTCCATGCTGTACATTGAGTGGTTGCAACAACGCCACCGGTAAATGCCTGACTGTAAGTGAGAACGGTTGCATTAGAACCGGTCACAGTATAAGTTGTTGTAGCAGTTGGGGTTGCAACTACTGATGGACCGAAAGTTGAAGACAAACCAACTGAAGGCGCCCATGAATAAGTTGTGCCGCCACCAGCAGTTAATGTCGCAGACTGTCCATAACAAAGTGTAGTGTTTGGGCTTCCTGTAATAACCGGCAATGTGTTAATGGTTGCAGTTGTTGTAACGAAGCAACCGTTCGTTAAAGTATAGGTTATGGTAGAATTACCTGGTGTAACACCGGTAAGTATACCTGAAACAGCTCCGATTGTAGCATTACCGTTGCTGCTGCTCCATGTGCCAGGAGTAGTACCATCATTTAAAGTACTTGTTCCGCCACCTGCACATACAAGCGGGGTACCAGTAATAGGTGAAGGAGCAGGATTAACAGTAACCGTAGTCACAGCTGTACCGCAATTTAAAGTATAAGTGATATTGGCAGTGCCTCCGGTAACTCCAGAAACAACGCCTGTTGAAGAATTAACAGTAGCAACACCGGTATTGCCAGATGTCCAGGTACCGCCAGGTACACTATTGCTCAAAGTTGAAGTTTGACCAACGCAGACAACAGCAGTACCACTATTATTTGCAGCCGGCACGGAAATAGTTATCGGAGCGCAGTTACCAACAGCACCAGTTACAAAATTAGAACCAGGACCTGTCAATGAGAAACCATTCAGCGTTCCACAGTTTGCATTACCACTATAATCCAGCACATATGCCTTATTAGTATTATTACCTCCGGCAACGCCTTCATCAAAACGATAATAAGCAATAAGGTTTGCCTGCTGAGGAATATCACAATTCATGCTCGCCTGGATCTGTGCCTGAGTCCTTGCAATATTCCAAACACGCACTTCATCCATAGTTTCGTTGTTCAGATATCCACCTGAATAAGCGCCTAACTGCAAGGAACCAGTAGTATAAGAAGCTGAAGTAGTGTTAGTAGCAACGAGGATTCCGTTACGGTACAGCTTCATAGTATTACTTGGCTGATCATAAGATACAGCGACATATACCCACTGCCCTGTAGGGAACGTACCTGGATCAATAACATAGGTTGGAGCAGATAAATAATTATTTGCTGCCTGCAAATGCCCACTCTGAATATAGAACGGAGCATCAGGTGATGATACGATATTGGTATTGGATACAACAGATACAACATTGATCCATGCCTCCTTTGTATATGAGGATCCACCTGTTAAAATGTTTCCTAATTGTACATATGATGATGTACCATTGAAATTCAGTCCTACAGATGCGGCATTTACGTTAACGGTAGCGTTTACAGAGCAACCTGTAGGCAGGGCATAAGTAATTAAAGTGCTGCCAGGAGCCACACCGCTTACCAGCCCTGTAACGGCATTAACCGTGGCATTGCCAGGTAAAGAAGATGTCCATGTACCACCGCTGGTGGCATCACTTAACTGAGTCGTAATTGTTGTAGATACCTGGGTGTTACCAGTTATTGGCAAAGGCATTGGATTAACAGTAACTGTAACAGTTCCTGAATTAACACAACCCAATCCATTAGTACCTGTAATGGTATAAGTAGTATTTGAAGAAGGATTTGCAGTTACACTTGCACCAGTCACAGCCGAAAGACCGGTTGATGGGGCCCATGTATAAGTTACGCCACCTGTTGCAGAAAGCGTAGTAGATGAACCATTACATATTGCTACACTTGCACCACCGCTGATGGCAGGCAATGGATTTACTGTTACAGTAACAGTTGCTGTTTTCTGACAGCCTGTAGCTGTAATTGTTCCAGTAACTGAATAAGTAGTTGTTGCAGTAGGACTGGCAACCACATTAGTGCCTGTAACAGCAGATAATCCAGCAGCAGGCGACCAGCTATATGTATTAGCCCCTGATGCCGTAAGGGTAGTGTTATTTCCAATGCATATTGAAGTATTTGAACCTCCGCTTACTACAGGCAATGAATTAACTGTTACGGTTACGTTGCCGGTGTTACTACAACCAGCAGCCGAAGTCCCGGCAATTACATATGTCTGGTTAGAAGGAGGATTTGCAGATACTGTCGTTCCTGTAGTGGCCGACAACCCTGTGGAAGGAGACCACGTATATGTAGCAGCACCGGTAGCAGTGATTGATGTAGCTGTGCCAGCACATGTAGCAGTTCCTGAACCTACCGTAGTACCAATTGTTGGCAATGGATTTACTGTAACTGTTGCTGTTGTAGTACCAGAACAAGTTCCAGCAGTACCAGTAATGGTATATGTTGTTGTAACTGTAGGACTAGCTGTAACAGAAGCGCCTGTAGTGGCTGATAACGCAGTAGCAGGCGCCCATGAATATGTAGTTGCACCGCTTGCAGTAAGTGTTCCGGAACCTCCGGGGCAATAACTGATACCAGCGCAACTGATAGCCGGAGATGGGTTAACTGTAACAATGATATTAGCTATTGCAGTTTGTGAACCGTTATTCACCTGTATTTTAAAAGAATCCACACCGCTGAAACCGACAGTTGGCGTATAAGTAACACCTGCAGGAGTTACGCTAAGGCCAGAAGGAGCGGAATATGGTAAACCGTTTACCGTACCATGAGAAGGAACTGTATTAACTGTCCATGTTTCAGTAAGTGTTGTACGGTCAGACACTGTCAGTTTTGAGTTTATTGAAACAGCACCTGAATTCTGGCAAACAGTATCTGGTATCTCAAACACCCCTGAACCATTTACAGTACCAGTAGTAAATATTACAGGCTGAACAGTAAACGTCAAGGTAAGTGTTTGTGAAACACCTCCACAGTTAGGTCCTATACCGCCCCACCAGCCAGCTACGCCGTAGTCTGGCCTGATGCTGTAACCACCGGTGTTACAACCGCAGGTTGTAGCGGGAACACCACTAATGGTACCATTAACATCTAATTCAATGTTTCCTGGTCCGCAATTGGTTGTTGAACATCCGCCCACCTTCCATGTTCCTGAAGCAAAAGGTGAACCCGTTGTTAACGCGTTGGCTATTCCATTTACAGCTATGACATCCGTATTGGTAATACCAACAGGATCAAGAGACCCACTAATGGTTACACTCGAAAAAACATAACCAGCTAATGATGCCCTGAAGGTAGACCAGGCATTACAGGCTGTAGGTGACGCCAATGTTCCGGCAGTAAACGACTGACTATATTGTATTGTTGTCTGCGCCTGAGCAGATATACCCATCCACAACATGCCAATCAACAGGAGTGTGGGAAATACATCCAAAACTATCCTGTTTCTTCTTAAAATTAAATGTCTTGCGTAAAGGTTTTTTGCCTCCATAAGAAATAGTTTTTCAATAATTGTGCAAAAGTAGGAAAAAAAAGGGCAATAAAGCCGGATTTTCAAATTCTTTATTTTGATAACAAAAACATTATATTAATTGCATAAAAGGTGTTAATTGCCAAATTATTAGCTGAATCATATACGATTACACATATATAATATGTGTAATTTTTTAGCAAATATATAGATTCTGGTACTAAAAAATCAGTACACAATCAGTATGAAATCAGGTTAACAGTGCATAAATCCAAAAGTCAGGAGTGAAACAGCTCTTATTGCTTCACAATCTCTCTTCCACGAAGTACTGGCACAACAGGGTGAAGATCAGGCGTTAAACAATATGCCAACTCATCTTGTAAGCCATAGGCAGACAGGCGAATATAATGAGAACTGTTTTTGAGAAAATCAAGGTAATTACCTTTTGATTGATGATGGAGATACAAAGCAGCTTTAGCGCTATCGCAATTGAAATCAAAAGAATGCTGCAATTTATTAATTACCGCACCTGCAAACAACGTATCTTCCAGATTAAACCGGTCTTTCCAGGATGCACAGGCTAATAATACATTTTTACCTTGAGATGCCAGATAGCCGCATAATTGATTAAGATTCAAAAATGAACCAATAACGATCTGGTCAGCACCGGTAACCATATGCAATAAACGGGTTCCATTTGTTGTGGTCATTACCAGTGTTTTACCAGAAATAAATTCAACCGGATACTCTGAAGGTGAATTACCGTATTGCAAACCCTCGATGACCTTTCCATCGCGCTCGCCTGCAGTAACACTGCCAGGAATTGATGCACCTAATGCAATACATTCGGAAACACTGGCTACCGGGATTACACACTTTGCTCCATTATCCAATGCAGCGGTAATAGTTGATGTAGCCCTGAAAATGTCAATAATAACTACCAATGCGCCTTTTACATCATACAAATGCAGCAATGCAGGCGAAAGACATACTTCAATACCTGGTTTATTCTTTTGTGTCATTATGCTAAAATACAGAATTAGTTATTATATAACTATAAAATGATACCCCGGCAAGCCGGGGTATCATTTTATTAAAAGAGTACTATTTAAAATTGTTATTTCCGCTTGTTATGCTACCGTTTTCAAATCCCTCCATTAATACACCCACATATCATGCTCCTTGTTAAATATCATTTCAGCAGCATGCTGGCTTTCATACAATGTTTCCATTGGGTTCATGCTGTTACCAAGATCTTTAAATTCGGCCTGGAAAGGATTGCTAACTTTAGTGATCTTACTAGAGAACTGACGGCTCTCAAAAAATTCATCCCAGGTATAACGAGCAACATCATTTGCCGGATTGAATACTTCATATTGTGAAAGCAATCCACGAATATCTGGATAATAGAGCCAGAACATCGGCTGACGTCCACGGAATGAACCATCAACAATGATATCCTTAACAGGTGCCAGCCCTACAATACGTACAATCATTTTACCCTCGTTACGATCAAATATCCAGTCTTCCTTCATACGGTAGCTGGTAATCGCTTCAGGCTGGAAATCCTTTTTGATAACTTTTATTGTTTCAATTCCTGTAATCGGATCGGTTACCGGAACGGTATCTGGCTTACCTGCAAGCGATTCCAGAACTTCTTCCTTAGACAAAGGAGTAGTAAAACGGTCATCGTAACTGCTGTATGCCTTTACTTTTCCCCTTTTAATACCATCTATCAGGATTTCTATGAACATACCACCACCGGTATTTTCATCGCCCATGTACCTGAAACCTATATTCTGTTTCTCACGTGTATCTATTTCACGCCAAACCCTTTTTTTCCATAGGATATCGTCTTCACGTAAATGCTGCCATGCTATTGGCATACTATTATGAGCTACGCGATCATAAGCACCATCAGGTGTTCTTGATGGCTTCCAGCTCGAATCCAGCTTTACACCATAGTAACCTTTATCAGTCAGACTGAGATCGGCAGTACTCCCGGGCTGTGCATATGATACGGTTCCTGATAAAAGCAGAACCGCAGAGGCAGTAAATCGTAAAGTATTCAGGATGGTCATATCCTTATAATTTTTCAAGTTAATTAATTCAAAGTAAAAAATAATGGCGCTAACGTTCTGGTAGTTCCATCAGGTCCAACTGCTTTTATCTCATCAAGGAAAACTTTATCCCCTGCTTTAGCTTGTTGTAATATTTTTGTAACCTGTGGGTTGTCAGTAAACCTTGTTCCGGCAGCCCTGTTCTCAACATGGAAAGGCCCCATATAGTCTTTTCCCTTAGGAGTAGTACTGTAATCGAAACTGACAATTTTAAATTTGGCATCAAAATCGAAACCAGCAAGATTGGCAACAGGTCCCATCTGAGCTCTGAAAATGGAAGCAGGCATTCCACCACCGGGCTTACCATTCACCATAGCTACCGGATCCGGAATTTTCTTAACCCTGATTACCATTTCACCTACCTTCTTAATTGGTCCTTCTTTTGTTTTAGCCCTGATCTCAACTACAAATTTCGCGTCAATTTTCTTGAGGTCTTTGATAACAAAATGTCCTTTTTCACCAGTTATGGTACATCCGCCAGCAGCCGCAGCAATTGACACATCTTCAACGGAATATCCGGCTGCAGCAACAGTTACAGGATTTTCAACACCAATATAAAATACGTTCATTTTATCAAGTGCCATGGATGCTCCGGTAGTACCTACCATGTATTCAAACTTCCATTCTCTCTTTTCTGTTTTCTGCTCTGTTTTTAATTCTATTATACCTCTTACAGTCTGCAGGCCAACTCCATGCGCGACTGTTTCCCAGGCAACTACCCCATTAACTGCTGGCTTTGTTGAACCTCCACCTCCAAGTACAGTAACTGTTGGTTTCTGCTCTTTATTAAATGCGGCAAGCAGGATTGATGCTTCGATTTTCTCACCATCAAGTGCATAACTTGTTTTAGGTACAGCTACAGCACCAATAGTATCAAACTTGATATCCTTCATGTGAGCTTCTTCAAACAACCTGTTCAATATCAATGCTTCACTACTCCTTACGTCATTCTGATATTTCGAAAATAAGGCTATCGCTGCTATTGCTGGCATATGCTCAAAATTTTCAATGCTCCAATCTCCAGTCGGGTTATGATCATTCTTCTTGGCATGGCTGATACGCAATGGCATAAGTGGGCTTAGTTTCGCAGTATCCTCCTTTGAAAGCTGACTAAGAAAGAACTCACGCACATCCATAATCTGCTTCTTCATTGTATCGCCTCCTTTATTCTCAACCAATAATTTGGTTGTTGCATCGATATTATCCATCCTGGCTGGGATATGTAAGGCTGAATCTTCAGGATCAATGTTGTAACCTCCAGCCTCAAGGGTAATCCTTTTTTTCCAAACCTCGAAAAATTTAACCATATCATCTGCACGTTTCACAACTGCATCTGCTTTTTCACGGAAAGGCTTTACTTTAGCCTCCTGCCCTGGCGCTTTCTCATTTTCCTTAATGGCATCATAAACTTCAATATTTTTCTGGTCAATAGATTTATTAGACCGGTCAATACTGAGGCTCAATGTCTTAAAGGCGTTGAGGATCTCATTAGATACATTTAGGGCCAGCAGGGCGGTCAACACCAGGTACATCAGGTTGATCATTATCTGTCGCGGCTCTTTAGGTATAGACATTATTTAGCTTTTACTATGAACACTAATTGTTTACTGTATTGTATTATTAACGGCCCTGCATAGCAGAAAGCATATTGCCATAAACCTGGTTCAATGTAGTCAGGTTTTTAGCCAACAAACCGATCTGCTCCCTTGTATCAGTTGCATCTTTTGCACTCGAAGCCATAGCTTCAGAAGCATTTACAAGGCTGCTGTAGAACTTATTCATCGCTTTAAGATGATTATTAGCATCCGACAACTCCACTTCATAAATTGAATTCAATGTACCCAGATTTTTAGACAATACCACTACCTGATCGTGGAATTTTGTTGTATCCTCAGCAGCTTCATTGAAAGCGCTCATTGTTTTGGTTGCACCAATGAAAGTATTTTTCATAGTACCAAGAGCTTCAGCAGCATCACGAGCGCTCTGAGAATAGGTACCTGTTGCAGCAGTTACATCAGACATATCCTTGATCTGGCCAACAGCTTTATTGAAATTCTGAAAGTTATCATTCAGTTTTTTCAGATTTGGAGTATTAATCTGAGCTTCTTCCAGCATTTTATCCAGAGACTTTGTTGGTGGTTCGCCTGGTTTAGGAAGGCCGCCATGCTTGATGCCTTTGCGATATGCTTCTACATGCGGGCTCTCAGTAATGTCTGGGTAAAAACGCTCCCAGTAATAATCACTGTGAGGTGGTATTAAACCAAGCATAGCGAAGATAAACGCCTCAACACACATACCAATGGTAAGCATTATACCACCACCGGCCCAGTGCTGTATCTTAAACAGGGCACCTAACAATACCACCGATGCACCAAGTCCGATCATCAGGTTTTTAATGTACTTTCCATTATTGGTTTCAAAAAACAAAACTACTGGATTCATCTTAGCTGATTTTTCTTTGTTTATATAAATGAATGTTTTGAGGGTAGATTACCTGATTGCTTTTCTGTTGGTTAATGCCGGATTCACTTCTGTGTATACGCAACGGAAACCAATGTAAGCTTTAGAGGTATCCTGATATTCATAATCACGGGTGCTCACCTGAAGGTAATAAGCCACATCGCGCCAGCTTCCTCCACGCACTACTTTGCGCCTCATCCACTGTGCATCACCTGGCTGAACATTGTATTCAACATTCGGGTTCAGGTCGGCCTGCTGATTATAATTGCCACCGGCATATTCTGATGAAGTCCACTCTGAAACGTTACCAGACATATTTTTCAGTCCATAATCATTTGCAGCATACTTATCTACAGGAACTGTATAAAGGCCACCATCTGCAGCATAATTACCGCGCTGTGGTTTAAAGTTTGCCAGGTAACAACCTTTCTTATTAATTATATAAGGACCGCCCCAAGGGAAAGGAGATTCGTTACGACCACCCCTTGCAGCGTATTCCCATTCTGTTTCAGTTGGGAGACGGAAACGACTTTCGGTATATTGATGTTCTTTCTCACGCTCAGCTCTCCAAACTTTGGTACGCCAGTCGCAAAATGCATTACACTGTTTCCAGTTAACACCCACGACAGGATATTTGTTGAATCCCTGGAACCAGAAATATTGCTGAGCAATAGGCTCATTGAAGGAATAGTTAAACTGCTTTATCCAAACAGTGGTATCGGGATAACTAGGAACATCAAAAGCATTTACATACTTGATCTGCGTTTCAGTGGGGTGTCTCACAGAATTCGCATAATCGAATGATGAGTAATGGTATACAAACTTACTGACATCAAAGGTTTTAACCCCCCAGCCCGATAATTCTGCAGGTATATATATGGAGGATAACTGGTCCTGCAATTCAGGATCTTTCCAGTTGATGCGCTTGCTCATATCCAGCCTGGTGGAACCATCTGGCATATCCTTGAAATTACCAAGAATTGTATTGGCTACAGAATCCCTTACCCAGTTGGTAAACTGTCTGTATTCCTGGTTAGATATTTCAGTGGCGTCCATGTAAAAACCAACCATCTGTATGCTATGAATCGTGGCGTCATTTCTTCCGCGTATATCCTCATCGCTGGCTCCCATTTTGAAGGATCCTGATGGAACATACACCATGCCGATAGGCAACGGCGCCTTATAATTCATTCTCGTTTGATCACCTACTAACTGGCCATTGGAGCCCGATTTCCCGCAGCTTGCAGCAAGTACGAGCAATGCTAAAGCTGAGACCTTCAGGGAAGTTTTTTTCATACTACTATCTGGTGTTTTTGCAATGTTGCAACAAAATAATTTCATCATTTTCCTCCTCTCAACACTAAACCGATGCACAATATTCAAAGTTTTTTCGAAAAATACAAGCTTCAGCGAAAAATTGTTAATTATTCTACAGAATCTTATATGCAATTATAAATCAATTTACTCTATATTTTATTCAATGACTAATTAGCTGAAGTGCGTCACTGGCACTGTTTACAGGCGATAGGCAGGCTTGTCCCGAACAGACAAATATATACATTTTACCGGCAAAAAATTTATTTTCGAGTAATGGCAACTCAGATATTTCTTTATCAAATGTAAAGAAATAAGCCTCAGGGACCCATTTCGACTGCATTTTTCTCATTTCTTCAACTGCACCCGGCCCAGAGCAAATTATGGTTTTTACCTGTCTGACCTGCTGCTGCAGTAACATAGCCCAATAGCCAAATGAATAGCTATACCTGCTTATTGTTTCAGCAAGGTTATAAATCATGGATTCTGCCCGCTCACACCAGTCTGTTCTGCTCATTAATAAACCGCAGGTTAATAAATTCCTTGCCATCACGGCGTTGGCCGATGGTTGAGCCCCATCATATGTATCTACCTTCCTCACAGGTATATCTTTCTGGCTTGAAGAAGTATAATAAAAATAACCTCCTTCGTTGCCGAATTCATCAATAACAACCTCCAGCAAGCTGGAAGCTTTTACAATAAAGCTTTGGCTACCGGCAGCAGACCCCAACTGCAGCAAAGCATCTATAAGATATGCATAATCATCCAGTTTTGCGGGTATCCTGGCAACTCCGTTTTTCCAGGTATGCAGCATACCGCTTTGGGTATCAAAGGCAGTCAGCATCCATGCCATATGCTCCTCAGCCCTTTGAAGGTATGTCTCAGCCAACTGCCTGTCGGCCTCATTAAAAGTTATACCAGCTTTACTCAAAGCCGCATTCATCAATGCATTCCACGACAGCAGGCACTTATCATCGGTCTGTGGCCTCTGCCTGTCTGTCCGCCGGGCCAGAAGCCTTCTTTTTACTTCTTTTATCCGCTCCGTTGTATCATCTATAGTCAACCCATTTTCTGCAGCTACCACCTCAATGCTTTTGGCTACATGCAGGATATTGGTACCTTCCCAATTCCCTTCCTTTTTAATACCAAAATACGATGCAGCAATTACAGCATTTATTGAAATGTTCTCGCCGTTGGCCTGAGGCCTATCGGAAGTATCATCCTGAACTATTCCGAAGGACGTGGCTTCAGTCCATTCCTCCCAGGTCCAGGTATAAAATTTACCCTCCACACCTTCGCTATCAGCATCCAGAGCGCAATAATAGCCGCCGCCTGTATCCTTTAATTCTCTTTCCACGAAACAAATTGTCTCATCTACGATCAACTTATACTTCGCATCCCTGGTAACCACAAACGCATCACACAGTGCCAGAACCAGCAAGGCATTATCGTAAAGCATTTTTTCGAAATGAGGAGCCAACCATTCACGGTCGGTAGAATACCGGGCAAAGCCTCCACCAATCTGGTCGTAGATACCCCCAGCAATCATGCGGTCAAGGCTAAGCAATGCCTGATCAAGGGCAGGCTTATAACCTGTATAATGATAATGCTCCAGGAGGTAACTAACAGCCATTGTTCCCGGAAACTTTGGCGCATTACCGAACCCACCCCACACCTTATCGGCCTGCTTCAGTAAACTGTCGGTTATCTTTCTGCAGGTATCTTCATTTACAGCATTCTCTGCGCTTGCAGTTATTCGTTGAGATGCCTGCCTGAGATGCTTCAGTATCTGCTCACTTTGAGCATTAACCTCATCCTGCTGGGTTGTCCATATTTCATTCATGCGCTGCAGCAGCTGAGTCCATGATGGCCGGCTGTATGCCTGCCTGGGAGGATAGTACGTGCCACCATAAAAGGGAGCCCTTTCAGGAGTTACAAATACGTTAAGTGGCCAGCCGCCATTGCCGGCAATAGCCTGTACCGCATCCATATACATATGATCAACATCTGGGTGTTCTTCCCTGTCCACTTTCACACAAATAAAGTGCTCATTCATGTAGGCAGCAGTATCTTCATCTTCAAAGCTTTCATGCTCCATAACATGACACCAGTGGCAGGCAGCATAACCAATGCTTACGATAAGCGGTTTATTCTCTTTGCATGCCCTGTCAAAAGCCTCATTGCCCCATGGGTACCAGTCTACCGGGTTATGTGCATGTTGCAACAGATAAGGACTTTGTTCATTAATCAATCTATTGGCCATATGACAAAGATAATGCCATAAAATCGCCCTTGCGTGGAATCTGGTTTAAAAATGCAAAAGAAGCTATTGAAAGAATTTTAAACATTTAGAAGCTTGCTATCCCTCTCAGAAGCTAACACACATACGCATATATTTTCGTACGCATATTACTTATTGTACCGTAGGCTTATTGCACATTATCGCATCAATCTCAGTCATAATCTCCGGAGTAAGCTTCGCATACAGATCAAGTGCAGCAAGGTTTTCAGTCAGTTGCTTTTCTTTAGTAGCCCCGAGTATAGCAGTGGTAACATTTTTATTATGGATACACCAGGCAATGGCCAGAGTTGCAAGAGTGGTATCCAATTCTTTGGCTACTTTATCCAGAGACTTTACTTTAGTAATCTTTTCATCCTGCACCATGCGGTCTTTGAGCCAGGCATAATTGCTGATAGAAAGCCTGGAACCTTCGGGTATGCCATTATTATATTTTCCGGTCAGCAGGCCAGATGCCAATGGGCTCCAGATGGTAGTACCCATACCTATATTCCTGAAAATGGGCAAATAATCCTGTTCCATCTTCTGACGTTCGAACAGGTTATATTGTGGCTGTTCCATAGCCGGACCAATAAGGTTCAATCTGCCAGCTACGGCATGTGCTTCCATTATTTCGGCAGCGCTCCACTCACTGGTTCCCCAGTACAGTATTTTTCCTTGCTGCATCAATATGTTCATTGTCCATACAACTTCCTCCATAGGTGTTGCCGGGTCGGGTCTGTGGCAATAAAACAGGTCGAGGTAGTCCGTTTGCAGCCGGTGCAGCGCCTGGTGGCAGGCCTCCATGATATGTTTACGGCTGAGCCCGTTCTGATTGGGTTTGTTGTCTTTGCCATACAGCCCGAAAAACACCTTACTGGAAATACAGTACGTGGTCCGGTCCCAGTTTTTCTTCTTCAGCACACGTCCCATCATTTCCTCTGATCTGCCGCCCTCATAGGCTTCGGCATTGTCGAAGAAATTCACGCCATTGTTGTAAGCCAGCCCCATCAGCGCATCAGAGGCAGTGTCATCCACCTGCTTTGAAAAAGTAACCCATGATCCGTAGGAGAGCACGCTCAACTGCAATCCTGTTCTGCCCATTCTTCTGTATTCCATACCCTCAGCCCCTGAAGTGGAGCTACCTTTTAATTAATGAGATGCTAAAATTTATTTTAAGTGCAAATCCGGCCCTTGGAAATTAATCCTTTACCAAATTAACGAAATGCCGACTAAAAGCCACAAGAATAGTTCCCTTTAAAGCGGGTTTAATCCCCTATCCTGGGTTCAGTGGTTTACCAGGTATACCACCAGTCCATCCCTTAGCTTTGGTTCAAACCATGTACTTTTAGGAGGCATTACATTGCCGCTGTCGGCGATATCGAATAACTGCTTTATGGTTACAGGGTACAAAGAAAAAGCAACAGCGGCATCCTTATTATCCACCCTTTTCTGCAATGCACCCATACCTCTTATACCACCAATAAAATCAATCCTTTTATCTACTCTCGGGTCTTTAATGTCCAGCAATTTATCCAGTACATTTTGCTGCAAAATTGTAACATCCAATATCCCAATAGGATCGCTGGTATAAGTACCTTTTTTTGCTTCCAATTTATACCAGCAACCTTCCAGATACATGCCAAACTCATGCAGATGTGCAGGTTTAAATGCCGGATCACCAATCTTTAATATCTCAAAATCATTGCTGATTGCCCGTATAAATTCATCCGCCGTTCTGCCATTCAGATCTTTGGCCACCCTGTTGTAATCCATTATCTGCAACTGGCTGGCAGGGAAGATGCAGGTGACAAAATAATTAAACGGATCACTGCTATCAGCCGCATAATTGCTCTCTCTCATCTCCTTACAAACCCTTGCAGCAGATGCAGCCCTATGGTGACCATCGGCTATATAGGTGCAGGGCACATCATTTGCAAAATTGCGTGTAATGGCCGCTACTTTTTCTTCATCATCAACCACCCAGAAAGTATGCCTTATACCATCGGGAGCTGTAAAATCATTTTCAGGCTGATGGTTTTTCTTCCAGTCATCAATAATTTGCTGCACACTTTCACAATCATTATAGGCAAGGAACACTATGCCTGTCTGAGCGCCGGTGGTAGCAATATGATTTATACGGTCCTGCTCCTTTTCCGGCCTAGTGAATTCGTGTTTCTTTACAATACCATTGTTATAGTCATCTACCGATGAGCCGCATAACAAGCCTGTCTGTGAGCGTCCATCCATCACCAGTTCATAAATGTAATAGCAAGGTTTGCTGTCCCTAACCATAACATTGCTGCTGATAAAGGATTCCAGGTTCTCCTTTGCCTTTTCATACACCTGCATACTATGCACATCAATATCATCAGGCAGGTCTATTTCCGAGCGTGTAACATGGTAAAAATTGTACGGGCTATTTTTAAACTCCCTCGCCTCCGCCACGCTCACTACATCGTAAGGCAGTGTAGCCACTTGCTCAGCTAATTCTTTTTTAGGCCTGAGGCCTTTAAATGGTGTTATGTTTGCCATAAAACTTATTCCTGTATTTTCTTAAATAATCTCTTTTAAATTCACTATTACAAAACAAATCAGAATGCAGGTGATTAAACAGATTTCATTAAATCCACCAACTCCTCGACCTGTCCATAAGTAACTGCATTATACAATGATACCCGTAACCCACCCACAGAACGGTGCCCTTTTACTCCTGTAATGTTATTTTTTTCACACATGGCAAGAAAAGACTGTTCCACTTCAGTGGTAACAGCTGTAAAACAAACATTCATAAGGCTTCTGTGGGCCTTTTCGGTAACATGTGCTTTAAATGATGTACTGTTATCAATAGTTTCATACAATAAGGCAGCCTTTCTTATATTTTCCTTCTCTATGGCATCTATTCCCCTTGCATCAATCCAGCGAAGCATAAGCAGCGAAACATAAACGCCAAATACATTGGCAGTATTGAGTATCGAATTTTCATGTGCCTGCATTGAATAACTGAGCATTGGGGGCAATATTACAGGGGTTTTACCCAGCATATCCTTGCGGATAACCACCAATGCAAGGCCGGCGGCTCCAAGGTTTTTCTGTACGGCAGCATAAAAGACAGGATACCGACTGTAATCTGTTTTAGCAGAAAAAATATCACTACTCATATCTGCAATCAGGGGCACTTCTGTTTTTGGAATTGAGTGCCACTGTGTCCCGCAAATTGTATTATTGGTGGTAACATGCAGGTAGGCCAGATCTGATGGTATCTGCGGCCAATCGGGCAAGCGGCTGTAATTACTGTCTTGCGAAGAAGCCAGAATTTGTGCATTGCCATAATACATTGCATACTCCGCGGCCTCATGGGACCAATGCCCGCTATCTATGTATCCTGCATTTTTGCCCGCAAGAAGAAAATTCATGGGAATCATACAAAACTGCATCCTGCCACCACCCTGAAGCCATAGAACTTCATATTCATGCCCAATGCCGCACAGCTTTTTGACAAGAGTCTTACTCTCTTCCAGAATTTCAAGAAATTCCTTACCCCGGTGCGGAAGCTCCAGCACCGACATTCCTGTTTTTTTATATTGCTTCACGGACTGGGCTGCTTCGTGAAGCACTTCGGGCGGCAACTGGGCAGGCCCGGCATTAAAGTTGATCTTTTGCATTGATTTCCTGTTCTTCAACTGTTGTTACTCCACCACTAACGGCGAATTTCATAGCTTCGCCAGCTGTCATTTCCTTAGCAGGGCGCACATTTTTGCTTTCAATTACAATTACCCAACCTGATATAGCATAAGCATGTGGCATGTAAACCGCTACCTTATCTTCCATCCCAAGAAAAGTCATGTCGCGCTGGGTCATAAACCCGATTCTCCATATTTCCGGATTAAGGTTAACACAAACCCAGACCGGCTTATTAAACCGCTTTTTATCACCCACAAATGAGGTAATGACATCTCTGACAGAAGAATAAATGAATTTTACGCCTGGGGTATGCTCCATCAGATAAGCAAACGTATCAAAAAGCCATTTTCCGATAAAAAAGCGGGTACCAAAATAGCCTATAATGGTTACCGCTGCAATAATGATCATGAAACCTACCCCACGGGTATGCAAAAATGGCAACCATTCCATGTTGGGTATCAGGTTGTCTATCCCGGTAAAAACAGAATAAAGAACATACCCGGTAATGGCTATGGGGCTCAACAGCAAAAGCCCCTGTAAAAAAGACCTGAATAAGATAGCTGCAAGTCTGCGCATAATGGCAAAGCTACAGAAAACAATTGCAATAATTTGACCAAAAATACATGCTAATATGCAAGTTGCATTTTAGATTACTTTTGTTCTCATTATTTACATGACTAGCATTTTATTTAAATATATTATACTGCCCATCATAACCGGGGTAATGGCTACAATGATGCCGGCAAGTCTGCTTGCCCAGGAAATGCCAACATGGTCTGGCTTTGGAGTGGAAACAAATCTTATTACTGGTAAAGTAATCAAACATGAACATAAATTCACACTTCCAATCCCGGCATTGACTACAGGATTCGAAATGAATTTTGTGCTGAAAACAAATGGGGAAAAAGCCTGGCAACAGCGGAGAAATTACCCAACTATCGGGATTGGAGCAGCTTACATAAACTACGGGATTGACTCAGTATATGGTCGTTGTTTAGGGCTGTATCCCAATATTACATTACCCTTAATAAGTGGTAAAAAGCTGCAATGGACTATTCGGCTAGGCGATGGCATTGGCTACGTAACTAAACACTACCAGCGCACTAATTATGTAGATACAATTAACGTAGCCATTGGCAGCCACATCAATGACTTTGCCTTTTTCGTTACCGACCTGCGTTACCATTTCAACAACCATTGGGACCTACAGGCAGGAGCCAATATTACCCACATTTCGGATGCATCTTACCACAAACCGAACCTGGGAATAAATATGACCGGTATTCACCTGGGTTTACGGTATTTCCCGGTCACTTCCCGTCCAGCACAGATAGAAAGACAACTTACTCCGCTCAGGAACAGGTGGTTGATCCAGGTGCGCGCCAGTATGGCGTATATTTCCAGCTATACACCAGGTGGCCCCTTGTATCCAGTATACATAGCCTCTGGATATGCGAGCAGGCGATGGTGGAGCAAAAACAAAGTATTCGCTGGTCTTGATTATGCGTATTATCAGAGTATTTATTCCTGGCTCCGTAATAACGAAAAGTATCCGGGGCAGGAAAAACAACATTCTTACAAAAGCGCTGTAATTGCCGGCAATGAATTCTTAATAGGCAGAGTTGGTGTAGTTTTCCAGCTAGGATATTACCTGCAGCAATCAGCTATTCCTGTATCACCCGTATATGAAAAAATCGGGGGGCACTATTATGTTGTACAAAAAGAACACGGCCCTATAAAAGAACTGTTCCTATCAGCATTTTTAAAATCTCACGAAACTGTTGCCGAACTGGGGGAAGTGGGTGTTGGGTTTGGGTTTTGATTTAGCGCAATTATTGATTGCAAAGCTTTATTATCCCCCTGCCGGTTTTCGCCGCTAAAAATGATTACTTCCACCTTGTATTCCAGTTCTGTATCTGCCAGTGTAATTAACCCGTCTTCCATATCAATTCCATCAACACTAACTTTCATAACACCATTGCCGCTGAGCTGAAGTACATGAATATGGTACATTGCATTAACAAATCTGTATTCAACATTGAATGAGTCCCATTCTGCCGGAATACAGGGAACAAATTTCAGTTTATCTCCTTCTTTTTTTATGCCCAGGAAAGACTCTACAATAAGCTGGTACATCCAGCCTGCCGACCCCGTGTACCAGGTCCATCCACCCCGTCCAGTATGCGGTTCCACAGCATAAACATCAGCCGCTATGACATAGGGCTCCACTTTATAACAGGCCACATCATCCATTGTTCTGGAATGATTCAGCGGATTAATCATCTGCAATAATTTCCAGGTCCGGAATTTATCCTCCAATTGCGCAAATGCCATAATCATCCATATGGCTGCATGGGTGTACTGCCCGCCATTCTCCCGTACTCCCGGCACATAACCCTTTATATAACCAGGATCAGCAGGCGACTTATCAAACGGAGGATACAGCATCTGTATTATGGAAGCATCTTCATTAACAAGCTGCTTCTCCGCCTCCAGTAATCCCATCAACATTTTTTCATTTTCACCCGCACCAGATAAAACAGCCCAGCTCTGAGGAAGCAGGTCAATCTTACATTCTAAGCTGGAAGCAGATCCCAGGGGAGTACCATCATCATAAAAAGCCCGGAGATACCACTCGCCATCCCATCCATTATTATCAATTGCAGCCCTCAGCTTAACTGATTCATTTATGCACAGATCTGCGAACCCGGTATCTTTTTGCAGTGTCGCAATGGGGGCAAACCTGACAAGAATATCATAAAGGAAAAATGCCAGCCATACACTCTCCCCTTTGCCCTGGTGGCCTACTTTATCCATACCATCATTCCAGTCACCTGTACCTATAAAGGGCAATCCGTGCCTGCCAAATCTCAATGCATGTTTTATGGCTCTGACACAGTGATCGTATAGTGTTGTATCCTGCTCTGTAGGTTCAGGCAATCCATAGTAGGAATCCTCTCCGGCATTCAGTAGCCGCCCATCGAGGAAACTCAGTCCTTCTTCAAGAATTTTTGCATCTCCGGTATGCTTTATATACCTGCATAAAACATAGGGAAGCCAGAGAAAATCGTCGGAAATTTGTGTCCGGACACCACGACCTGCCGGTGGATGCCACCAATGCTGTACATCTCCTTCCTCAAACTGCCGTGTTGCACATAGCAAAATCTGTTTGCGCGCCAGCAGTGGCTCTGTATGAAGCAAGGAAAGCACATCCTGCAATTGGTCTCTGAAACCGAAAGCGCCGCCAGATTGGTAAAATCCGCTACGCCCCCACAGACGGCTCGATAACGTCTGGTAAGTAAGCCATCCATTAGAAATCAGGTTAAGTGCCAGATCCGGAGTTTTGACCCTGATGGCAGATGTGGTTTTTTCCCAGTATTTTTTTACCTTGTCAAATGCACTTTGCACTTCACCTGATACACGAAACTGGTTAACGGTATTGCTGGCCGAGTTGAAATCTTTTCCTGCACCTAACCTGAAAATAACCTCTCGCTCGCCACCATCAGCAAGATTAAATGGCACCTGGAATGCCGAACAAGGATCAAATGCAACCCCTGCTGCACCTGATAGCTTAAGCCGTCGCATAGCATCCGGGTTTTGCAAAGAACCATTGCGGCCTATAAATTCTGTGCGGTTGCCGGTAAACGTCTTGGTTCTTTCATCCACATCGAAGAATGCGACCCGCCCACCAAATTCTGTATTAAAAGGATTCTTGGCATAGAATACACCGCTGCCAGGGAAAATCCAGGTTTGCACATGGTTGGCGGTCTTCGATCTAAGGTCGCCCAGCACCCATTCTACATAGCCTGTAACCGAGAGTCTGCGTGCACGCCCTGAATCATTACGTATTTTTAACACTGTGAATTTTACCGGCGATACCAGATCTACAAAAACAGTCATCTCAGACCAGATACCCTCCTCTATGTGTTCGAATATGCTGTATCCAAACCCATGAGTTATCCTGTAAGCCGGTTGCCCGCCTCGTGGCAAAGGTGTGGGCGACCAGAAATGGCCAGTCTCTTCATCGCGCAAAAAATAAGTTTCGCCAGACTGGTCGCTCACCGGATCATTGTTCCAGGGTGTCAGCCGCATTTCATGGGCATTTTCTGCCCAGGTATAAGCCTGGCCACTTTCTGTTATCACTGTACCGAAATCAGGATTGGCAATCACATTTACCCATGGAGCCGGTGTTCGGTTTTCATTGTCTGTTGTAATGATATATTCGTTACCAGCAGGAGAGAATCCACCCAATCCGTTGAATAAAAGCAACTCTTTATGAGGAAGTTCACCAGATACCTGCCGGGTAACAGGCGACAATACCAGGTAAGGAATTACCGGCTTAGTTATGGGTTTATGATTTACATGATCTGCAAGTGTACCTTTTGTATCAGAAATATTCACGCGGGCAACGGTCTGAAAAAGTATCCGGTCTTCGGTTGAAATCTGATCTGCGGCACGGACAAATATTCCCCCTGATCTGTCCATCTGATCATTAGGTATCAGGGCCTGAATCTGGTTTTGAAAAGCCTGCCGGTAACCGCCATGGTCTTCATTCCAGATTACAAGATCCACGATAAGGCCTTTCAGCCGCCAGTAGGTATGTGCCTGAATCAATTGTTTGGCAAGTAAAATATTTGACTGGCTCTCAATCTGAAGTAACACAATAGGCAAATCACCGGAAATTGAATATCCCCATAACCCAGATTGCCCCCTGTGGTTTTTAATAATAATTGACTGATCTGCACGCAACTGGGGATTATTAAAAATAACAGAACCAGCCAGCCTGCCAAAAAGGTGTTCATCAGCATCAGTTGCATTTATCTGCCTCAGAATAACCTGGCTATGTGTCCAGGCGAGTTCAAATACGCGGTCTTTATGATGTTTGTCGTGGTATTTTTCGATAAGCTTGTAACATATTTCCTTGTTATCGCAGGCTCCAAGTATCAGGTCAATAGTTATGTGCTCATCCGGCTCCAGGTCTATTTTATAACGAATGGCAACAATTGGGTCTAAAACGGAACCCTTATTACCAGAAAGAGGCCCGGATTGTTTCATTGCCCTTGGGTTATGAACTGAATTGCCCCGGCCAATAAATTCTGCCCTGTCTGTTTCGTAAGAAATTTCTGCTTTTTCCACACCATGTATATTCATTGAATGGAACATCCACAGCGTAGCTTCATGTGCCGAACGGGGTCTGCGTGTGCACACAATTGCCTGAAGCTGAGGTATTATCTCCGTCTGAACAAAAAGATTACTGAATGCAGGCTGCATATCATCCGACATGGACCGGGCAAGCACCACTTCTGCATAACTGGTAATTTCTATTGTTCTGCTGATTCCTGACCTGTTGGTAATCAGCAAACGCCGCATTTCAATATCATCTTCGGGCGAAACAACAATCTCTGTATGGGTCTCAATATTCTTGTTAAGGCTATGAAAATCTACCCTGCCTTGCGAAAACGCTGCTTCATAATTCAACCCTTTCTTAATGGTCGGCTGGTGGGTATTCGACCAATATTCTCCTGAATCAATATCCCGTATATAGCAGAAAGTACCCCAATTATCGCAGGTTGCGTCTTCCCGCCAGCGGGTAACAGCAATATCCTTCCACCTGCTGTAACCTCCGCCTGCATTAGAAACCATAACATGATATCGCCCGTTGGATAACAATTGGATCTCAGGTATTGGCGTATCCGGAGTATTTAATATCCTGACTACAGTATCACTCACAGTGCTGTTGAAATCCACTAGATCGGTAGTATGGGCAAAATATGAAGAAGATTTAGGGATCCGCTCCTGCAACAACAATAATGTGGCCTGAAATTGGGGTTCTGCTTCAAACCTTCGCTGCATAGCCTGGTCATTCATTAAGGAGGATATGGAAAGAAAAGTCATTCCTTCGTGATGAGCCATGAATGATTGAATAACAGTAAAGTTTTGTCCCCGCTGAAGCCGTGATGGTGTATAGTCTATTGCTTCATAAAATCCATAATCTCCTTCAAAACCACTATCAGCCAGCAATTCGAGATTCTGGCAGGAAGCTTCAGGATTCACCATTAATGATAGCGCAGTGGCATAGGGTGCAATCACAAGGTCGGCTTCCAGGCCTCTTTTTAAACCTAATCCCGGAACCCCAAATGCCTGGTACTGATAGTTGGAAGCTGCATCTACCATATTGTATCCTGATTCCGAAATACCCCAGGGTATGTCTCGGTGTTTGCCATACTCAATTTGCCTGTCTACTGCTGCTTTATAGGTTTGCTCCAGCAAAGTATTTTCATACGAAGGCATGATCAGTAATGGCATAAGATATTCAAACATAGATCCGCTCCACGACAGCAGAATAGGCTCACCGCTTGCTTTTGTAAGCAGGCGCCCCAATGCAAACCAGCTTTCCTCCGGCAATTTGCCCTGCGCTATGGCAACAAAAGTGCACAACCTGGCTTCAGATGCTAGTAAGTCATAAAATCCCGGGTCGCAGCTATGTTCCTCTACCCGGTATCCTATTGTCATCAGGTGCTTTGTCTTATCATACAGAAAATCCCATTCCATATCTGCAAGCCCTATACACTCATGCCCCAATTGCTCAATCAACTTTATTCGATTTCCGGCAGTTGTCTGGGTGATCAAAAGCGCTGCAGCGAAATCAACCAGCCATTCGTTTTCCTCCTTTGTGTTACCCTCATTCTGCAACGTAATGGTAAGCGGAATTAATTCCTTGGCCTTTTTATACACATGCCCCAGAGTAATATCAGGATTTATCCCGATTACCGCTGAAAACTTCAGCGAAGCCACCGGCAATAATACCCATGGCGCCAGCAGAAGTATATCCTGATTAGCTTGTTCAAGTTGCACTGATAAATGATTTTTCCACCACTGACACATACTCCTGTCATTGGCCGGAAGTTTACTTATTGTCGATTCATAACACACCTGCAGGCGCTTTAAGGTGCCGGATAAACTGTCAATTGAAAGGGGAAACAAATTACATGCCTCTTCCAGTATTGCTTCAAAATCCTCAAAGATTTCTGATGAAGCAGATGCATCTTTAAGCACCCGTAAAGTGTCACGGATACCAGTAAATATTTTTGGCCCGGCAAGTTTCTGATGAATTATTTCAAACATACCCTGCCGCAATGTAAGCAGGTGACCAGCAAGGTTGCCGCTATCTACCGTCGAAATATATTTTGGTGGGAGAGGCTGTAAGGACAATGTATCATACCAATTAAAAAAATGCCCCCGGAACCGCTCCATTTTGAGCATGGTGCCAATGGTTTTTTCAGTTCTGTCGAGGAAATTGGTTAATGATATATATCCGAAATCAAGAGCTGATAAATTGGCAAGCAGTGAGATCCCGATATTGGTTGGTGAAGTTCGATGTGCAATAACGGGAACCGGGTGCTGCTGAAAATTATCGGGTGGCAACCAGTTATCTTCATCACCAACAAATCGCTCAAAAAACCCCCATGTTTTTCTTGCAATCTTCAGCAGAAAAACATTTTGTTTTTCAGTCAGCAGGGCTTTCTTTTTTGTTGCGGGTTGTCCTGTCTGCCAGGTAATCAAAGGAGCCAGGGCCCAAAGTAATAAAACCGGACCGGCAATGATTAATTTGTAAGGTACAAAAATGGCTAAGTAAATGATTAAGATAACCGTCAGAAAAGGAGATATCCACATCGTTAATAGTGATGCGGCGAGGCTGTTTTGACTGACAGTTCCAGTGTTGGTTGAAATATCCCACTGCAACATTTTCCTGTGTGATATCAGCATCCGCCAACTGGTTCTGAGAATGGCTACCAATGTTACATAAGCTTCATAAGGAAGGCAAATAACTGAATACAAAGTTGGCACAACAATGTTCCATGTATTATGCATAAGGATTTTAAAATGATGCGAGAGGATCACATCCTCCGGCTTTCTGAAAGCATCCCAGGTTAGTGAAACTATAAACGGAAAAACAATTATACCCGAAACAGAAAGCATCCAGAACAGAGGATTGCATAAAATAACCCAGCCTGCTATTAACAACATGGTAAGCGCTATGGGAATAAGACTCCTCCTGATGTTGTCAAAAATCTTCCATCGGGATAGTATTGACAGTGGATTCCTCACTGTCTTTTTATGCCCTCCGGGTATCCAAGGAGTAAACCAGGCAAAGATCTGCCAATCGCCCCTCATCCAGCGTGTTCTGCGCTTCATGTCCTGCCGGTAGTTCATGGGGTACTTTTCAAAAAGCTCCACATCACTCAGCAATCCGGATCTTACATAACATCCTTCCAGCAGATCATGACTCAATATCCTGTTGTCCAGGAACCTGTCCTTAAGGGTCCTTTCAAATGTATCAATATCATAAATCCCCTTCCCGATAAATGAACCCTCAGCAAACAAATCCTGGTAAACATCTGAAGTCGCACGTGTATAAGGATCTATACCGGGTTCATTACCATGCAGCCGGTTGTAAAATGAGCTGTTGGATTCGGGCAAACTCACTGTTACCCTTGGTTGTAAAATGCCATACCCTTCAGTCACCCGTTTCTTCTGTTCATTGTAAAAAGGCTGGTTGAGCGGGTGTGCCATTGTTGCGATCATCTTCCATGCCGCCCCGCGTGGCAGCTGGGTATCTGCATCCAGTGTTATAACATACTTTGCTTGTTGCAGTTCACCCAGGTTTCCTATAATACATGAAAAGCTGTCTTTTGAACTGCCTCGCAGTAAACTGTTCAGATCACTTAGTTTACCTCTCTTTCTTTCATATCCCATCCATACCTTATCCGCTTCATTCCACCTCCTCGGACGATGAAACAGGAAAAAAAGGCTGTGAGCCCCGTTTTCATATTTCTTCTTTAATTCTTCAATTCTCTTTTTCGCCAGCTCAAGCAATGCATGATCTCCGGGCAAAGTCTCCTCGCAAGCATCGGTAAAATCAGTGAGTAAGCCAAAACAGAGGTTTTCATCCCTGTTTGCAAGGAACCTAACTTCCAGCGCTTCAACAAGAACTTCTACAGAGTGGATATTGCTTAGCATTGAAGGGACGATAACCAATGTTTTGTATTCATCCGGTATCCTTGCTGAAAAGTCCATCCTTGGCAATAAATGCGGCCTGACCAGCAGGGTAGATAGAAAATTAACTACGGTTATAGCCAGCTGACTTGAAGAAAGTATAAGAAGAGCTGCGAGTATTATCATAGCTCCACTTCCTGTTTTGTCATTGTGGGCTTTCATGAGAAATGCCGCACTTATAACTACCGTAATAAGTAAAACAAAACCCAGGTAAATTTTCAACCTACTCCGGCTGAGAATCTTACCTGCTGCCATTAAGGGCGTGATACGCATCAAAACCAATTTCTTAGTCTTTGAGAGTCCTTTACCAATAAGGTAATAACCTACGTGCCCTTTCCGGTCAGGAGCTGCGTTTGCCTTTGCATAATCCATTGCTGATTTAATGGCCGATCTGGCAACTTCATTCTCCGATAGCTTTGTTTTTTTTGCAAGATTCTCTACCACATGGCGATAGTCATCCCTTGTCGGGAAATCCATACTGGCATATATGGCATCGCCTTCCCTCAGCGTACGGTCTACTATACTATGTGCTTCCACAAAATCTCGCCAGTCCAGAGAGCTCAGTAAACGGATGCTGCCAATGCTGTTACTAATAGAAACCTGATTTACGGCCTGCTTTTGAATTTCCGTATTTACCAGCTCATTTATCGTTCTTCCCTCTTCAATCAGTTTTTGCTCTATCCAGTTTAGTGCCATTGCCAGGGCCGGCCCTTTCCCCAATAATTGCCTGCTCATTTCCGACACAAATGCGCAGGACATCGGCGGATCAGACCTTGCCATATCGGCAGTAGTAAGGATGATGCTTTTGGGGTCTTTTTCAGCCATCTCCAGCATTTGAGTCGACCAGTAACCGGCCATATCTTTATCCAGCTTGTCGATTGCAATAAGCGCTGATACACGCCTCAGGTTCTCTATCAGCGTAAGGCGCAGCATAATAGGTATCGCCCACAATTCACCCAATCTTAGATTCGAGACTGTCTGGTAAGATTTTATAAAACTGCTCAGCCTGTTAAGGTCAATACGTCCATCACTATGCGAAATGATCTGCAATGCCAGATCATAAACTCTTGCCACACCGGGCAACGTCTCATTTGAAAGCTGCGGAAGGGTTTCATTATAACCCTTAGGCAGGTGTTTCTTAGCTGTGCGGATCTGCTCTTCAACCAGGTAGAAGTTATCAATCAGCCACTCACCTGCAGGCGTAATGGTGTGCTTTTTTCTGATCGCTTCAACTAGCAATTTACGCACAGCGTTAAGCACTTTTTCATTGTTTGCCAGCCTGCTCAGCAATTGACCTTTTACAGCATGCTGGCTCAGCTTATGCTCTTTGGCCAGCTCCTGGCCAAATATATGCATCTGGTCTGAACTGTATAGTTCAGATCTGAGTGGTTCCTCTTTAGTATAAATTTGCCGGGCATGAGGAGCTATAAAAAAAGCCCTCATTGTTTTTATCAGATCATGCGTTTCAATTGTCAACTTCATTGTTTGTGTCTTTTTGTTGTCTTATGAAACACACCTTAATGTCCCGATGAGTAGGTGCGATATCTTTAAAAATTATCAATCCAAAAACTCCAGAAAAAAATTAAATATCTGTAGCAAAACCATTTTGCATTTCAACAATTCAGTTACCATCCTGATCGTTTATAGCAGTTATTCTTTCAATTCCTGTTTACCAGTGTAAAGTTGGATACCGCATGGCCGTCAAATGTTACAGGAGAATTTAATTAAGTTACATTATTCACATAAAATCAGGAATCCCGAATTAAAACCTGTACTGGTTTGCTGCATTTAGTATCTGAGGCACACCAAAGTCATTATAATACTTCCATTTGCCAAAATTTTGTTAGCATTTTATATTTCAGAGAAACCTTTTAAACTACGATGAATTCCAGCGTCTAAAAAAACAAAACACCAACTATGCAGTTACGTTCTCTTCTCTTATTGACTGGCCTTATGACAGGCAGTATTCTTTCCTATGCTGATGCCGACCCTGCCGGACACGGTGGGCACGGGCATGGAGGCGGGCATGGTCACCATGCAACGCATAGCTCGGCTCATTTTCATTCTTCAGGCCATGAACACTCCCTGTTTCACACTCATAACCATTACTACAACCATTACCGTAACCACTATGACCATAGTTACAATTCCGGTGGCAATAGCAGTTATAACAGCTCTTCCGTATACCGCTACCCATTAACGGGACTCAGTGAAATCACATTCGGAGCAGGACTCAAGCCCATCAATGAGCTCCAGGATTCTGCCGCCAAAACGGCCACACCAGGTATGTTTCTCACTTACAGGCATTATATCACCAATGGTGTCTCGCTTGGCCTTACAGCAGGATTCCAGGATATTTATGGCAGCAGCATGTACGAAAACAATGCCGGGCAGGAAATGCCTTTCACCTACACCCAGTTAAATACTACAATTGCTGCGGAAATGACCTGGCTCTATGCAAGCCGCCGCGATTTCATGGCTTATGGAAGTGCAGGCGCCGGTATTACCCACTGGCTCGAAAACGGCCAGGATCAGGACAACACAAAATATACCGAAGAAGGCGATAAATTTGGCTTCCAGTTTTCCCCATTATGCTTCAGGGTGGGCCGTTCGCTGGGTGCATTTGCTGAATTCGGAGTGGGTTATAAAGGTCTTTTTAACGGCGGCCTTTCCTATCAGCCTGGTTGGAGAAAAACACATCCGTTTTATAATTCAAGATATTACTGATCAGCCGGATTTTTGATTTACTTTCGTTCTACTTCTTTTTATGAACGAAACTGCTGCACACCTGGTTAGTACCATTAATCTTTCTTTGCCATTGCTCAAGCAAATAACCGAAATTCAGGCGACCACTTCCATAGCTCCGGGTAAGTGGTCGCCCAAGGAAATTATAGGCCACCTTATCGACTCAGCGGGGAATAACCAGCAAAAGTTTATTCGCTGCATGGAACAGGATGGCCTGTACTTCCCGAATTACAAGCAGGATTTCTGGGTAAACAACCAATACTACAAGGATGAGCCCTGGGAACAATTGCTGGTGCTGTGGGAAAATTACAACCGGCACCTTGCCCATTTGATAGGGCATATACCACAGGCATGTCGTAGTCATACTATCAACCTTGGCCAATCAGGCAAATTTACTCTTGAATTCATTGTAAAAGATTATCCCGAACATCTCAAACACCACCTTAAATCACTTTTTCCTGATGCTGATTTTCTCCATAACGAATTCAAAATGATATATTAATTTAATATTTTTTTGAAAGAAATTATAAAAAATATCCACTTTTAACCCAGAACCTTTCCAGTTATCCACATTTGTGAAAATTATTCGACAAATCGGGGGATAAATAATCAATTTTTTATTGCTTCTACACTATATTTTCGTTACTTTTGTAAGGTAAAAAAACCAGTTAAAGAATGGTTTTTCCATATATCTGAATATGGAATTTTACATTTCCTCATAGTCAAATAAATAGTCCGTTTTTTGAATAGTATGGATACTGAAATGGAAGTTATGCCGATACCCGCCGATTACGGCGCGGATAGTATACAGGTATTGGAAGGTCTTGAGGCTGTGCGCAAACGCCCTGCCATGTATATCGGTGATATCGGAGTGAAAGGTTTGCACCACCTGGTATATGAAGTTGTCGACAACTCAATTGATGAAGCTCTTGCTGGTTACTGTAAAAATATTCATGTAACCATCCATACCGATAACTCAATCAGCGTGCTGGATGATGGCCGCGGTATACCTACCGGTATCAATGCCAAAGAAGGCCGTTCTGCCCTTGAGGTGGTTATGACCGTCCTCCATGCCGGTGGAAAGTTTGATAAAGACAGCTATAAGGTTTCGGGTGGTTTGCATGGTGTGGGTGTAAGTTGCGTTAATGCGCTCAGCGCCCATTTGCATGTAACGGTTTATCGCGAAGAAAAAACTTTCGAGCAGGAATATGAAAAAGGGATACCACTGTACCCTGTACGCGAAACTGGTGTAGCGTCTACCCATACCGGAACATTAGTTCATTTTCATCCGGATGGAACAATATTCAAGGACCTGATTTATAACCGCGAAATACTTGCCGGCCGCCTGCGCGAATTAAGCTACCTCAACAAAGGTATCCGCATCGTGATGACCGATGAGCGCGAAAAAACTGAGGATGGACAGTTGCCTATTGAAACCTATTACAGTGAGGGCGGCATTGTGGAATTTGTGCAGATGCTGGATACAAAGGCAAAGCGCGACCCTCTGTTGTCTCAGCCCATTTTCGTTGAGGCTCATGATAAGGAATCGAATGTAGCAGTGGATGTTGCGCTTTCCTACAACAGCTCTTACTCCGAAAATATATTCTCCTACGTTAATAATATCAATACCATTGAGGGAGGTACTCACGTAGCCGGTTTCCGCCGCGCTATTACCCGTGTGTTCAAATCTTATGGCGATAAGAATAAACTTTTTGAAAAAGCAAAGGTTGAAATTACCGGCGATGACTTCCGTGAAGGTCTCAGCGCTATCATATCTGTAAAGGTTCCCGAACCACAGTTTGAAGGTCAAACCAAAACAAAGCTCGGTAACAATGACGTAATGGGCGTGGTGGATGTGTGTGTGAGTCGTGTGCTGGATGCATTCCTGGAAGAACACCCCAAGGATGCAAAGATGATCATCGATAAGGTTATCCTTGCAGCCCAGGCCCGCGCAGCGGCCCGCAAAGCCCGCGAAATGGTGCAACGCAAAAGCGTGCTTACCGGCGGTGGAATGCCCGGCAAACTTGCCGACTGCTCTGAAAGAGACCCTGAAAAATGTGAACTCTACCTTGTGGAAGGAGACTCGGCTGGTGGTACTGCCAAGCAGGGCCGCGACCGCAGTTACCAGGCTATTCTGCCATTAAGGGGTAAAATCCTGAACGTAGAAAAAGCGATGGAATACAAAATCTACGAGAATGAGGAAATAAAAAACATGTTTACAGCTCTTGGCGTAAGCGTTGGCACTCCCGATGACCCCAAGGCGCTCAATACCACAAAACTCCGTTACCACAAAGTAATCATCATGACCGATGCCGATGTGGATGGTTCTCACATTGCAACACTCATACTTACCTTCTTCTACCGCTACATGAAGGAACTGGTAATGCAGGGTTATGTTTATCTGGCAATGCCTCCGCTTTACCTGGTAAAGAAAGGCAAAGAACAGGTATATGCCTGGACCGAAGAAGATCGCCTGGCTGCAGTTGCAAAGCTGGGTAATGGCAAAGAAGACAGCGTGGCCATTCAGCGTTACAAAGGTCTTGGAGAAATGAACGCAGAGCAGCTTTGGGATACTACAATGAACCCCGAAACACGCACACTTAAAAGCGTAACAATAGAAAGCGATACTTATGCCAATGAAATATTCTCAATGCTTATGGGCGATGAAGTACCTCCACGCCGTGAGTTTATTGAGTCGCATGCCAAGTATGCGAAGATTGATATTTAATGGCTTTAGCTGTTATTTAAAAAAGGGGCTCAAAATTGTTGAGCCCCTTTTTTAATCTCTTCTCTTCGGCAAACCCACCAGGTCTCTAACTTCCCGAATTGTCTCTTTAGCAATAACTCTGGCCTTTTCACTCATGTCATGCACCTGTGCTTCAATATCTCTGCTGCTACCGGTAAGTTCTGCTTTACGGTCAATAAATTGTTTTGACAGTTCAACGAGTCCGTTTGCTACATATTCCTTAAGAGCTGAGTACTTCAAAGTACCCGCATTGTAGTCGTTCATTAATTCGCCATGCTCTGCCATTTTACCGCAAGCCTTCAACAGTTCAAAAAGGTTAGCTACTCCCGGGCTCAGGGTATCTGTTTTAGGCCCTACATCAGTTACAGCAGATTTTACTTTCTTCCTGATACTTGCTTCTGGCTCAAACAGCCGTACCACATGCTGGTCCCCAAGGCTCTTACTCATTTTTTTTGACGGGTCGGCAAGCGAGAGCAATTTGGGCACTTCAGTAAATAACGCTTTTGGCTCTGTAAAATAAATCTCATGCCGGCTGTTGAAACGGTTGGCTATGTTCCTTGAAAGTTCCAGGTGCTGCTCCTGGTCTTTGCCTACAGGCACAGATTCGGCACGGTAAAGGAGTATATCAGCCGCCTGCAATATAGGATAAGTAAATAACCCCGAGGATACGATATTGCCTTTTTCAAGCATTTTATCGCTCTCAGATTTGTCTTTGAACTGTGTCATACGCTGCAATTCACCGTATGAGCAGTAACAGCTTAGTATCCAGCACAATTCAACATGCTCAGGTACAAGCGACTGAATAAACAATATAGATTTTTCAGGGTCTACACCACATGCCATAAGATCAATAACCATGTTCATGGTATTACTTTGCAGTTCTGTGGGTATATAAGGCATGGTCATGGCATGATAATCCACCACACTATAGATACATTCATATTTTTCCTGCAACTCTATCCAGTTTTTTACAGCGCCAAAATAGTTGCCAAAATGCATTTCACTGGTTGGTTGTATACCCGAGAATACTCTCGATTTTGTATTTTTCATTTACTCTTTTTTCTGAATTACTTTATTGTTTTTTCAATCAACTGGTCAGGCTTTTTCCTATAATAGAATATCCCCGCTTATTTAAACATGATATCCTGTACCAGAAAGCAAATATAATTCAATTGCAAACGTCAAACTGCCGGTCTACTGATCAGAATAATTTTATTAAATTACCAATCAGATAAAGTAATTTATCAATAATGCATATTGGCAGTAATTTAAGAATGAATCACCTGTGCATGTATACACTATATATTTAACCACATAATAACTTCCGGCTTATGAATATCGTACCAATTTTGGGCAAATACTACTACATTTATGCGTTTATATTGTATAAAGTCAAAAAAATAAATCTTTTTATGAAACGTCTGGTTTTAATTCCCGCAGCACTCCTGCTTTTGGTAGCTATTTCAAGCTTTAGGTTTGCAGATAGTTGGATGAAATATTCTTCATCCGAAGGTCATTATTCAATTAGTTTTCCCGGCAAACCTGAAGAATCCACACAGGATGATAAGACCGACGACGGAACTCCTTTCAAGATACATTTTGCAAGTTTTTCTCCGACTGATGATGAAGTTTATATGGCCGGCTGGATTGACATGACTAATTTTTACCCAAAAGATAAAGATCTTAAAACTGTACTTGAAGACAGCAGGGATGGCGCAGCCGGATCAATGAAAGCTAAGGTAACCAGTACTACTACCAATCTTAACAATAATCCTTATATAGAATTCACTTTTGAAACTGAAAGTTTTGTTGGCAAAGACCGCATCTACGTAATTAATAAATTCCAGTACTCAATCATTACTATTTTTTCCACAAAAACCGGTATATCAGCCAAAGCCGATAAATTTATTGGTTCATTTACTTACAGTAAATAAAAAATGAGTGGTTGTTATTTTTGAAAACTGAAAAAGTCTTTCAGATCTAAAGCATTAAAAAAGAGGCTGAATCATATCATGATCAGCCTCTTTTTCTTTATTTTATTATTATCTCGATGTTGAACGTTTCGTATTATCCACGATCAGAGCGTCACTTTATTTATGGTTTTGTCTCGTCAAACAGTCCGAATTAAAGAGGTGCTATTTAAGAACCCTCTATTTTTTAGCGGCATTTTTCTTAGCCTCAATACTAAGTGTAGCATGAGGTACTGCACGCAACCTGGCTTTATCTATCAGTTTACCTGTTTCACGGCAAATGCCATAAGTTTTATTATGTATCCTGATCAGTGCCTTCTCCAGATTACTGATATACATTACTTGCCTGCTGGTAAGCTGGCTTAGCTGCTCCCTGTCCATAGCACCGCTGCCGTCCTCAAGGCTAAGCCGCAGGTCGCTGCTGTCTTCTTCCCCGCTTGGGTGCTTGCCCAGCATCTGGCCTTGTAGAAACATTAATTCCTCCCTGGCAACTTCCAGACGATCCATTATGAGCGTTTTAAACTCATTGAGCTCTTCGTCGCTGTATCTGAATACCTTTTCTTTAGGCTCTTCCTTATTACTATCCGATTTTGTTTGAGTTGTTTGCATGTTACTAATTTTTACAGCGCCATCAGCTTCAGGAACTGCCTCTTCATTGATTACTGCCGGTTTTGTTGATTTCTTATTGATTGCAGGGGCAGAATCACTTTTATTACTGGTCTTTTTTGGTACTTTGTTCACGTTCTTTCCTCTGTTTTAATTTTCTGGCTGACAAAAATACGATTTTATATCAACAGCAAAGATAAGGCCATTATTTTCAGCAATATTATTTCACCATTAATTCATATGTATTATGCATTTTCTTTTAGCTTTTCAATCAACATGATCTCCTTTCTTTAAAGGATTCATTAGGTTATGGTTCGTACAATTTTTCATGAATTATCCGAAAATTTATACTGCTTTCCACTATTTTTATTGAAAAAAACAAAATGCCCCCCATTTTCTTCCCGCATAAAAATGATCTCCGGAAATGGTTCCTTGGCCACTATCTTACAGAAAAAGAATTATGGCTTGGCTATCACAAAGTAGGCACAGGGAAACCCTCTATATCATGGCCCGAATCAGTGGATGTAGCACTCTGCTTTGGGTGGATTGATGGCATCCGCAAATCTGTTGATGAACACAGCTACATGATCAGGTTTACAAAGCGCAAACATACCAGCATCTGGAGCGCTATAAATATTGCTAAAATGGAAGAACTGATCAAACAAAACCTGGTTATGCCCGAAGGTCTTGCCGCCTTCAATAATAGGAAAGATCATAAGTCAAAAATCTACTCCTACGAAAATGAGGATAAGATATTGCCATCAAGTTTCGAAAATCAATTCAAAGCCAATAAAAAAGCCTGGGATTACTTCACGTCGTTAGCGCATTCATACCAGAAGACAGCAATATATTGGGTAATCAGCGCAAAACAGGAAAGGACCAGATTACTTAGGTTGGAAACTCTGATTAATGACAGTGAAGATGGAAGAAAAATAGCTCCATTAAGCTACGGCAAGAAAAAATAGAACAATGACTCTGAATTCAATAAACAACCTTAATAAAATGAACAATATGGCTACTGTTCATTATTTCAGGTTAAGCAACCAAGGCCGTAGGTATAACAACTATCAAAATCAGCATAAATAAACAGGATTGTTTCATTATTTCTAATGCAACAATCCTGAGAAATATTCAGAGCCAATACCAGCTCCTGATTAAAAACTATTCTGTACCCTTTTTACGATAGTAAATTGCATCATCGTTAAACTCTGTAAGCGCCTGTAAAGCCGGATTGGCCATGCGCTCATAAATCCTCGATATCTCAATTTGCTCCTTATTTTCGTGCACTTCTTCCAGGTTATCGCCATGAACGGTAAACTCATCCAGTTTGCGGTGCAGTTCTTCCTTCATATTCACTGCAATCTGGTTGGCCCGGCGCGAAACCACGGTTATGGATTCATACAGATTGCCTGTTTTTTCCTTCATTGCTATCACATCGCGGGTTTCCACAAGTGGGTTTACGGATGTAAGTGATCTTCTGCTAGTGCTCATTTCTTATTTTTTTAACGTTATTATCTGCTTCTGCATGTAGCTTCTCAGCTTCTGCAATATACTTAGATTTCGGATAATTATCTTTTAAATCCCTGAATGCACTAATAGCACTGGCAAAACGCTCTTCCTGCTTGGTAGGTACGCTAGCCCTGGCATACTTCATCATCGACTTCATTATCATAAACTGATAAAGGTCGCTGTTGGGTGAATCAGGATAATTATGCATTACACTTTTATAGGCTGTAGCTGCTGCTTTGTATTGGTAAATATTATAGTAAAGATTAGCCGCATTAGCCTGTTTTGATTCCAGTTTCAACCTTGATTTTTCAATATAAGAATTCGCTTCTGCTATCCTTGAAGAATTGGGGTATTTATTGGCATACGATTCCATAGCCTCCAGCGATTTCACCGTATTGCTCTGGTCAAGGGTTTGTTTTGGCGCATATTTAAACAGGCTCAGAGCACACATAAATTCACATTCTTCTGCGCTTTTACTTGTAGGAAATGTTTCTGTAAAGTTTTTGAAAAAGTAGGATGACTCAACATAATCTTTCAGATAATAAAAGGTATAAGCATACCTGTAATACAATGTTTCATAGTTGCGGGTACTCTTCATAATGGGCATAAGTTCCTTATACAACTCATTGGCATGGGTGTAATCTTTATTATCATAGTATTCATTGGCCTTAGTCAGCTTGAAGTTTACATCACTGCTTTTGCGGATTTTTTCAAATCCGTGGCAGGAGCCAAGTATGGCTATGCAAATCAATAAATAGAAGGAATTTTTCAGCTTTAATTGCATAAAGGGATGCAAATATATGGAAAATCGGGAGTTCTGCGACAGGCAGATTGTTAAAATGGATAAAAGGTTCGATTTGTACAAGCATCCCCATTTGCAAATGGACAGTAATCCTTCATTTTCAGTTTTCTCTGTGTCTTAGCCACAACAATCATAAAATTCAACTACATAAAATACCCATTTTTTACCGTTTAGAAACTTTTCCGACCGTTCAGAAACTAGTTTTTGAGCTTAGATACGCAAGGTGCTACTTTGCAGAGTAATTGAATTGATTTAAACAGCTAAACGTATTTTCATGAAACTATTCTCCTTTATAATAGCTAAAATTAAAAAAGTCTTTTTTATAAAAACACATACATTCTTCGGACAACCTTTGAATTCGAGCGATCCATATTTGGATTATTAATTATGCAGAACTGTTTTTTTACCTCTATAATTACTTGTAAATACACATAAATATTTCACAACTTTTTCAAGAAACGATTATTACTTTTTATTTCATTAACTACCAATTTACCGTCATTAACAAATATTAACTATAGTTGTTAATGATTAATGCGATAAGTTCTTTATTTTTGGTTTAGTTTTAGTATTATACCTTTTCATCTTTTTCTATAGAACCACCAAATTACAAAGATATTGCTATTGCAGCTAATTAGGCATAGCTATAATCTAAGGAAACTCAAACCAGAAAAATACAGTTTACGCAAGTATGATAAACATGTTACAGTTTGAGCTAAAAAAAAATTATTTATCGTTCAGAAAG
Source organism: uncultured Bacteroidota bacterium (assembly GCA_903904855.1). Taxonomy (GTDB): domain Bacteria; phylum Bacteroidota; class Bacteroidia; order Chitinophagales; family Chitinophagaceae; genus Nemorincola. The sequence goes on along the minus strand of CAIVEH010000072.1, from coordinate 11,031 downwards.
TGTCCCTCCAATATTCGGTTGAAGGTTCTGGCATTGTGTTTCGAAAACTCACCTCCTGTATAATCTGTACGTCAATTTTGCAACTATCTATATTAGTTATACAACAAAACTGAAACCTGGAGTCTCCATCTTTGCGCAATTTTATAAAATTACTTTAAAATATTTCAAAAACAGATCAACTATAATGGGGCCTTCTGATGATTAAGTGAATTTGAAAATACTAGATTATGAAAAAAAGCTTTTTAATTGTCATATTTTGTTGTTTACAACTTGCAGCATCTGCAATAACATATTACAATAAATCAACTGGCACTGGTGCATTGCAAACCCTTTCAAACTGGGGCCAGAATACAGATGGAACAGGTACCCCTCCAGGTAGTTTTACAAGTGCAGGAGATGTTTTCAATCTCTATAATGGAAGTACAGCTACTATCAGTGCCGCTTGGGTCATAACAGGCGTAACACTGAACGTAGGCAATGGCAGTGCCGCGATGAATCTCACCATTCCATCTACCTTTAGCCTTACTGGAACAGGAACTGTGGCTGTAAGCGCCGGATCTACTTTAACCCTGCAAAACACTACCAATCCTACCTTAGGAACATTAAATGCAACAAGTACGGTAGATTATAATGGCACTGGTGCCCAGACTATTGCCCTTGCAACCTATGGCAACCTTTCACTTTCCGGTGCAAGGGCAGCAACTCCAGCCATTACCTTAGCTTCAGGTACCATCAATGTCTCAGGAAATTTTTCAGTTACTTATACTGGCAGTGTAACTTTTACTACAACCGGAAATACGTTTACTTATAGCAATCTTACTGGTGGCTCAACTGTTGGTGGAATAACCTATAATATTTTAAAATTCAGCAACACAAGCGGCACAAATACTGCGGCTGGAAATATTTCAGTAGGAAGTACCATGACCACGACTGCCGGCGGCACAATAGACATGTCAACATTTACACTTAGTGTAACTGGTACAATTACAAACGGCGGCACGATTCAGACAGAATCACTCAGCGCCACACCTCTTCCAACAGGGAAATCATTAACTGGCACTGTAATCTATGGCGCTTTGACGGGAGGACAAACCATTGTATCAGAAACCTACTATACAAATCTGAAATTAAATAACACTTCAGGAACCAATACAGTCAGCGGAACAATTCCAATAAGAACAGGTGGGACACTAACAACCACGGCCGGAGGCACAATGGATTTTACTGCTGCTTTCCGGCTTACCCAAAGTGGAGGTGGTGGAAAACCTACAATAACTAACAATGGAACAATAAAAACTTCAGTACCCACTGCTACAAGTGCAACTCCATTCATTAGCGGATTAACATGGGGCGGTACAGGCACTGTGCTATACGCTGCTGCTGCCGGGTCCCAGACTGTTATGGCTGGCACCTATAACTGTAATCTGAACCTGGGGAATACAAGTGGTACGAATACCGCCAGTGGCGTAATTACTGAAAATGGCACTTTAACAACAACCTCGGGAGGAACACTAAGTATGAGTACATCTGCTTTAGCAGGTACAGGTACATTTACAAATAATGGCACGATTTCAACTACATCAACTACCAACCCTGCAATACCCTCCGGTAAAACATGGACAGGCACCACAGGTGCAGTCATATTTGCTGCAACTGCTGGCTTACAATCAATACCGACCGGAACCTATGGCACACTGAAAGTTTCTAATACTAGCGCAACTAATAACGCTGTAGGTACGGTTACAGTAAATAGTTCACTTATAACAACTTCCGGTGGAACATTGGCAATGGGAACAAATCAGCTGCTTGGCGCTTTTACTCCTACCAATAACGGAACTATTACAACGACTTGTACCAGTAACCCTGCCATACCTGCAGGGCAAAGCTGGTCAGGCACAACCGGTGCTATTACATTTGCTTTAACAACCGGCGGGCAGTTTGTTCCGTCCGGCACTTATAAGACTTTGACGTTCAGCAATACAAGTGGCACCAATACTGCAGTGGGAAATATTGTGGTCAATACCGGCACAATGACTACAACCGCAGGAGGCACACTCGATATGACAACAGCTTATACTTTAAGCGGTACAGGTACCTTCACCAATAACGGCACCATTAAAACTTCTGTACCTACTTCAACAAGTGCAGCACCGATTCCAGCAGGACTTACATGGGCAGGAACAATTATTTATTCCGCTGCCGGAGGTGCACAAACTGTAGTTAATGGCACTTATAATAATCTTACTCTCAGCAATACCAGCAGCACAAATACAGCTGGTGGTAATATTGTTGTGAATGTTGGCACACTCACAACTACTGCCGGAGGAACGCTAGATATGGGTACAACCGCCTTATTAAGTGGAACCGGAATTTTCACAAATAACGGTACTATCCAAACCTCTGTACCCACATCTCTAAGCGCAACACCCATCCCTTCAGGTAAGGCATGGGCTGGCACAATCATTTATGGGGCTTCAGCAGGGCTACAGACTGTGGTATCTGAAACATCCTACAATAACCTTACTCTGAATAATACAAGTGGCATCAACACCTCGGCAGCCAACCTGGTGGTAAATGGTAATTTAGCCACAACTTCAGGCGGAACACTCGATTTGGGTGCTTTTACACTGAGCGGAACACTAGCCTCTACTTCAGGAAGCGGCATTATTGAAACAGCTAATACTTCCGCAACACCCATTAGTTCAGGTATTACATGGGCGCCAACAATAGTATACTACAAATCAACAGGTGGACAAACCATTGTAAGCGGGACCTACAGTGGCGGGCTTACCAACAGTAATATAAGTAGCACCAATACTGTAGTAGCAGCCGGTACTGTAACCATTCCGGGCAATCTGACTTTATCAGCCAACTCTTCGCTCAATGATAACGGAGTTACTATTTCCCTGGGGGGCAATATTCTTGGGACAGGCACTCATACTGGTTCTGGCGCTATCAGCATGACAACCAGTGGCGCTACTATTTCAGGCGCAACTCTTGCCAACCTTACGCTCAATAATGCAGGTGGCTTCAGCTTAACAGGCAATCCAACCATAAACGGAACACTGACTTTCAACAACGGGACATTAAATATCGGAACAAATAACCTCATTTTCGGAACTGCTGCACCTGCTGTAGCCGGCACATTATCTTCCTCAAAAATGATTATTGCCAATGGCGGTGGCCAGGTACAAAAACTGCTCAGTGGTACAGGCTCCTTTTTATTTCCTGTCGGAGATAATTCATCAAATTATTCACCCATTACTTTGAATTTTACAGGTGGTTCATTTGCAGGTGGCGCCTATGCAGGTATAAAAGTTACAAATGCTAAACATCCCCAAAACGCCAATACTACCAATTATCTTAACAGGTACTGGAGTATAGCAACCTCCGGGATCACAAGCCCTGCTTACCAGGTTACCGCAGCATCCTACCCGGCGGGGAATTTTGCCGGCACTGAATCAGGAATGGCAGTTGGCGCATATCCAACTTCACTACCATGGGTAAAAGTAACAGGAAGCTCAGTTAATACATCCACCCATACCTTATCTGCTACCGGAACTCTGAATTACACTGCAGTCGACATAACCGGAATTAATGCAACAGGGCCATCTGTAACCATTACATCCCCAAGTGCAAGTATTTGCACAGGAAGCACTGCAGTGCTTACGGCTAACCCTACCGGTGACCCAACATTTATGTATTCCTGGGCGCCATCAACAGGCTTGTCTTCCACTTCAGGGGTGTCTGTAAATGCATCACCAACAACCACCGGTACTGTTTCTACTGTATATGTATATACAGTAACCGCGACAGATGGCAATGGTTTTTCCAACACAGGCACATTTACCCTTACAGTAAATCCTGTACCGGTAGTAACCGGAACAACTACAGTTTGTCTCGCTTCAACAACTACTTTATCAAGTAACATAGCTGGTACCTGGACAAGCAGCAACGGATCTGTTGCTTCGGTAGGATCAGCAACCGGTGTGGTAACCGGGGCGGCCCTTGGTAATGCAAACATTACAATAACACCAGTTAGTGGCTGCACTTCATCTGCTTCTGTTACTGTTAATGCTGTTCCTTCGGCAATATCCGGCGCATCAAGTATTTGCGCAGGTTCAAGCACCACACTTACCGAATCAGTATCCGGTGGTGTCTGGAGCAGCAGCAATAATACAATAGCCACAGTAGGCACTTCAGGTATTGTAACTGGTGTTGCCGGAGGCTCTGCCACAATTTCCTACATATCGGGTGCGGCTTGTTATGTAACGCAACCTTTAACTGTTGGTCCGATTTCTTCCATTACCGGGACCTTAAATGTCTGTGTTGGTGGGACAACAAACCTGGCTGATGCTTCAGGTGGAGGTACATGGAGCAGTAGTAACCCGTCAGCTGGTACAGTTGGTACTGCATCCGGCGTTGTAACAGGTATTGCTCCGGGAACGACAGACATAACCTACTCTCTTGGCACTGGCTGCACCCGAACTGCAACTATAACAGTTAATGCAGTACCCTCGGCTATAACTGGTACTTTTTCGGTATGCCAGGGTCTAACCACAACATTAACCGAGTCTGTATCCGGCGGAGCCTGGAGCAGCAGCGACATTACTACTGCCTCAGTAGGTACCAGTGGTGTGGTAACCGGTGTAGCAGCAGGAACAGCAACGATCTCTTACATTTCAGGCCCGGGATGCAATGTAACTGCAACTGTTACAGTAAATCCGCTACCGGCTGTAATTACCGGAACAATGACCGTCTGTGCTGGGCTGACTACCTCATTAGGCGATGCTACCGGATCCGGCACATGGACCAGCAGCAATGCAAATGCAACAATAGGATCATCCTCGGGTATAGCAACTGGTGTTACAGCCGGGAACTCAACTATTACATATACCTTACCAACAGGGTGTATTAATACTGCCATCCTCACTATTAATGCACTACCCGCTGCCATAACCGGAACACTCAATGCATGTGCAGGTTTAACCAGCACCGTCGCCGATGGTACAGCAGGCGGCACATGGAGCAGCAGCAATAATTCATTTGCAACAGTAGGTTCTTCAACAGGAGTAGTAAGCGGTGTAGCATCCGGAACACCTTACATAACGTATACCCTCACTGCAACAGGCTGCATTGCAACAACGCCTTTTACTGTTAACCCATTGCCTTCTGCCATCAGCGGAGCAAGCAGCGTATGTCAGGGATTAACAACCACTCTTACCGATGCAGGTGGTGGCACGTGGGCAAGCAACAATTCCAACGCCACTATTGGATCATCAACAGGAGTCGTTACAGGTTCTGCCGCAGGCACTTCAACTATTACTTATACTTTGTCCACCGGATGCCTTACCACAGCTCCGATTACAGTTAATCCATTGCCCGCAGCCATAACAGGCAACACACCCGTATGTGTTGGACAGACCATTACCCTTAACGATGCCACAGTGGGAGGCACATGGAGCAGCAGCAATACAAGCCTGGCTACATTTGGTACCAGTACCGGCATTTTATTCGGAGTTTCATCAGGCAATCCTGTTATCTCTTATTCCTTGCCGACAGGCTGTATTGCTACTGTTATTGCAACCGTAAATCCACTGCCTGCTTCCATTACCGGTATCTTCTCGCTCTGCAACGGAAATTCTACAACATTGAGCGATGCCACAGGTGGTGGAACCTGGAGCAGCAGCGACGTAACTAATGCAACGATCGGATCAGCTACTGGAAATTTGGTATCGTTATCTTCAGGAACCGCTGTCATCACTTATCAGTTACCTACAAGTTGCATTACAACTGCAACAGTAACAGTTAATGACATTCCATCAGCAATTACCGGCACAACTGAAATCTGCATCGGCCAGACCACTACTTTGAGCGACCCTGATGGCGGCGGAACATGGAGCAGCAGCGACAATTCAATAGCTACAGTTGGTACCGCCAGTGGGCTGGTGACCAGCGTTGCAGCCGGGTCGGCTACAATTACCTATACATTTACTGCAACCGGATGTTATAATGATGCCGGAATACTTATTGATCCCCTTCCCGCAGCTATTACTGGTAACCTGATCGTCTGCGTTGGTTCTGTTACTAATCTGGACAATACGGCTACCGGAGGTGACTGGACAAGCAGCAATACGGCTGTTGGTACCGTTGATATAGTTACAGGAGATGTTACTGCGCTTACTCCGGGCACAACAACAATTACCTATACATTACCTACCGGATGTTCAGTATCCTCAATTGTAACTGTAACAGCCATGCCAACACTTGTCAATGCTACTAATAACGGTCCTATCTGTGCGAGTGGTACATTAAACCTGAATGCCAACTCACCCTCACATGTCACAGCCTATTCCTGGTCTGGACCGGTATCCATTACTTCATCAACTTCTGCTGCGGCTAGTGTTCCTGCGGCAACTTTATCGGCTGGAGGCACTTATACAGTAACTGTATCGAATGGATCTGGTGTTGGCTGCTCCAATACTTATACAACTTCTGCCACTGTAAATGCTACACCTACTGCAGCGCCAGTAAACAGCGGTCCTATCTGTAATACCGGCACTGTAACACTTACTGCAAACCCCGGAGGAAGCACTACTAACTATACATGGAGTGGTTCCAACTTATCTTCAACCACAGTCGCCAACCCAACTTCTACCCCAACTGCCACTGCAACTTATTCACTTACCGTTACAAATGGTACAGCTGGTCCAGGATGTAGTTCAACTTATACAACTACTGTTTCCGTAAGTGCTACCCCAACGGCTGGTATAGCCAACAGTGGCCCGATATGCTCCAGCGGAACAGTTACTCTGGTTTGTAATCCCGCTGGCAGCACAAATACATTTGCATGGTCAGGTCCAAACTTAGCTTCTTCAACTGTTCAGTCCCCAACTGCTACACCTACAACTACTGCAACTTATTCATTAACGGTTACAAATGGCACAGCCAATCCTGGTTGCAGTTCCTCTTATACAACTACGGTAACAGTAGCAGCGCAACCTACGGCTGGGCCTACGAATAACGGTCCTATATGTAGCAGCGGAACGGTTGCACTTACTGCAAACCCTGCAGGAAGTACAACTACATACTTATGGAGCGGCTCCGGTTTATCCTCAACCACAATTGCCAATCCATCCGCCACCGCTACTACTACCACCACTTATTCGCTTACAGTCACAAATGGCACAGCTAATTCTGGCTGCAGTTCCAGTTATACTACTACAGTATCTGTGAATGCCACGCCAACGGCAGGCCCAACCAACAGTGGCCCGATATGCAATACCGGAACTGTAACCCTTACTGCCAACCCAGGAGGCAGCACAAATACTTATGTATGGAGCGGCTCCAATTTATCATCGACTACAGCACAAAACCCAACCGCCACACCTACAGCAACAGCTACCTATTCATTAACTGTTACCAACGGCACAGCTAATCCCGGGTGCAGTTCCAGTTATACCACAACAGTAACTGTAAATGCTACTCCCACAGCCGGGCCAACCAACAGTGGCCCGATCTGCAACAGCGGAACAGTAACCCTTACAGCCAATCCCGGAGGTAGTACCAACACTTATACATGGAGTGGTTCCAACTTATCCTCAACCACAGCCCAGAACCCAACCGCAACACCTACAGCAACTGCTACCTACTCATTAACAGTAACAAATGGCACAGCTGGCTCCGGATGCAGCAGCAATTATACAACTACAGTGTCGGTAAATGCAACACCAACTGCAGGACCAACAAACAATGGTCCAATCTGCCATTCCGGAACAGTTACACTCAGTGCCAATCCAGGTGGCAGTACAAACACTTATTCTTGGAGTGGCCCCAATTTATCATCAACCACAGCTCAGAATCCTACGGCAACACCCAACATAACATCTACTTACTCATTAACTGTTTCAAATGGTACAGCCGGATCTGGCTGCAGCAACAATTACACCACAACGGTTTCTGTAAATGCGGTACCTTCTGCCAGCCCTACTAACAGTGGCCCAATATGCAATGGTGGAACTGTAACACTCTCAGCTAATCCGGCAGGCAGTACCAGCACCTATTCATGGAGTGGCCCTGATTTATTATCAACCACGACACAGAACCCAACAGCAACACCTACTGCAACGGCCACCTATTCATTAACCGTCACAAATGGCACTTTGGGATCTGGGTGCAGCAACAGTTATACAACCACTGCTACTGTAACACCGGCTGTAACAGCATCACCTTCCAACAGTGGTCCGATATGTGCAGGTGGCACAGTTAATCTTAATGCCAACCCCGGAGGTGCTGCATCTACTTATTTATGGTCGGGATCAAGCTTATCTTCCTCAACCACTGCAGCCACTTCTGCCACACCTGGCTCCTCTGAAATTTATTCTGTTACAGTCTCTGATGGTACATCCAACCCGGGTTGTGTTCTGAATCTGACTACAGCCGTATCAGTAAACCCCACTCCTACTGCTGCCCCTACAAATAGCGGACCAGTATGCTTCGGAAGCACAGTATACTTATCTGCGGACCCAACTGGTGGTGTAACTTCCTATTCATGGACAGGACCGTTCCTGTCTTCTACTACGGCTCAGAATCCCTCAGCTGTTCCTACTGTTACCAGTACTTATTCCCTCACTGTTAGTAGCGGGAGCGCTTCAGGTTGCAGTCCGGCAACTGTATATACTACAACAGTTACTGTAAATTCACTACCTGCAATTATAACTATAGGTAATTCTGGTCCCGTTTGCGCAAATAACACATTGAATTTAACCAGTACTGCAAGTGGAGGATCTGGTACATTTAATTATTCCTGGTCAGGCCCGGCGGCATTTACATCTACCCTTCAGAACCCATCCATTTCTTCAGTTACCACAGCAGCCTCCGGAACTTATACACTATCTGTTACCGACGGAAGTAGTTGTGCCGCCACGGGCTCCAATACTACCTCAGTAACTATTTATCCTGCTCCTGCTATCACTTCTATCAGCAATAGCAGTCCTTTTTGTACAGGTACAGCTACTCTGAACATTACATCCGCTGCAAGTGGCGGTACGGGCAGCCTTAACTATTCATGGGCTGGCCCTTCTGCATTCTCTTCCACTTTGCAGAATCCCTCAATCTCTGCAGCAACCACTGCCGCAAGTGGCATCTATACGCTTACTGTAACTGATGCCCATAGTTGCACAGCTACTGGTACAAACACTACTACTGTTTCAGTAAATCCTTTCCCTGCTGTTGCCCCCATTACCGGCGCTTCTGGAGTCTGTAAAGGATCTTCTGTTTCACTCAGCGATGCTACCGGAGGCGGCGTCTGGTCTTCCGGTTCTGCACTTGCAACTATTGGCAGCGGCACAGGTGTGGTAACAGGAGTAAATTTAGGTAGCGTTACCATCACTTATACAGTTACCAACGGTTTTTCATGCAGTACTCCTGTTTATTTTCCTTTCACTGTTGAAGGCGCGCCTCACTACTTCTATACCGTTGCAGGCACAGGTGCAAATTCATCTACCGGAGATGGTGGCCTGGCAGCTGCAGCTACGTTCCAATCACCCCGCGCACTTGCCACCGATACCACTGGCAACATCTATATAGCCGATCTTTTTGCTAATACCATAAGGATGATCTCTGTAGATGGTTATGTCACCGGTGTGGCCGGAAATGGTTCAACTGGAAATACTGGTGATGGCGGGCCGGCTACAGCCGCCACCCTTAACATGTCTGGCGGAGGAGGCCTTTATGTTGATAAGGCAGGTAACATATTAATATCTAACACAACAGGGCAGACAATCCGGAAAGTTAATGCCTCCACCCGAATTATTACTACTATTGCGGGGACTGCTGCAACCAGCGGTTTTTCAGGCGATGGTGGCCCGGCCAGCGCTGCACGGGTTTTTAACCCAATTGGTCTATGTGAAGATATATCCGGCAACATTTACTTCGCTGATGCATCTAATTACAGGATTCGACGCATTGATGCCGGCACTGGTTTTATCAGCACGATAATAGGTACTGGATCCAATGCCTATTCAGGAGATGGAGGCCTTGGTATCTCAGCAAGAGTATCAATCCCAAGAGATGTGATGGCAGATAATTATGGCAATTTGTATATAGCAGATTATGGCAATAACCGGATCAGGAAATATGTAATTGCTACCGGAGTTATTACCACTTTTGCAGGCACTGGAACTGCTGGCAGTTCAGGCGATGGTGGCCCGGCTACAGCGGCACAGCTCTACAATCCTACCCGGCTTTCATTCGATGGTGGAAATATTCTCTATATTGCCGATCAAGGTAATAATAAAATCAGGCAGATAAATCTTACTACTGGTATAATATCTACTGTTATTGCCACTGGTACTGCCGGTTTTTCAGGCGATGGAGGGCCGGCCACTTCTGCCAAAATATCACTTCCAGGTGGGGTAGCTATCAACAAATACGGTCATTTATTTGTATCAGATGCAAATAACCATCGGATCAGGGTATCACCCTATAATGGTACTATTATGATTACCACAGATACAATCTCAGTGCCTGCCGGTACTCCAATAACATTTACAGCAAATACCTCCCTTGTCAATGATCTGTCGTATCAATGGAAGCTCAACGGATCCAACATTTCCGGTGCCACTGATAATACATACACCGACCCAAGTGCAACAAACGGGAATATATATACCTGTGTACTTACTATAACCCCTGATTGCAGTGCAGGCTATTCAGTTACCAGTAATACCATTACAATTTCAACGTATGGGCCACCACCTTTCCCTTCAGGAGTTGTTGCTCCTGCCATTGCCAATGGGCTGGCGTATTATCCTAATCCTGTACACAATATCTTATCTATTTCTGGCGATAATTTTGCCGATGGCTATGCCACCATCGACATTTTCGACCAGCTTGCAAGGAAGGTAATTTCTGAATCAGTCATTGTTTCAGATGGCAAACTCAGAAAACAGATAGATTTGCAATCATTACCTGCTGGTTTATATATCATCAATGTTACAGACAGTGATTCCAAAATCGGTATACTGAAGT
>CAIVEH010000071.1 GCA_903904855.1 uncultured Bacteroidota bacterium | reverse complement strand
GAGTTCAGACTGTGCTCTTCCGATCTATTTCCTTTTCCTGAACCGGTGTAGGGGCCTTTTCTTCAATATACCTGGCATACTCTTCAGTTTTCACCAGATTCAGGAATATTTTTTTCACCCACTCCTCATCCACAAAACGGTCCAGCTTATCCTTCTTAATTTTTTCGGTAAAGGAGGCGTTGCTGGTCATTTTTTTTACAAAACTGTTCTCAGCAATCCGGGTATCCACATTTTTGTCTTCATTACTCTGCAGATACTTCGATAAACGTTTGGATGCATCTGTTTCTGCATATTGGGCAATGCGTATAGAGTATAAAACTGAAACTGTAAAAATATCAAGAACATGTTCCAGTTTATCGTTCAATATCCTTGCTGCTGCCTTCTTGTTTTGCTCCGCATCATGTTCCAGTGAGGCTAATGTATAAAGCGTTTGCATCACTTTTACCCTGATATTCCTACGGCTTATCATATTATATAACTAAAGAACCTGTTTGTGAGGTGCAAAGGTAAGGAAAATAGACATTCAGACTGTTAAGGAATTGGCATATTTGGGCCAAAAAGCTCAGAACAAAAAAAAATGAGTGCGGCATAAATACCGCACTCATCTGTTGAAAAAAATAGGACTCAGATTACCTGTCTAAAGTGAATTTGAGTACCTTAATGTTTCCATCTGCATTAAATCTTACCATATACACACCATTGGTAATATCATTGCCCAGGGTAATGGTTTTATTGATCGACCCATTTTCGAGTTGTACAATATCGGTAAGAATGGTTTTACCTAGTATATCTATTATTTCCAGGGTTGCCTGTGTTGTGGTAGTAATGCCAGGTACTGAACCTTTTAGCGTAAATGTACCATTGTTGGGGTTGGGTACAATAGTTAAAAACTGCTCAGGCATGGAAGCTATTGTAGAGTGTGAGGTATCAGCATTACGGTATCCGGTAAAACTACCATATCTCATTGCGGCACAGCAACTTGCACTATGCGGAACTGCCCAGGTGCACCCTAAGTAATGTATATTTTTAATGCATACTCCATAGGCTCCAGGACACGCGGCAAAAACGTCAGTATACCAATTGTATGTTGCAGGCACAGTTGTTGTCATAGTGCAACCTAAAGGTGTAACAGTGGCATAAGGTGGTACGAAATGAAATCCTATATAATCAACAGTTACCCCTGCTGATGGTACTGAACTGAAATTATAAAAATAATCTCCACCAATCATGGCCTCTGTTACACAAGCATCTGGCTCAAGGATTACATTAACTGTTGTTGTGGCCGTTGAAGTAGACATTCTTCTGAAAGTTAAATTGGTAATAGCAAAATCATTATAATTCCATTGCGTATTTAAGTCCTTAATTTCTATGAGTGCAATACTTGTCATACCACTCGACCAGGTAAACGACAAATGATTCCAATTATCGAAATCTGGAATCATATAGGTTAATTGAGGAATGCCATTTATTAAAATTTGCAATTTAGGTTTATATATAGGGCTAGGTGCATCTGTCCACGATGCTACATCAATTGTAAACTGATATGTATTTGAAGATGAAGCAGTGCCAGGGCAAACATTTACTGATTGGCTATAAGCAACTCTTCCGTCTGTTGCACCATTAAATGCAAGCATATTGGGCGCTCCAGTAAATGGAGAAATTGAAGGGCTGGTTACAGAACTGATGTTGGAGCAAACAGAATAATAATCACCATAAGTATCTAAAAACGGATCTGCGCCGGTACCGGCACCTATAGTGTAGAAATACGCACTCGTAAAGCAGGATGTACCAAGGCTGAAATCTCCATTCGACATAAGATTAGGTCCAAATGAATTTACAGTCAATGTATAAGTAGTATTAACCTCCGGACAAACCGTGGTTGCGCCAGGGAACCCCAGGCCTGGAGCGGGAACGGCACCAGATGAGGCTGCCCAGGAAAAATCATGCGGAATTAAAGTTGTACTGCTGCCGGGATCTAATATAGGGTTTAGGGTTACACAACTTCCGGCGCATATTGGTGAGGTGAAAGGCGCAAAATCCAAAAGCAGCGGATAACAGTCATCATAAACCCAGTAGCACTGCGCATTTGTCTGAGTACTGATCATCATTAATGAAATAATCAGTAACGTGTAAAGTTTGTTCATTTTCATAACATTTTGTTTTTAGAGTTAAAAATTGGGTGAATTTTAATTGCATTTTATGATTTGTTTAATTGCTGCTCTGTTTAATATGGAATAATAATTTTGGCACTTAATTTAATATCATTTTTTGTTTTCATGACAAGTATATTTTATGATAACACTGATTTATATTGCAATATGCAAGTTTCAATTATAAAAACAAACTATTTTCCGACGAACTGCACTCAAAACGGCGTGAACTGTATGAATTACCCGACGAACGGTAAATTTCGGGCTATTTTAAAGTTTAAATAATACATAAAAAAAGACTAGCGCCCTTGTGAGGCGCCCGTATTTTTAAGATTTAAATTTATACGTTTTCTAAAGCAGATTGGATTGTAATTTCAGTCCTTACATTTTTACTACTTTCTTTATGTAATGCTGGTTATTGAGTGTTAGGTCTACAATATAAATACCAGAAACTAATGTACTTATATCAATCTCATGTTGCACATCATTACCCCTATTACAATTTACCAGCTCTGAATATCTTACTCTACCAGCAATATCTTTTATTTTTATTTCTAACTGCCCATCTGATTTGCAAGGGTAGAATATGGATATATAATTTTCAGCTGGATTTGGCATGATTTTTATCGGTTGTACACTGGAGTTCTCCTCTTTTGAAATTACATTACGATGTGCGGAAATACGTTCAGTAGGGCCACAATCGGCACCTACGACAATATCTAAGGTAGTGATACATTCCCGGTATGAATAAGTAATTGTAACTATTGTTCCGAGCGGAACAAACGGATTTGCAACGACAACTCCGCCTGCAGAAACTGTTACATCAAGCGAACTGCTGGTCCAGGTTCCTCCTAGTGTTCCTGGAACTAAAGTAATACTTCCTCCAGGCACAATACAATCTGGGCCTTTGATTGAACATGGAAGTGGATTTCCACAATGAATATTTGGAATCGCCTCAAAAAATGAGCCTTGATTTACTACAGCCTTGAAATTAGGTTCAAGTTGTATCCATTCACCTATTAATGTTGTTTTAATATTAGTTGGGGAATTGACAATTGGATCGCCTGATGGAGCGACACTGCTACCTGCCCTAATTGCAGAATGGGCGAAGGTGCCACCCGAAGAAAATAAGACACCTGTTGATGGATCAATTGTTGTGGATTTGTTTATTAATAATATATCTCTGGTGCAATGAAATATACTTACTTGCGCTAGTTTTATATAAAGTCCATATACTGAACCTTTATCACCACAATACGGATATAATTGTGATGATTGGTCAACTAAAATCAATAATTGATTATTACCGGCCAAAGTTGCTGTAAAGGTAAAGGTCAATGTCCAATCAGTGTGAACTTCGCCCCATAGCGATGGCGAATAAGAACCGATAGGTTCATTTCCTGCAGGTATTGTAAGAGGTGAAAATGCACATGTTGGCGTTGGCGGTTCTGTTAATCCATTTGTTGCAAATAGGCTAATGCTTGTATAATGACAAGCATTATATACTTTCATCAAAAGACTAATTGTGTATGTTTCTCCAGCTACAAAATTATAATTCCCAACAATTCCCTGACTACCAGGTCCATCGCATGCCGTGCATGAATTGGGATATGGATAATCTACAGTTCTTAATATTAAGTAAGGGGCAGATATGTAGGGTGCGCCATTTGAACGAAACCAATTATTTAGACATGGACTGTTAAAATATTGAAAAGAACTTCCACCTGTACACGCGCTACATGAAACTGTTGGTTGAGTTCCACAAAAGGAAGAAAAATCTCCATTAACGATATCTTGCCCACGTAAATATGATGAAAAAAAAGTAATTGCGAAGATTATCAAAAAACGTTGCATGAAAATAAAATTTTAAATGTTAAACATATGATTCGTTTGCTTTTATGGGTTCATTCTCTTCTTAAGATTTTCTATCTCTTTCTGTTGCTGAATTACATATAATGTCAACTCTTCAATTTTTTGAAGCAGTTTTGCATCCATACTCGCAACATCGATTCCATTATCCGATACTTCCTGGGCTGATGGAACATCTGGCAGATGTTTGTTTGCTTTAATATAAGATTCCACCTTATTCAATGGCATTAATTTATAATCCTTTTTAAAGACAAAATCACTCCAGTTTGCTGGATCAGTATGCATTGCTACTTTAAGTTTATCAGTTAGTATACCATCAGCTACGTATAGTTTATATCCATCAGGTGTGTTTGTTGTATTTTCCCACCATGCATCAAGGCTTTCTCCAATTGTAACTTTTCCATCATTCCAAATGTGCATCAGGTTATGCCAAGTTGTAGTGCCACTACCATTATCACCATACCAATAATACATATAACCAGTTGGTCCGGTAGAGGCGGGTGAGGGGGCTGATAATGGACCCGTAGTAATAAAACTAATTGTTCCCGGTCTGTCAGCACTTGTACCTCCTTTCAATGTCATACCAGCGCCATCAGCATTTGAAGCCAAAGAAAGACCTGCTAAGGAGCTATGAGCATTAATTGAACGCCATGAGCCATCAACAGGCATAGTTAAATCGATTTGCCCTCCTTGTGCATAAAGTGCACCTCCAAGATGGCAGTCTCCATTGGTGGTGGTAGTGCTGGGAGGAACAGGAGTACCCGCGGCATTGTTCCAATAAGTTTGAGCATTAGTGTTAATACTCAACGTTAGCATAATGGTAGCTGTCAATAGCATTTGTGTCTTTTTCATCTTGCTTAAGATTTTTTGGTTAAAAAATGAATTTATTCAGCAAAGTACAGGCAGCAATCCCCAATCCAATTCACAACCCGACGAACTGCACCCAAAACGGCGCGAACTGTCGGAATTACCCGACGAACGGTAAAATTTTCACTTAATATATTGATTATAAATTAATTATATAAGTAAAAAAATAAACTCATGTTTAAGGCGTTTGAAATGGTTGCTATTTTGCCAGGAAAGAAAGTATAGATATATCGTGCCTTAAAGGAAATCCAGTTAGCTTTTTGGGGTGTGAACAAGTGTAAATTAGAATTTCATAAAGCTTCTTCATTCCACTTTCCGACGAACTGCACCCAAAACGGCGCGAACTGTCGGAATTACTCGATAAACGGTAAATAATAGTTTCAAGGATGGGGGAGAGAACTCTGGTCAATAAAAAAAATAGCGCCTCGGGGGAGGCGCTATGCTTTGGTTGGGTATACTTCAAATTTCATTCGGGTAGTGAACAATGTCTTT
The DNA here is from genome assembly GCA_903904855.1 of uncultured Bacteroidota bacterium. GTDB lineage: Bacteria > Bacteroidota > Bacteroidia > Chitinophagales > Chitinophagaceae > Nemorincola. The sequence continues at coordinate 15,527 of CAIVEH010000071.1, read as the reverse complement.
AGGGGCTGAGAAAGTAATGTGGTTTATGATTCCCTTTATTTCTGACTGCAATTTACATTAGCCCACAAAAAAATATTCAACTTTCCGTCGAACTGCACGTTTTAGGGTGTGAAATGTAGGTTTTAGCCGCCGAATGGTAAAAACACAGCTTCTCAAAAGGAAGATTAATTTGAAGAATCGAATGAAAATCTGAAAAATTCAGGCATCCAGCTAAAGACAAAAGGCACGGCCTATCACATACAGGTACTGACTTAGGACTATAGACTTAAGACTATAGACTATAGACTTACGACTTTAGACTGAAAATCAAGAATAACTATTGAATATTTTCAGGAAATCATTCTTAACAATGCGGGAAACCGGTATCTCCATCTTATCGGTCATAACCACAACGCCGGTAGATTCATATCTCAGAATGCAGTTCAGGTTTATTATAAACGACCTGTGTATCTGGTAAAATGAATCATCAGTGATTATTTCCCTAAACCGGCCAATGTTGGATGTGCTGGTATATACCCCCTTCGATGTAACGATACGGGTGCATTTATTGGTACTTTCCAGGTACAGAATATCATTAATGTTGATGTAATCTATACCGTGGTTGTTGGGTATGCCTATTTTATTGCCCACAGTTGTGGCATTGTTTTTGGGCTGGGTGGCCAGCCTTTTATTTTCAATTCTTACTATCGCTTTATTCATGGCGGTATACAGCGCTTCGTCGTCTATCGGCTTCAGTATATAGCCGGTTGCCGATACCGAAAATGCATCCAGTGCATATTGTTCGTGCGCTGTTACAAATATTATTTCGCCTTCCAGGTTAGGCAGCAGCTTCAGCAGATCTATGCCGCTTTTACCCGGCATACTGATATCCATGAATATGATGTCATACTTGTCCTCTTTCAGTGCCTGTAGTGCGCCTGTCCAGTCGTGGCGCGATTTTGCAACGTTAATGTTATTAAATAGCCTGCCTATCCTATCGGTCAGCAGTTCAATGGCATCCTGTTCATCGTCTATTATGATGCACGAAAAATTATTGGACATTCTTCAGATTTTTTATTTTTATCGTTACTATAGTTCCTGTTTCAGGCGCGTCCTTATCAGTGTACTTTATCTCAATATTCATATCCTCAAACCTGTTAAAAATACTCACAAGATCTTTAATGAGCAAGTCTCCGTACGAATCTTCTTTCAGTTTATTTTTTTCATTATTTTCTTTCGATTTTTTTCTCCCTATTCCATTGTCATCAATGGTGCAGGTAAGTGTTTTATTTTCTTCAGCCAATGTAAATATTATTTTTAGCAGTCCGGGCTCTTCCATAGGCAATATGCCGTGGTTAATGGCATTCTCCACAAATGGTTGCAGCAGCAGCGAGGGTATCCTGAAGTTTTCCAGTTCAGCGCCGGGTTCAAAAATTATCTGGTACTCAAATTTGTTTTTAAATCGGGTCTGCTGTAGCTCCATATAATCACGTAGATTTACTATTTCTTCCGTTATTGAGATCAGCTTATTCCTCGATGACTTCAGATATCCCCGTAGCAAGCGGGAGAATTTAGATATGTGCTCATAAGCCTCATCCATTTTCTTTTTGCTCACCAGCAATAAAGCAGAATTAAGCGAATTGAATATGAAATGCGGATTGATCTGGGCATACATTGCTTTCAGCTCCAGTTCCATTCTTAGGGTTCTTCTTTTTGATATATTTATTACTATTAACCGGGTAACTATTACGATAATGAAAACAAGAAATATAATACCTGCAAATAAGCAAGTCAATATAATTCCTCTTCCAGTACTGGTCTGACTCCAATAGGGTTTTATGTATATATTAATGGATATTGGATTGCTGTTCCACACATCATCATTTATTTTCAATAAAAGCGTGTAATAATTACCAGGTTGAAAATTATCAGGTATATTAAGCTCATCTGCATTCAGCTCATGCCAATCTGCATCGCCGGGAAATTTATAATTGTAGGCAACTTGCCCATCGCCATACGGATTAATCACATCAAACTGTATTTTGCGTTCAGTTTGATTCATTATAATAGTGTCGCCGGTTTTGAAATTCTGCAAACTATCCTGGTATATGTAAATTAATCGTGCTGAAGACAGGGTATTGTCAACTGGCGCTTGAGAAATTTCACTATCAGAGGGGATGGATACCTCAAACGCACCCTTATCTGTATTAATCAGAACTTTTCCGTTCAATGCTACACAATAATAAATATATTTATAATTAATGCTTTTGAAGTTATGATAAATTAGCGGCTGCGAAATCTCCAATCGCCCATTGATTTTGCAGAAGGCTACTCCAAATCGACCTACAACTATCAGTTTATTTCTATAAATGCATAATTTTGAATCTTTTGTGTTTAAATTATTCAATATTTCAATATTAGAATTATTATTTACGTTATAAGCTGAAATATTGTTCAGTCCCTTAAAAAAGTAATTTCCATACAAATTATCAATTACTAATTGTTGAATAGTTTTTACACCAAAATTATTTTGATTGCAATTGTAAAACTTAGCTGTATCAGATTTTGTGTATATGAATAATTGTTTGTAGTTGTATGAAACAATATTATTATTAACAGAGTCGAATAAAAACTCTGCAAATTTATCATGTTTGAAATACAAGGGAGGAAGGGTGACTTTTGTGGTATCATTTATATTAATTATATATTGCTTATAAATGCCATGAGCTCCAATCATTAAAAAATTACTGGTGTCCTTAATCAATAATTTTTGGATAGGGCCAGTCAATATTGATTTATTTATTTTATAAACCAGCTTCTTTTTGGGTATAAATGCAAATTCGCTATAACTATTTATTAAAAAGGTATCCTTATGATATTTGCTTATACTATATATTCTCGATACTGAGGGCATTTTGATAGAAGTAGCTTTACCATCTGGTTCAATTTGAATAAGGGTTTTAAGAGTTCCGTTCCACCAAAAGGATATTTCCCCCGGGAAATTGCCGCATAATTCGAAATCCTTGAGTTCAGTTTTTCTGTATGGTATAAAATTATTATTAAAGTCATAGGCCATATAGCAACCGTTAGTTGTTGACCCGGTTATTAAATTCCATAATGGGAAATTGCCAAACGCATACAATTTATCTCCATCAAGGTTTGGATTGGAGACCAACTCATGAATTTTGTAATTTTTTATTAAACTTATTCCATTCGAATAGCCGAATGTTGTAATGTTATTTCTCGTTACCACATAGAATTCTTTCTTATCCTTTCTGGGTGATACATAGTATATATTGGCATCTTCACAATACTTACTTATATCCAGTTCACTTGTTTTGCCATCCTCTGTATTGATCAGGTATAATTTGCTATCCGATTTATCAGTGCTGTAGGCTGCAAAATAATCACCTATCATAACCTCTCCATTGTTGTATAATATATGCTTATTGAAAAAGTCAGTATCTATTTTAAATATTTGTTGAATCGGGTCACTTAAGTTATCTAAATTATATTTGAACAGAATAGATTTATATAAGATGATAGGTTTGCCCAAAGTAGAAATTCTTAACCATGGACGACTACTTTTATTATTTGTCTTTATTCCAAGTCTTTCATTATTTATTTTTAATTCAAAATCACCAACATCTAATGGGTGGTATACAATGGTATCATTTTTTTCTGTACAAATAGAATGAAAGAAATCATCATTGTGACTTGACATAAATATAATACCATCTTTGTAAGGCCTTAAATCCATTGGATATATGGTGCTATTATAATTTTTAATATATGATTTGTGGTAGTGGTCATTTAGTAGGTATCCTACCTGGTCCGTGATATTCCCGAGCCAGATTCTTCCTTTATTATCCTCCATGAGTTGCCAAACGTCATTTGTAGGCAACCCATCAGAGGTACCAAATATCCTGAATTCATAGCCATTATACTTAACTACGCCTCTGTCTGTTGCCAGCCACAAATAGCCATGCCTGTCTGTTATTATATCATAAATATGATTGGAAGGTAATCCATTATAAATATTGTAATTGTAGTTATAATTAATGCCTGTTTGCCCCGATGCAGGTACCAACATGCAACCTGATAAAAGCGCCAATAAAGAAAAGCAAGACCAGATATACTTCACAGTTGTAAAATAATACAAAATTGTTGAAACTTCAAACAACTGAGTATAACGGGGATATTACCTTTTTAGTACCTGAATTTACATTTGTTATCTTCTCTTTTGTTTCTCTTTTTTCTCCCGTAGCCCCGATAGGAAATCAGGCTTTACGCCATAGCCTGCTTCCTGGGCCATTTCGGCATAATATACCGCCAGCGAGTCCTTATCCATGGCATCATAAGCCACACTGAGGTTGTAGGATGCCGATTGTTTTACATCCTTCGAAGTATTGAATTTTACAGCAATTTCCCAGTCAGCCATAGCCTCGGTAAGTTTACTCTGATTGAACTCAGACACTCCTCTGTAGAAGTAGTAAAAAGGATTATTGGGGTTGAGCATTATCAGCATATTATATTGCTTTATTGCCGGATCATAACGTTTCGTCTGCACATACATAAAAGAAGAGTCACTCATTATCTGCTCAGCTTTAGGATTCAGTTTCACCGCTATTACAAGGTCTCTTAGCGCATTGTTGGTATCATTAAGCATCACATAAGTCATAGCACGGTCCACGTAGGTCCGGTACACATTATTCTGCACCTCCAGCGATTTGTCAAATGTTTCCAGCGCCTTTTTATAATCCTTGCGTTGGCTGTATATCACAGCCACTTTATCATATACCTTGGCATCGGCGCTGTGCAGGTCTATGAGCAGGCCATAGTCGGCAAGAGCCTTGTCAAAATCACCCTGGTCAAAATACAGATTTCCTCTCCATTTATATGAGAGCATCGCAATACCGCTGTTTTTGCTGTCGTGTGGTTTGCTAAAGTCCTTTTTCCCTGGGTATTTCTCTATTGCATCACTCAACAGGCTTTCAGCATCGTGCCACACAAAGGTGCGTTCATAGGTGCCGTAAGCTAATCCAGCTGAAATCAGGCACAATACAACCAGCATGCCAGTCTTAATTGACGGATACCGCTTCATGATCTCGTTCAGAAAATAAGTAATAAGGAAAAATAATCCGAAATACGCTACATATGAATATCGGTCGGCCAGTATCGCTGCGCCTACCGATATAAACTGTAGCACAAACATAACGTTGAACAGAAAGTAGCCAATACCAAATCCTGCAATACGGAAATACTGAGGTTCCTTCTTATTTTTCCAGGCCAGCCACACAGGTACTGCAATTATCGCCAGGGCCAGTATAGGAGCAGCATAAAAAATACTTTCCAGGTTACCTGTAATATACCTGAAAGGGTATGGGTAGAAGGTGGAAAGAAACGTAGGATTGAATAACTTGGCTACATACATTATAAACCCATAAGCCGCATACATGGTACGTTCGGCCAGAGTCAGGGTTGCAAACGAAGCAATAGCGCCTGTTGCATTCTGGGTATAAAATGCAAAGCCACCGCAAACCAGCGAAGTAAGGATGAACAGTATCTTTTCGGTTACTATAACAGAAGCCCACTTCCTGCTCATCAGATAGCCAGCCGCACTCATTTTCACCTGTTTATCCTTATTGGTTCCGGGCCAATCTCGTTTGAGCAAAAAATCAACGGCAATCATTGAAAAAGGAAATACCACTGCCATAGGTTTACTCAGGCAGGAAGCTACAAAAAGCACATAGGTGATGAAATACCATTTCTTGGTACCTGAATCTATATACCTTAGATAAGCCAGCAGCCCGAAGAAATAAAAGAAACCATAAAGCACATCCTTACGCTCGGCAATCCAGCATACAGATTCCACATGCATAGGATGAACACCCATCCACAGCGCTGTAAAAGATGCCATAAACAATCTTCCATTTTCCCCAATCTTCAGCCGGATAGTCAGCTGAATAACCAGGAAAAACACCAGTATCACATTGGCAATATGAATAATGATATTGGTAAGGTAATAGGATTGCGGATCCAGTTTTGAGAAATGGTAATTGATAGCCAGCGACAGCATACACAGCGGGTGGTAGTTGTTCTTGGTAATATCCTCTGTAAAAATAGTTTTCAGGTTCTGCCATGTAAACTCCTTGATATACGGGTCATTGGTAACATAAAAGTCGTCGTCCCAATTTGTAAACTGGTTGTGAACTGTATACTGAAAGCACATAAAAGTAACCACACAAATGGCGGCCAAAATAAGTATATTTTTATTAAGCAGTTTATCCTTCATGCGATAAAATTAAATGGAAATTATGGTTTTTTTACCACTTTAAATTGAGTGGTTAAGGTAAGCAAAAAAATGATTTGCATGGCAGACATTGTTTGGTTGGCTAATTCCAATCAATAGTTTTACGAAAATCTATTGCAGAATTGGGTTTTACCAGAATACAAGCTTCTCAGGCTGAACAATTTCTTTACTTTTATAGTTAAATATTCCTGTGCACAAAGTAATGACTAAAAAACTTTCCCCATATTTCCCCGGAATAATCCTGTTTATCATGGCGCTGGTAATAGGTATTCTTGTTTTCCGCGATTATGGTATAGCCTGGGATGAATCTATGCAACATCATACCGGTGAGGTCAGCCTCGACTATATGCTTCATGGCGACCAGCAGTTATTCACTTACCGCGACAGGCATTACGGAGTCGGTTTTGAGTTACCGCTGATACTTATTGAAAAAGTTCTTAGGATAAAGGATGCAGGTCATATTTTCCTCATGCGGCATCTGGTGTCGCACATCTTCTTCCTTATCAGCGCTTTATGTTGTTATCTGCTTGCGCTGCGACTATTTAAAAACCAGTTTATTGCTTGCCTGGGATTTATGATCTATGCATTTGCCCCACGCATCTATGCCCATTCATTTTTCAATAGTAAGGACGTGCCCTACCTGGCTATGTTTATGATCACTTTTACCATCAGCCAACTGGCATTTGAGAAGAATAAACGATGGCTCTATGTATTGCTGGGCTTGGCTTGCGGCTACACTACCAGCCTCAGGATAATGGGTGTAATCCTCGATGGTTTTATACTTTTCTTTTTAAGCGCAGACATAATAACAGCTTACCTGAAAAAGGAGAATATTAAATCAGCATTTATCAACCTTTTCCTGTTTGGCAGTTCTTTTTTCGTAATGCTTTATGCCTGCTGGCCCTATTTATGGACCAACCCCATACATAATTTTATCATTTCCTACCAGCGCATGTCACATTTCGACTGGCCTTTCAGTGTGCTGCTGGGAGGCAAAATGGTGCCAGGCACTGCACTTCCCTGGACCTATTTCCCCACCTGGTTTGTCATCACCAATCCTGTACTTTGGTTACTGGTCGGCTTTGCAGGTATAATTTGGGCTGTATTTAATTTTTTCAGGAAACCACTCGTTTACCTCACTAACACACCCGAACGAAATTATATACTATACCTGCTTTCTTTTGGGGTACCAATATTAGCAGTAATCTTTCTTCATGCAGTTATTTACGACGACTGGCGGCACCTGTATTTTGTTTATGCGCCTTTTGTAATGCTGGCACTGTATTGCATTAACAAGCTCATGCAAACCCGTCTCAAAATCATTGTTCAGGCAGCATGTATACTTCAGTTGATTTTTATCGGGTATTTTATGGTCAGAAACCATCCCTTTGAGCAGGTCTATTTCAATGAACTGGTAAGTCATGATAAAGAATCGCTCCGCAAAAATTACGAACTTGATTATTGGGGCTGCAGCTATAAGCAGGCGCTGGACCACCTGGTGAAAGTAATTCCTGAAGGAAAGATTAAGATCAGCAGCGATGCAACAGGAGAGTATCTGGCAAGGTTCAATACCCAGTCATTAAGTGAGTATAACCGCAGCAGGATTGAAATAATGCCAGCTGATAGTGCTGATTATTATCTTACCAACTACCGCTGGCATCCAGAAGATTATCCTTATAAATCTGTTGAGTATTCAATATCCGTTCAGAACAGCACAATTATGTGCATTTTTAAAACACATTAATCCCCCGGTAAAACTAAAAATATTACCTCTCTCTTAGCGAATAGGGATTACCTAAGGATTTATAGCAAAGGAAAAAAGAACAAATAACAATTAAAGGGAGTAAATGATAGTAACATTCTCAATATGGAGCTATCGTTATTATCTTTGTATAATGCAAAGGTTGCTTCTGGTTATTTTTCTATTATTTTTTGCAGGATCGTTTTGCCATGCCACAAAAGTCGATACCGCATTATTGACTCCTTTTGAGCGTTCAAACGGTACTGAGACTGCAACCTATGCACAGGCCCGGGATTTCTATAAAATGCTGTTTAATAAGTTCCATAATATTATGATCAGTGATCTTGGCATGACTGATATTGGGATTCCGCTGCGAGCTGTATATTACACCAAAGACGCTAAATACAATCTGGAGGACTGGAAGCAAAACAACCGTGTTGTAATATTGATTAACAATGACATTCATCCTGGCGAACCGGATGGGGTTGATGCCAGCATGATGCTGATTCGTGATGCGGTTACCGGCAAGCTAAATATACCGGATAATATTGTGCTGGCCATTATACCTGTTTACAATATTGGTGGGGCGCTGAACCGGAACAACACGAGCCGTGCCAATCAGAATGGACCTGTGAGTTATGGCTTCAGGGGTAATGCGCGAAACCTTGACCTTAACCGTGATTTCGCCAAGTGCGATGCAGACGAAACCAGAGACCTTGAGGATCTTATTGCTACCATTAACCCCGATATATTTATTGATAACCACGTTAGCGACGGTGCCGATTATCAACACATAATGACCTTGCTTACAACCCAGCATGATAAGCTTGGTGGAGAAACCGGTGCCTATATGTACAAAACATTTACTCCGCTGTTGTATAAGGATATGAAGAATCGCGGCTATGATCTGGTGCCTTATGTTAACGACTTTGACAAAACGCCCGATAATGGATGGCGGGAATTTTATGAACTTCCCCGGTTCTCAAGTGGCTATGCTGCTTTATTTCATATTATGGCCTATGTGCCCGAAACCCACATGTTGAAGCCATTCGACAAAAGGGTTAAAGCTACTTACGACCTGATGCTGAGTTTTATTAAAACCGCATCAGAACACGCCTCCGAAATAAAAAAAGTAAGGGCTGATGATAGTAAATCGCTCTTAAGTCAAAATGAATTTGTTCTGGATTGGCGGCCCGACACTACACGGTGCGACAGTGTTTTGTTTAAAGGTTATAAAGCTGGTTATAAAGAAAGCAACGTATCCGGATTGCCCAGGCTTTATTATGACGAAACAAAGCCTTACACCAAAATGGTGCCATTTTACGATCATTTTATTCCTGTTAAGTCAGTTACTGCACCTATGGCCTACATTATTCCTAAAACCTGGGTAACTGTAATTGGTGTGTTGAAAAAGAATGGTGTGCGCTTCGGCCGCCTTCTAAGTGATACAACCATTGCAGTAACTGCCTACCATATCGACGATTACGAAACCCTTGACCATCCCTACGAAAAACACTACATGCATAAGAATGTGCAGGTTACTCCGGTTAAAACCAAACTGCAGTTTGCAGAAGGGGATTATGTTATACCGGTATTCCAGCCAGCCAAAAGATACCTGGTTGAAATGCTGGAACCAACAGCCCCTGATGCCTTCTTTGCCTGGAATTATTTTGATGGTATACTTCAGCAGAAAGAGTATTTCAGCGACTATGTATTTGATGATGTAGCAGGAAAATTGCTGGAAAAAGATACAGTTTTGAAGGCATTGCTCAAGGAAAAGCAAAAGAACGACCCTGTATTTGCCAAAGATGCAAATGCCCAGTTGGAATTTGTTTACAAACATTCCACTTATATGGAAACAGGGTACCTCCGGTATCCGGTATACAGGATGGAGTAGTACTTCGATATTTAGAATATGCATATCAAACCTACACCGCATCAAACCACACCTTGGCTTCATTGTCCCAGTCGCCATTGTAGTTGATTGTCAGTTCTTCGCCGGGGCTGATATCTCTTACAGTCTGTATGTACATGGTTTGTTCTTCGTAGTCCATAAAGTATTCGCAGTTGCTCTGGTAGGAATGGTTATAAAGGGGCACCCATCCAAGGGCCATACAGCACAACTGTTGTCCTTCGGGTTGCCACTCGAATATGTAATCATGCAGGAGGGTCTGATCCAGGATTTTACGGTCTGCAGGCGCCATTACAATTACCGGGGCATTTTCTATTACTGTGCCGGTTTCTATGGGCATTGTGGTAAAAATACCCCGGCCCTTAGTGGCTGTAATGCCGATATATAGAGAATGCAGGATCATTGGAAGGTGAAATTAGTTAAAAACAGTGCTTCATGGCCATTTGAGGCTCTTTTGCAATGGTTTTTTGAACAAAAATTAATCAGATCAGAAAGAGTATCTTTTTTTAACAGTATTTTTATATTTTTACAACCAAATGGTGCCAGATATGAATTTCTTTAAAAAGCCGGTAATATTTTTTGCTCTTATTATATTGGGATCGTCAATGACCGGGCGTGCTCAGTATCTGTATCAACTGGATCCTTTTTTCAGTTATTTCAGAGACCTGGGTAGGTACGAAATCGGGGCTCATTATGTAATGTCTACAGCAGGATTTTCAGGTACCGTTCCGGTGGGGTCATATGGTTCAGGGCAAGGCGATGTAGATGTTACCCATACTCTGACATCTGCTAACCTTGGGGCATATCTCGGAACTTCTATACCGTTCAAAGCTACTGGTCATATCAGCTTATGGGCAATGGATATCGGATTGAACCTGAATATGCCAACCTGGCCCGGATTGAACATGACAAATACATATTCTTCCCCTTCTCCGCTATTAACTGCAAGTACCATGCAAATAGGCCTGCCTATTGGCGTAGAATGGGAGATCGGTTGCCATGCCATTGAATCGAGGCGCATTTTTGAAATTGCCGGCCATGACAGAACACATAAGCTTTACGGAGCTTCGGTTGGTGCAGGATTTATTCCTCAGGTTAGTATGACCACCCTTGCCGATGCACCAGATGTAAAAACAGGATATGGTTATAATTGCGCACCTTATTTTAAGGCTGAGATTGTTGAAAATTATTTGTTTTGTACCAAATTCAGGATTATGTATACCATGGGAGATGTAAATCTGCTTGAGGTGGACCATGCGCTTCCCGGTAAAACCGATGGGCCTTTTAAAATTGTTTCCCAGTCCAATCTCTATTTGTCTGTGGTCATTATGCCTTTCACATTCCGCTGGAAAGAAACATCCTGGTGGAATACCCACGATACCTATAATCACTTCGATAGGTTGAATTAACAGGTCACTTCACTGCCATTATCTTAATCCCCAAATGGTGCATTTCAAACCTTTACTGTAATTATTTGCCCTATCTAATTGGCTGCTCCAATAGGAGCTACCGCTTTGTAGCTATTATGGATAATTTAGGATATGCTCCATCGGAGCTAATCCCTTCGCGCACATCTGCTTAGCTCCGGTAAGGCAAAAATCATAACCAATAAAATTCGCCTCAAATTGTAGCTCCACTTTGCGCCTTTTCGTGATCCTGTTTTTATGCCGTTTTATCAAATCGAATCGGTATAACACTGGCAATTGCGGCCTTAAAAAAGATCTTTGCAAACCGCGCCTCTGCGCTTTTGCGCGGGCCATTTTTATACCGTTTTATCAAGCCCCCTTGGCTTAATCCTACTCCAGCTTAAAATCAGAATAGATCGTCTTGGCTACAGCCTCATATTGCCTTGCTAGTTCCATATTCCCCAGCTTCTGGTAAGAGAGCGCTATATAGGGCACATCCCTGCCATTTTTCGGGTCTATTTTCAGTTCCTTATTAAAGATATCAATAGCAGCCTGGTATTGCTGGGTGAAGTAGTAACACCTTCCAAGGTTGGAGTATGCATTCACATAATTAGCGTTAAGGGCTATTGTCTTCTTAAACTGGTCAATGGCTTTCATGAAGTTTTTACTGTTCAGATACACAGCGCCCAGGTTATTGAATGCATCTGCATCATTGGGTGTAAGATCACAAACTACTTTGAAATGCACACCTGCCGAATCGTATTTCTGCTGCATAAAGTACACGGTTGCCAGTTCTTTTTGTCCATCCAGGTAATTGGGGTCGAAAGCGAGCAACTGTATATAGGCTGGCGCTGCCGAATCGTATTGTTTTATCTGCTTATAGGCCCGCGCCAGGTTAAGGTAAACAAACTTAAAATTCGGATTGCCCTGAATGCTCTTTTTCAGATATGGTATTGATTCCTGGTATCTGCCAAGGGTAATCATCACGCTTCCCATATTATTATTGGCGGTGGCATTGAATGGCTTCAGCTGCAATGCCCTGTTATTCTGAGCCACAGCAGAGTCATACATATGGGCTCGCTCATAGAGCCTGCCTAGCTCCACATGGGCTTCGGCAAAATCAGGATATATAGCCAGTGCTTTCTGCAGATAACCGATACTTTCTTTATCCATCTCCTTTCTTTTGTTGGAGTCGGGTTCTTCAGGATACATATTTTCGGCTATGGCAGTTGCCAGGTACTGGTAAAGCCTGCTGTCCTGCGGGCTCTTTTCCATATCGGTTTTATAGAGTGTATATTCATCCTTCCAGTCATTATTCCTCGCAACGCTCATTCCGCCGAAAATCAATACTACCGGTATAAGGACGGTAAGTGTTTTGGTGGCTTTTAAGCTGAAAATATTTCCTGCTTCAGCCTTTATGATCCATTGTTCTATAGCCAGGGCCACAGCCAGGCAGAAACCTGTTGATGCAAAAAATGCAAAACGCTCTGCCATCTCAGCGCCCATTAGGAATGGGAAATTGCTGAACAGCGACAGGCTGGCCAGATACACAAGTACGGCAAAAGCCCATGGGTCTTTTTTATCCTTAATGAAGCGGGTTATCCCTAAAAATGCCATTGCGCCATAGGCAAGAATGGATAATATAGCGCCGATATCTCCAAACCCTACAAAAGGTATACTGTTGAATGAATAATTGGCCAGGAGCGGGTAGGGTATAAACATCAGTTTCAGATATTTGCCCAGAACCAAAAACTCAGTAGCTATTTTCGATGCCGCTGAAGGTGCGCCAACAAGGGCATTATCCATAAAGTCAGTAGTGGCGCCGGGTTGATTGGCATTGTATTTGGCGAGTACCACTGTGCGGATAACAAGGAAAACGGCTGTTGCCGCAACAGTAGCGCCTGAAATAAAGAAGGCCCGTTGTTTGTTTTCATTAAAGTAAATGAAGAACAAAACCGGAATCACAGCAAGGAAGGTGATCACAGTTTCTTTCGAAATATAAGAGAGAAATAGCACAAAACACCCCAGTATCAGTTGTGGCATTTTACCGCTTTTCATATACTTCATAAATAGGTTAAGCGACCAGAAAGCAAAGAAATAGCACATCAGTTCGTCGCGGCTTTTTATATTGGCAACAACCTCTGTATGAATGGGATGAACAGCAAATATCAGCGCAGCAATAAAGGCAATGGCTGTTTTTTTGCCATCAAAGAATTGATTCAGAAACAAAAACAGCATGATGACACATCCTGCAAAAGTGAGTACATTAAAGAAGTGGTTTACCACAGGGCTTAATCCGAAAAGTTGGTACTCAATAGCGAACATAACCAGCGAGAGCGGCCTGTACAGATCGTTGGGGATAATCAGGTAACCCCTCATATGCGGTGTGCCGAACAATTCCGGAATCCCTTTGAAACCCTGTTTTACCAGCACATTATCCTTCAGCACCATTACATCATCCAGTATATAGCCATGGCTCAGGGTATTCATATAAAGCAAAAAGGAAATTACGCCCAGTATCAGGCATAAATACGGCATTGAAAACCAATTTACAGGAGGTTTTGCAACTATGGGTTTGGCCCCGCCTGTATTATTGGGCCTTGTAGTTCCGGCAGATGGTTTCACAGGCGATGTATTGGTCGCACTAATGGTATTCTGTTTCTTAGCCATTTTATTTTAGTCGAGAGTATTAAGTCTGCCAAAAGTAAAAAGTAATGAGTAAAAAGCCTACTGTGGGGGAATGATTTGTCTTAAAAGAAAATAAAACAGAGAAAGACGGTTCGGGATTAGAATATATTTTCCTGAAACCTGCTAAATGCTTTAATATAAATAGTCATGTCAAATCTGGAATAAATAATTTTCCGGATTAAAAAGCAATTTCAATTCCTTCCTTTTTCACCTGATCAACCAGCGCAGAATCATCATCCGAAAAAAATCGTTTTGCCCCTATTGAAAACGGTTCAATGCGTAAATCAACTTTACGGGTAAGGAACATTGATAAAATAAAGTATAACATATTACGAAGTTATATTTCTTTTTTATGAATTGAGAAATCCGCGAATAGCAAGCTATTTAAGGACGTTCACAACGAAATAAAAATGGAATAGAACGAGTAAGATGTTATACTTTATCATTGTTCCTAAGCTGCCATGCCTTTGCTTTTTTATCTATATCATTATTGTCAAAATTTTCAGAAATAATCATAACATCTATATCGCTCTGCCCGGGCTTCATTGCTCGCATAACTGCCATACAAAAATGCCTTCTGTATTTTTAGTCCTGCCTCATTGAGCAACCTGATATAAGACTGCAAAAGTTTTATAATTTCGCTTTGAGCCATTTGTGAAGATTTACAGTTTGGCAAGAATACATTAAAAGTTATAAAAAATAAAATCCTGTGTTTTAATAATCCCCTCCATTATAATACCATATTGTGCGCAGGCAGAGGACACGGCACCCTTCGGTTCTGAAGCTGAATTTTAATCCTTCCACTACTAATTTTAAAATTATTGTCGAAAATTATTGTTGTATTTCCGAAATAGCTTAATTTTATTAAATAAACTCGCAAGGTTATATTTTGCAATAAGAAGATGATGAGACGGCATTTTTAACCCGGTATCAAATCCTATACAATCTCGTGCCTTTGAATTAATTGATGCAATAAAACAGTAAAAGCCCAATCAATGATAGAACGATCAAAATGGATAAGCCGTAGCTCCCACGAAAAACTCCTTCTCTTTTTTCAAGGGAAGGTGCCGAAGGCAGAAGGGTTAGAGGGTTGGGGTGAGGTCAATAGTGTTGGTGGTACTGCCTTTGGCAGCGGTGGCAATGGTGGTAATTCTGTTTCAGGTAATTATTCTACCATTTTAGGCGGGCAGTGTAATACTGTTACCCATAATTATTCAAGTGTTTCTGGTTATAAAATTATAGGTATAGGCGTTTAGATCGCAAAAATGTAGCTTTGCCTTATGGAGAGGCGAATTACCTTTGCAGGTGTGAATTCAATTATGTTCCACCAACGGTTTAAAACCGACGACGACTGTCTGGAATATTTATCCGGCGTTAAATGGGAGAATGGATTTAGCTGTAAGAGATGCAACAATGATATATATTGTGCTGGCAAAAAGCCGTTCAACAGACGATGCACCAAATGTAGGTATGAGGAAAGTCCAACAT
>CAIVEH010000070.1 GCA_903904855.1 uncultured Bacteroidota bacterium | reverse complement strand
AGTAGCTCAGTTGGTAGAGCGACAGCCTTCCAAGCTGTAGGTCGCGGGTTCGAGCCTCGTCTTCCGCTCTATAATTAAAATTGAAGTTCTTTATTAAAAGCTGTTGTAGCTCAGTGGTAGAGCACTTCCTTGGTAAGGAAGAGGTCGGCAGTTCAATCCTGCCTAACAGCTCATAAGAAATGTGCGATTGGTAAGATGCATAACCGGGTTGCATAGTAATTAAGAATCACCGCCAAACGGCGTGAATAATAACAAACAATAATTTAAACAGTTTAAAAAAAATAACAATGGCAAAAGAGACCTTCAAGCGGGACAAACCCCACGTAAACATTGGTACCATCGGCCACGTTGACCATGGAAAAACCACTTTAACTGCAGCGATCACTTCTATATTATCAAACAGGGGACTGGCGCAGAAAAAAGGGTATGATGAAATTGATGCCGCTCCTGAAGAAAAAGAACGTGGTATCACGATCAATACCGCACACGTAGAATATGCTACTGATACTCGTCACTATGCACACGTGGATTGCCCAGGTCACGCTGACTATGTAAAGAACATGATTACAGGTGCTGCCCAGATGGATGGCGCTATTCTCGTGGTAGCTGCTACTGATGGACCTATGCCGCAAACAAGGGAACATATCCTTCTGGCCCGCCAGGTAGGTGTACCTCGTATGGTGGTTTTCATGAACAAAGTTGATCTGGTTGACGATGCTGAAATCCTGGAACTGGTAGAAATGGAAATCCGTGAGTTGCTTTCTAAGAACGGTTATGATGGTGATAATACACCTATCATTCAGGGTTCTGCAACAGGCGCTTTGGCTAGTGCTGGTTCTAATGATGAAAGTAATCAGTGGTATAAAGCAGTTCTCGACCTAATGGCTGCAGTTGATGCTTATATCCCATTGCCTCCTCGTCCTATCGATCAGCCATTCCTGATGTCTGTAGAAGATGTATTCACTATCACTGGTCGTGGTACTGTGGCTACAGGCCGTATCGAGCGTGGTGTGATTAAAGTAGGTGAGAACGTTGAAATCGTTGGTTTCAATGAGGCTCCGCTTTCTTCAACCTGTACAGGTGTGGAAATGTTCAAAAAACTCCTCGATCGTGGTGAGGCTGGTGATAATGCCGGTATCCTGCTCCGTGGTATTGAAAAGAAAGATATCCGTCGTGGAATGGTAATTTGCGCACCTAAGAGCATTACTCCGCACACTGAATTCAAAGGTGAGGTTTATGTTCTGTCGAAAGACGAGGGTGGCCGTCATACGCCTTTCTTCAACAAATACCGTCCTCAGTTCTACTTCCGTACTACGGACGTAACCGGAGAGTGTATGTTGCCAGCAGGTGTTGAAATGGTTATGCCTGGTGATAACGTAAATCTTCATGTAACTCTTATCGCACCAATCGCGATGGACAAAGGTCTTAAGTTCGCGATCCGTGAGGGTGGCCGTACAGTAGGAGCTGGTCAGGTTACTGAGATCATCAAGTAAGTCGTTAGTCTTTAGTATTTAGTCTAAAGATTATTAATAAAGTTTAACAGCCGTCCTGAAAGGACGGCTGTTTTGTTTGGGGTATGGCTAAGTTTTTTGAGACAGGGCTGGGACTTTAAGTGATCCGTTAGAGACTTATACGCCAATCGGAGATTGGTGGTCACTGGGGTGTAGTCAGAGACTACACTCAACATAAGGAGCGAATTAAAATATGCCGCTTGCAAACCAGGGTATAGTTACTTAAGAAACCGAATAAAAATCAAAAAATAGGCTAGGGCGTTAATGTAAAGGTGCTGGAACACGTGTCGGATGTGCTGACCGTTTTGCGGCTGAAATTGATTTTGAAGCCTACCGAATCATAGCCTGTGGCATAAAAAGACCCGCTGCCACTGATGGTATAATAATTATATGTGAATGGCGGAATGGTTATGGTATGGCCCCTGGCACTTATTACTGCAGGCACATCAAACATTTCTGTTAATGTCTGGAAGAAACCAACCAGCATGATAGTATCTCCCCCTCTAGCCAGCGACGTAACAGAACGAAGCTCGCTGCCCGATACTGCGCACAGGCTTCATGCCCCCAAAACTGGAGGCCATCGAAGGCCCCAGTGGGATTGCCGGGATAGCAGCAAAAAGTAACCGTAGCTGTGCGGAAAGTACCAGCGCTTGTTTTGCCCCTGATAGTAGCGGTGTAATAGGTCCATAACGAAACATTACTTTCGGCAATGGCGTTGTTGAAATGGAAATTCATAGAGACAGTCCATGGCAACTGGCCTATGGGTTGTGTAAAGTCGGCAGTGATATAGTCGGGCAGGCCTTCAACAGACAGGTTGATAAAATCATCGTTTCCGCTGGTTTTCTGGGCAGAGACCGTAACAATATTGCCAGTTCTGCGTGTGGAATCGTAGGTGGCAGTCATGCTGAAATACATGCGGTCGCTTGGCCTGGAGCAAGCGGCCAGGATAAGAGCGGAGAATGAAGACAACAGGATATAACGGGTTTTGAGGAGCATAAATATTTCTTTAAGGTTGTCTATTTGCTATTGTGGTTTAGGGTGGTTCGGCACGTGAACAAAGATATTGGTTAGCAACTTAATAGTATAACATTGGTATTAGTATCGGGTATTTGATCACATGCAGTTGAATTGTATTATGGCACTACAGATGAGAGTTGATAAAAAAAATTCAATACTAAAATCGCTACAGGGCCTTTGTTTGCAAGTTTTCCTACTTTTTATTGGGTACAAGGTATCTTTTTTAAAAAATTATTATGACAAAATTTAAAACCTCCCTATCTTGCTACCCAAATAGCTATTATGAGAAAGTTTTCCCTGATTGCAGCCATTATTGTTTTTACTTTTTGTGGTGTAACCCGTGCGCAGGATTTTACAGTTAATGAACTGATGCAGTTAAGGACCTCATCGCTGAGTAATTTTGAAACCGTGGTAATGGGCAAGGGCTATACGCTGAACGATGTGGATAAGGAATACGACCATTATGCTACTTTTAAGAAGGGCCACAGTACTATTTCGTGGGGTTATGTGAAGAATGAGCACTTTCAGCAGATAGATACGGTAATAATTTACATTACACCCAAGGAGGCTGATTATGATAAATTGAAAGCCAGCGTAAAAGAGCGCAAAACAAGGAATCATTTCTACAAAAACGAAACCCATGTACTGCATGTAAACATGGATAATGATGTGGTAGTTCACTTCTATACCAAGTTCAACGAGCGCCCTCTGTATGAAATCGAGGTATCGCCACTGGACGGTGACAGGTATGATCACAGGTAGGCCTTTTGTTGCTTCATCATTAACGTAACAGCCTATATTTCAGGTAATATTTTTTGCAAGGAATGTAAATGAGTCATCTTATAGTAGGGTTTTATGCCAATATTTCCGTAAAATTGTGTGATATAACTATGGTATGCTCACAAAGAATGAGGTTTTAAAAACCATCAATTCCCTACATGAAAAATTTGAAGCAGAAGCCTTAATTGAAAAAAATGTGCTCCTTGAAAAGTTACACATAGGGTTATTACAATCTGAAAATGGAAATCTTATTTCGAAGTAAGAAGCAAAGATCAGATTAGGAAAATGGCTGAAATGCTTTTTACAAAGCCAGTACTTTCAGAGCAACTTATCTGAAACGGATTTACAAAAAGGATAACCCCAAAAAATGATTTAACTTTGCCATCTTTAATTATGAAATCCCGCTGGGAGCAAAAAATGGTTACAGCAGGAGATTTCGATTTTTGATTTTTGAATTTTACTAAATGATTTTGCCGGTTGTTGCATATGGTAATCCCATATTGCGTAAAGTATGTGATGAAATTACACCCGAGTATCCCGACCTGGGCAGGTTGATATCGGATATGTGGGAGACCGTTTACAACAGTAACGGGGTTGGGCTTGCTGCCCCGCAAATCAACCGGGCCATCAGGTTGTTTGTTATAGATACAGTTCAGATTGTAGAGGATTTTAATGATGAAGACAAGAGAAAATATCCGGGTGAGGTGCCGATAAAACAGGTATTTATTAATGCAACCAAAATTGAGGATACCGGCGATTTCTGGGCATATAATGAGGGTTGCCTAAGCATACCAAAGGTGAGGGAAGATATTCAGCGAAACCGTTTGGTTCATCTGAAGTATTACGACGAAAACTTTGTTGAGCATACCGGTATTTTTCATGGTATTACAGCACGCGTGATTCAGCATGAATACGATCACATAGAAGGTAAATTGTTCATAGATTATTTGTCGCCCCTGAAGAAAAGGCTTATCAAGAAAAAGCTGGATGACATAAGCAGCGGGAGGGTAAAAACAGATTATCGGATGTTGTTTCAGAAGTAGTTTACAGTTTACAGTTGGCAATTTACAGTTGAAGATTAGTCTCATTGAGTTTGAGTTACTGTTGCTTGATATTATTGCTTTTCCAGTTTGGCAATCCAATTCCTCACAATAAGTAATGGGATTATACCTATTATTCCAAATGAGCAATCAATAATTATGTGGTACCAGGGTATACCCCTTACCGGGCCTGCAATAAGCGCCAGCGGCAGTACGCTGATACAAGCCAGGATACCCCAATCGATTATTCATTTGTTACGAACAGGATCCCGGTAGGGGCCAATAAAGGCAAGACCTATTACAATATGGGCAAAGGCCAGCCAGTCGTAGCCATAAAAGAGCAATTGGTGGTTATCGTTGGTGTCTTTAATAGCAAGCCATACTTTTGTGAGCCACGAGCCAATCAATGAATCGTCGGCAAATAATTGGGTGCTGACCATCCATTTCAGCTCGGTATAGTTAGCAAAAGCTGTTGCGCCGCTTAATATCAGCAGGACCACGAAAAGGATGATCATTAATCGGATTTTGGTAAGGAGCAGGGGTTTGTGCATAGTTAAATCGGGGATTTCCACACCAAAATTAGTTAATCCTGAATGCGGGTTTGCTGTTTTCAGGTTAATTAACCTTCATCATAATTGCTTATTTTTTTTGGAGTAACAGCAGACCTGTTTTGGGAATAATAGTATTCCTGATTTAAGTTCACTATTTTGTCGCCGGTTTTTCCATTACAAACAGCATTAATGAAAAGATACTTAATAATATCTGTACTGCTTTGTCTTACCCTGGCTGTAACCGCCAAGCACAAGCACAAGAAAAATAATTCCCCGGCAGTTGCTTCGGCACCCAAAACGGATACAGCTACGAAGAAAGGCCCTAAGGCTTATGATAAGGTTATTACTGATAAAGCAGTGACAAAGAAAGGCCTGATAACAGTGCATAAGCTGGATGACAAATGGTACTTCGAGATAGCGGATTCATTGATGAACAGGCAGATGATTGTAACCACACGCTACAGTAAAATGGCTGGTGGCGGAGGAGTTTATGCTGGCGAGATGGCCAACAACCAGACTGTATTATGGGAGAAGGGGCCTGATAACAAGGTTTTCCTGAGGGTGGTAACCGTAATCAGTGTGGCTGATTCGGCACATAGTATCTATAAGGCAGTAACCAGCTCCAATATAAATCCAATTGCATGGTCGTTTGAAATTAAAGCGCTCGGCAAAGACACCAGCTCAGTGGTTATTGATGTTACTGATTTTTTCAAAGGCGACAACCAGCCTGTAACTTTGCATGAGTTTAATAAAAAGCGTTTCAACCTAGGGGGGCAGATTTCTGACCGTAGCTATATAGCAGAGATCAATACTTTTCCAATCAATACAGAAGTAAAGGTGGTACGCACTTTTAATTCAACGCCCTCATTTACACATCCTTCGCCAGGTTCATTTCCATCCACAACCCTTGCCGCGGCAAGGGTTGCCAATGCAGTAACGATTGAGACGAACAACTCTTTCGTGCTGCTGCCAAAGGTACCTATGAAGAAAAGGATTTTTGATCCGCGTGTAGGTTACTTTGCTGATGAATATACTATATTCTCGGATGACCAGCAGAAAGTAGATGACCAGACATTTATAGTGCGCTGGCGGCTGGAGCCAAAAGACGAGGATACCAGTAAATGGAAAAGAGGCGAACTGGTAGAACCTAAAAAACCAATAGTGTACTATATAGATCCGGCAACACCTAAAAAATGGCGGCCATATCTTATTCAAGGTGTCAATGACTGGCAGGTAGCATTTGAGAGAGCAGGTTTTAAAAATGCCATTATGGCCAAAGAGTGGGACATGAAGGACTCTACTATAAACCTGGAAGATGCACGGTTGTCTGTAATCAGGTATCTGCCTTCTGATATTGAAAATGCTTACGGGCCTAATGTGCATGACCCGCGCAGTGGAGAAATAATAGAAAGCCACATTGGCTGGTTTCATAACGTAATGAAACTGGTGCACGACTGGTATATGATACAGGCGGCGGCAGTGGACCCGAGAGCCCGTAAAATGGAATTTGATGACAGCCTGATGGGACAACTGATAAGGTTTGTGTCATCGCACGAGGTGGGGCATACACTGGGACTTAGGCACAATATGGGTAGCAGCAGCCGCACTCCGGTAGAAAAACTCAGAGACAAAGCATGGGTGGAAGCTAACGGACATACTGCATCTATTATGGATTATGCCCGCTTTAATTATGTGGCCCAGCCAGAGGATAACATCAGTGAGGTTGGTTTATTTCCTAGGATAGGCGATTATGATAAATGGGCTATCATGTGGGGGTATAAGGCAAGTTTTACTAAAGATGAAAAAGAAGATAGAAAGGTTGTGAACAAATGGGCGGTGGACAGCCTCAAAGCAAATCCGAGATTATGGTTTGGTACTGAAAGCAACCCATATGACCCGCGCGAGCAGACTGAAGACCTCGGAGATAACAGCATGAAAGCAAGCGAATACGGGATCAGAAATCTGAAAAGGATCCTTGTAAAATTGCCGGAGTGGACAAAAGAAGAAGCCGATAAATACGATGACCTAAGCGATATGTATTATCAGCTTGCTGGGCAGTTTAGCCGGTATATGGGGCATGTGCTTAAGAATGTGGGCGGGGTATATGAAACGCCTAAAAGCGTGGAACAAACGGGCGAGGATGTATATGAACCCACTCCCAAGGCCATACAGCAAGAAGCTGTTGCCTTTCTGAACAAACAATTGTTTGAAACACCAGAGTGGTTGCTGAACAGGGAAATATTGAATAAGATAAGTTATCCGGTAACCAGCGAGTATGTAAATAATATCCAGATAAATGTACTGAACAGTCTGCTATCGGGCGGCAGGCTTTACCGGCTTTCCACATCAGCCAATAGGTTTGGGGATAATAGCACCTATTCGATAGAAAATATGATAGATGATGTGAAGAGCGGGATATGGAGCGAACTGACAAATAATAAACCGATAGACGGATACCGCCGTAACCTGCAAAAGGCCTATGTAGATGCACTTTCAAATATTATCAATCCTGTTGCAGGGGCGCCTGCCAATGGTTTTAACTTGACGTCAAATACAAAAAATACCGATGTGGTATCCGTGGTAAGGGCTCATCTAACAGCATTGAGGGGGCAGATAACAGCAGCAATACTAGGAACAAAGGATAAGATGAGCAAGTATCATTTAATGGATGTATCTGAACGGATAAGAAAAGCGCTTGATCCGAAAGGGTGAGATAGGTGATAAGTGATAGGTGATAAGAGATAGGTGATAGGTTATATCTTCACTTCTTTTTTGATGGGCGGGGATAATCTGGGGAATTGAGTGGCTTTTAAGTTTTATCTTTATAGATTTTAATGTGGTTTTATGAGTAAAAAGCAATTGATAATAATACTACTTATCTACACTCCCTGCATGTATGTGACAGGAAAGTATTTTGTCAATCCGGGTAAGTCGGTTGGGTATAATATTTTGTTTGCACTATCCTGCAGTGTTCTATATACCGTTTTCATGTGGGCATTTTACAGGTTTATGAAAAACAGGAAACCCGTTGCGGAAAATAAACCATAGTAAACAACTTCACCTAAGAATAGCTGATCAGATAAGGGGAATAAATGTTAACTGACGAATTTACACAATTTTAAGGTTTGCTTTCCCTAAATTTGCCGGGAATATGCGTACTTTTTTTGCCAATTTCGGCCAGATCATAATGATGATCAGGGCCGGACTAACCCGTCCGGAAAACTTAAGGGTTTACTGGATTGAGTTTATGGAACAATGCGTGGATATTGGTATCCGGTCATTACCGATCGTGCTCATTATTTCTGTTTTCCTGGGAATGGTACTGACTATACAGTTATCTTATCAGCTGATCAGTCCGCTGGTGGCCAAAACCGTAATTGCGGCACTTGTACGCGATTCCTCAATATTGGAGCTATGCCCAACTGTGGTATGTATTGTTCTTGCCGGTGTAGTTGGTTCAAAGATTGCCTCTGAGCTTGGCAATATGCGCATCAGCGAGCAAATAGATGCACTCGAAATTATGGGAGTCAATACCAAAACCTATCTTATCATGCCCAAAATTATCGCTTCAATGATTATGATTCCATGCCTTATCATTGTTTCGATAGCTGTATGTATATGGGGTGGTTATCTCGCAGCTATGTTTTCGCATATACTTACCAGGCAGCAGTTCTTTGTGGGACTTACAACCAATTTTATGGTTTTTAACCTTGTATATGCCATGATAAAGTCTTTTACATTCTCACTACTGATATCCATCATTCCGGCATATTACGGATATTATGTAACGGGGGGAGCACTGGAGATAGGCCGGGCCGCCACAAAGGCTGTGGTAATAACCTGTATACTTATTTTGAGTGCAGATTATGGTTTATCGATCATCCTGCTTTAAGATTTTGGCGGAGATTCCTAAGACAATTCCAATAAGAACATAAATATATAAAATATATTTTTGTGTATTCCTGATTCTCTCAGGTAATTTTGGATGAAATACCGGTATGGGCGAAGCAAGGATGTTCTGGCTGCTGATTTTACAGAGAAGCAGGTACCATATGAGGCCATAGTAAAGCTGTTGGGAATAAAGAAAATGCATAAAAAAGCACACCTTTTGGATGGTGATTATTACTGATACATCAGATACCTAACAGCTGGCATTTCAATCAGAATAAATTCATGTTTACCATAGCCGTTTAACCGAATTTTCAGCTATTTTCAGGCATAAAAATGAAATGCAATGCATGTTCAGTGCTAACTGGTAATTTCACCTTAATTCATAGTGCAACTGCATCTGTCGATAACCATATATTTAATTTCTGATTAATAATAGAGATTTATTCAATTTAGCCTGAGATCTGAAACACGAATTTTACGGAAAAACTGAAAAAATATCATGTGGTTTAAAGATTTTTTACTAACTTTCCACATATTTCATAAACAAAACTATTATGAGAATCGTAAAACTACATTCCCAACCCTTAAGCGCTATCAGAGAATTGCGTCAGCAATTGCTTTCAACGAAGCTATTATTTACTATTCTGGGGCTAATGGCATTGCCGTTGTTGGGTTACAGCCAGACAACGCCAGCATATATGGTAGCCAGTCCATCGTCATTCAGTATGTGTGAAAATGACCCTGCTCACAGCATAAATACTTTTTTAAGAATCAATGATCCGGATATAGGGGAGGCAATTTCGTGGACAGTGAATACACCTCCTGTAAATGGTGTTCTTGCGGGTTTTCCTGTAACAGAGTCATCTAATGGTTCTATTCTTTCTGTTCTCACTCCAGTAACTTATACTCCTAATGCCGGATTCTCCGGAATCGATTCTTTTCAGATAGAAGTGGCGAATACTGTTGGTGGGGTATCATTTATGACTGTAATTGTAACAGTAAATCCTCCACCTCCAGTGGCACCAATTACCGGTTCAACACCTGTATGTATCGGCGCTACTATTACTTTATTTGATGGCACACCGGGTGGCGTATGGGGCATAACCAATGGCAATGCATCTATATCAGGTAGTGATGTAACTGGTATTACTCCTGGTAATGATACAGTTACCTATACCGTAACCGGCACGTGTGGCGTTACAACAGTTACTACCAATGTTACCGTAACACTTCTGCCAGATGCCGGAGTAATATCCGGTCCTTCTACTTCTGTATGTCCTGGCGCAACAATTACGCTGGTAAGTACAGTTCCCGGTGGCTTATGGAGCGCCAGTAATACCAATGCATTTGCGGCTCCCACTACAGGGATTATTACTGGGGTTACAAGTGGAATTGATACTATATACTATTCAGTTACTCTTGCCTGCGGAACCGGTGTAACATTTATACCAGTAACTATCTTGGCTATGCCAATAGCAGGTACTATTTCCGGGCCTAATATGGTATGTGTAGGCTCCAATATTTCCATGTCAGACCCGGTTAGTGGTGGATTATGGTTTATGCAGAATGCTGATGCAACTGTAGGTATAGGCACAGGCGTAGTTCATGGTGTGTCTCCTGGTGTTGATACAGTTATTTACAGGGTAGGTAATGCATGTGGTATCAGTACAGCTCAGCACGTGATTACAGTAAATCCGATGCCGGTTGCGGGTGTAATTACCGGTCCTACCTCTGTGTGTGTTGGCTCAAGCATTACGCTGACAGATATATCAGGAGGTGGCAGCTGGCTTGTTACAAATCTCACAAAGGCAAGTATTACCTCAAGTGGTATACTCTCAGGCCTCGTTGCCGGTAATGATACTGCAGTATATGCTGTAACCAATATTTGCGGTACAGCAACAGCTATCTATACGGTTACCATAAATCCATTGCCGAATGCAGGAACGATAACAGGTACTGACTCTGTCTGTGTCAATGATTCTGTTTTACTGGCTGATCCTACTGCCCTGGGAGCAGGAACCTGGTCGGTATTTAATCCTCATGCATCAATTGGTTCATCGCTTGCCACATCACATTATCTCAAAGGCTTGGTAACAGGTCTTGATACTGTGAAGTATACTTACACCAACATGTGCGGTACTGCCACAACAACAGTTTCTGTACTAGTAAAACCACTACCATACGCAGGTGTAATCACCGGACCGTCTACAGTGTGTGTTCATGCTTTAAGTACATTGGTTGATAGTACTGTTGGAGGTATTTGGAGTTCCTCCTCATCTCGTACTACTGTGAACCCTACTGGTGTTTATACTGCTCAGGTTGCAGGTATCACTGCAGGTACTTCCATAATTTCTTATACGTTTACCAATTTTTGCGGTACAGTTTATGCTACACATGCAGAAACAAT
The DNA here is from genome assembly GCA_903904855.1 of uncultured Bacteroidota bacterium. GTDB lineage: Bacteria > Bacteroidota > Bacteroidia > Chitinophagales > Chitinophagaceae > Nemorincola. The sequence goes on along the minus strand of CAIVEH010000070.1, from coordinate 19,372 downwards.
TCTGCCACTGCCTGATTCAGGTGTTATTACCGGACCACTAACCGTTTGCCAGGGTGCAACCATTACCCTTGCAGATACTGCTACCGGTGGTGTATGGACCAGCGGTTCGCCAAATGCTACAGTATCCGGCGGTACAGTTACCGGTGTAAGTGGTGGTACTGCTATCATTAGCTATGCTGTTACCAATAGCTGCAGAACTTCTGTTGTTACTCATACAGTGGATGTTCATACCGTTCCGGCATCTAACCCGATAATAGGAGATACAGCTATCTGTGCAGATGTTATAACCTATCTTACTGATGCCACACCTGGTGGTGTGTGGACAGTCAGCAACCCTTCAGTGCTCATTGATGCGGATGGTGGAATTTCAGGCCTTGAACAAAATACATGGGATACAGTAACGTATACAGTTACCAACGAATGTGGATCAACATCGGAGAAAATCTATCTCCATGTGATTTCTAATGCATATTGCTGGCATACAGGCGTTAATCCTGTGGCTAATGTTGCGCCTGATTACAATATTTATCCTAATCCTGTAACAGATGAACTGGTAATTAAAGTGGAGAATGGTTCTTACCAAACTTTCGCCATTACTAATAGTATCGGGCAGTTAGTGATGACACATCCATTGAATAATAAACAGACAGATGTTAATGTCAGCTCATTAGCTCCAGGGCTATACAGTATTACCCTTAAAGGGAAAAATGACATTGTAACTCGGAAATTCATTAAAGAGTAATAATCAAAAAAAAATAACAACATAAGCTCTGCTGGAAAACAGCAGAGCTTTTTTATGTAATTATTGCTGAAAATGAAGTTCTATGTAGCGGGAAGCCTATGTTGCATAAAGAAAACAGCGCATACTAAAGTAGAATTTTTACTACAACCAGGAGATAAAAGCATCCCGTAAACCCTTGATTTATACGTGCTTTTCCGGTTAAATATTTCCAGGATACATGACCAGAATTATTGTTAAATAATTAAGTAATCATTAACTTTGTTTTTTGGTTAAAAAATCAGGCTTCATTTTATTTTTATTTCATCAGTCAGTAGTTATTTAATAATTATTTATGCATTTTTTAAGATATGGCTTATTGCTTACGGTAACTTCACTTATCTCATTAAGCTCTGGTGCACAGGTTTACACACACGGAAAAGAAGATGGGAAATCTGAAGTGAATTTTACGGAGATTGCCAACTATTATAAGGCTCACCCAGAGCCAACATTCCGCAAACCGCTGTTTGATGAAGATGAAGAAGACGAGCGTCCGGTTCCTGCTGAACCAGACCCATCGCTGGTGCACCTTATCGACTGGAACGCTGCAGCAAGGATGGGTTCAGGGTCAGGCTCAGGGCCAGCTTTTTTACCGGTATCCCCCTCTCCGGCAGATACGTTTCAATCCTCCATTAGTGATGGATCCAGAATACCACCGGATACTCATGGTGAAGTAAACGAAAATTATTGTGTTACAGCAATTAACACAGACATTCACATACAAACAAAAACCGGAGGTTTTGCAACAGCACTTCTAACACTCGACCAGTTCTGGCTGCCTATGCTTGGGCATGGAGCCGGTTCATTCGACCCAAGGGTACATTATGACCCGCATTATAAACGCTGGATCATGGTATGTGCTGCATATGGGCAGACAGCCTATTCACAAATAATGATTGCGGTGTCGAAGGGAAATAATCCTACTTCAGGCTGGTATATGTATAAAGTAGTTGCAGATCCATCGGCTCTTTCATGGCTCGATTATCCTAATGTTGGTTTTAACGGTAAGTGGGTTACTGTAACCGGAAATTATTTCCGGAATGGAAGTTCAGGACCTCAGGGAGGTGTGGTTTTTGTATTTGATTATGTGAGTATGATGAATGGTTTAGGAGCACCTTATACCAAAATAACCGAGTCAAATGAGTTTTGCCTGTGCCCTGCACTTACTTATGATACCACTGAGCAAAATATGTTTATGCTTGAGGTGAGTAATGGCAGCACAGGAAAACTACAGCTCTGGAAAATTACAGGCCCTGTAGGATCACCGGTAATTGCTTCAGTAGGATTTCCTACTACTACCACTCACTGGAAAAACGGAGGCAATGCTGATTTTGTACCGCAAATGGGTACAACTCATAAGCTTCAGTCGGGCGATAACCGTATTCATCATGTAGTACAACGCAATAATCATCTATGGACAACCCATAATGCATGGTTTCCTGCAACCGGAACAGCTACACGTGTTTCATCAATGTGGTGGGAGATTGATACACTGGGTAACCCGATGCAAAACGGGTTGATAGATAATGCTACAGGCCCGCAGTTTTATGATTATGCCTCGATTGCTGTAAACGCAAATGACGATGCATTGATTGGTTATACACATTGTTCAAGCACCATGTATCCTGCGGCTGCCTACAGACTTCGCCTGCACACTGATCCGGTTGATTCGTTAAGGCCAGAGGTGATTTTCCGTCATGGACAGGCCAATTATTACGAGACTTTTGGAGGAACACAGAACCGGTGGGGAGACTATTCAAGCACTTGTGTAGATCCGATTAATAATTGCGATTTCTGGACTATACAGGAATGTGTACCTGCCACACCTGCCAATTTCTGGGATACCTGGTGGGCTCATGTAAAAATGTGTTCGGTAAACTCGTCGTATTCCATCTCGAAAGATACCATCCAAAAGGGTTTTAATGATACACTTACCTTTACTGGTGTTGCTCCGACCGGATCTACCTATACCTGGAATTTTGGGGGAGGGACAGCGGTTCCCGGAACTGGTGCCGGACCACAAAGGGTGAAATGGAATACAGGTGGCTGGCACTACATTGTACTTTATGTAACTGACTCCGGCTGTACTTCAACGTTTACCGACAGTGTCTTTGTTAAGGCCAATGTGGGAGTTGAGAATACGAAAATTTCACCTTCTGAAATTGCTATTGTGCCCAACCCTAATGAAGGTACATTTACCATTATTTCAGGAGCAGACCTGAATAAACCTGTAAATGTAAAGATCACGGATATGCAAGGCCGCGTGGTTTATAACAACAGATTTGATGTAGTAAATAAAAACATAATTCAGGTAAAAGCTGATGATCTTTCATCTGGAATGTACCTTGTTACGCTTACTATGAATGATATTGACATCACCAAAAAGATTACCATAAAGAGATAATAATAAGAAAACTCAAAAACAGAAAACCAACTATCTCTGCAAGAGTGAGTTGGTTTTTTCTTTGAGCATACAAGTCTCTGGCAAATTTATACAACTTCAGTATTTCAGAATATTCATTCAACAAGCTTCATAGGCGGCATATACGCTTGATTATAGGTGGATTCATCACTAGCTATACTCATTAAAATCCTAAAGGAGGTATTCCCTGCAAGGGTGGTTCAGAAACATGGGCTACCTATAATATTTCAGGCTTGTGCAATAGCTTTTAACTGAAAACAATAATAGTGAATATGGACTTAACCCAGAACAAAGAACACCTTAGAAATTGGCTCTTACTTTGGTATATTGAAATATTGTAAAATTACATTTAATTGGCAAACAATAAAATAAAAATATTTATTTATTTTAGGCCGAGTTGAATTATACAATTAATATTTTAGAGTAAGCAAAATATTCCCATTAAATTATTTCAAAAACTAACTAAGATTCACCCGCTTTATATCGGCTCCCAATGCATTCAGCCGCTCATCAATTCGTTCATATCCCCGGTCTATCTGGTTGATGTTCTGAATTATGCTTTTGCCCTGAGCAGAGAGCGCGGCAATAAGGAGGGCCACACCTGCGCGGATATCGGGAGATACCATATTTATGCCCCGGAGCATTACCTGCTTGTCGAGACCAATGACTACTGCACGGTGGGGATCGCAAAGAACGATCTGCGCGCCCATTTCAATTAACTTATCAACAAAGAACAATCGGCTTTCAAACATTTTCTGGTGTACCAATACTGTGCCTTTGGCCTGAGTGGCTACAACCAATACAATACTTAACAGATCGGGGGTAAAGCCCGGCCATGGATGGTCGTAGACAGTGAGAATGGAGCCATCAATAAACTTCTGGATCCGGTAGTGTTCCTGAGCAGGGATATAAATGTCATCTCCCGTAATGGTGAGCTCTATACCAAGGCGTTGAAAGATATCAGGTATCAATCCTAATTGAGCAACATCACAGTTTTTGATTGTGATTTCGCTTTGTGTCATTGCTGCAAGGCCAATGAAGGAGCCAACCTCAATCATATCGGCCAGCAGCCTGTGTTCGCAGCCACCCAGCTTCGCCACGCCTTCTATTACCAGCAGATTCGAGCTTACACCGCTGATATTGGCACCCATACTGATAAGCATCCGGCAGAGCTGCTGCACATAGGGTTCGCAGGCGGCATTATAAATTGTTGTGGTGCCTTCAGCCATAGTTGCTGCCATAATGATGTTGGCAGTACCTGTTACTGATGGCTCTTCCATCAATATTTTAACTCCCTTCAACTGATCAGTATCGAGGCTGAACATCTGGTTGTCGATATCATAAACAAAATCAACACCCATACGCTCAAAACCACGGATGTGGGTATCGAGCCTGCGCCTGCCTATTTTATCTCCGCCGGGCTGGGGTATATAAGCCTTGCGGAAACGGGCCAGCAATGGTCCGGCCAGCATTACGGTGCCGCGTAGCTTGCCTGATTTTTTCTTGAATGCGTGAGTGGTAAAATAATCGGGGTCTATATTATCAGCCTGCAGAATAACTGTGTTTGGTGATGGGCGTTCTACCTTCACACCCATATCGGCCAGGAGTTCGATAAGGGTGTTCACATCTACAATATCCGGCACATTGGTAAGTGTTACCCGCTCATCAGTGAGCAGTGCGGCGCAAAGCACCTGTAAAGCCTCATTTTTTGCCCCCTGTGGCGTTATTTCACCTTTTAATGGATTGCCACCGCGTATTTCGAATGCGTTCATACCCCAAACCCCTGAAGGGGCTCCCCCCTATTTTTATAACCCCAAACCCCTGAAGGGGCTTCCCCTTACTATTCTGGTTTGGTGTTTTTTTGAAGAAAAATTCTATTATAATATTTAAAATAATCAGCTTAATTATTAACTGAACCTGAGTAAATGGAACACAAGCTAAATTCCTGGTTCCCCTTCAGGGGGCAGGGGTTTACTTATTCTTATTCTTATTAAACTTCCTGTTCTTATTGAAATTACTTCCGTAACCACTGCCGCCGCCACTTGCATTATCTCTGAAGTTATTATTGCGCTGACCACCGGGGCCGTTCTGGCCACCCTGATTATTGCCTTTGAAGTTGCGGTTGTTATTATTGTTATTATTGCTGTTGTTATTATTATTGTTTCTTGGTTTAAAGCCCCTGTTGTTGTCGAAATGTACGCGGTAACCACCGGTTTCATACTTCAGTTTGCCACCGGTTATCTCAGCGAGTTCATTCTTGATCATGTCATCGTGCACAGGCTCTTTGTGCCAGTTGGCATAAGCCAGCTTCATGTAGTAACCAATAGCCTGAGTAAGGCCGTGGCGTTTTTCATCATCGGTTTCGACCAGGGCTTTGTCGAGTAGTGCCAGGATATTTTTGCCCAGATGTCTGTGCCTTATTGATTCCTGCGGATACGGTATTACCTCAGGCTTTTTAAATACCATTTCAGGGGTAGGGCATGGGTAGGGCGAATCAACATCGAGGTTGAAGTCGGTCATCTGGTACAGGTGGTCCCAGAGCTTGTGTTTATAATCCTCAATCGTTTTAAGGTGGGGGTTGAGGGTTCCCATCAACTCAATAATTACTTCTGCCTGCCGCAACCGTTTTTCGCGGTCATCAACAGTTACCAGGTACTCGATCATTTTCTGGACATTACGTCCATATTCAGGCATGAGCAGTTTGCTCCGCGTGGTATTGTATTCCATCAAAATCTAAAAAATTATGCTAAGGAAAAGATATATTGAAACTTTGAATTACAGAACCCGATCGGGTTTGCTGTAATAAGCTATTGCAAATATAGGGCAAATAATTTACTGCAAAAGGAAATATTTAATAATTCCAGCTAAAACATGCAAGCAGGAATAACACTTCCTGCTTGCATAGTCATAAATAAGTTCATAAATAAGTTTACTGCACTTCCACGATCAGGAACTTCAAATACTGAGTTGAAGGTACATTGAATAGTATCGGGTGATCGGATGCCTGGGTGCGCCATTCTACCTGGCGCAGTGTGCGTTTGGCATCTTTTGCAGCCATATTTATAATGTTCAGGAACATGTCGGGCGGCACAAGATTTGTACAGGATGCGGTAACGAGGAAACCACCGGGTTTGATCAGTTTCATAGCCCGGAGATTAATTTCTTTGTAGCCCGTTATGGCTTTCTGTATATTTTCCCTGCTTTTGGTAAAAGCCGGCGGATCGAGGATTACAGTATCATATCGCCTGCCTTCTTTTACCCATAATTTCAGCACATCAAATGCATTTACCGCATCAAACTTACAGATATCTTCATAGCCATTAAGCAAGGCATTCCGGCGTGCTACACTCACTGCATTTTCCGAAATGTCGAGGCCCAGCACGCTCTTGGCGCCATATTGGGCTGCATGGAGTGAGAAGGTGCCTGTGTAACAAAACACTTCCAGTACATTGGCGCCTTTTACCACATGCTGAATAGCGCGGCGGTTATCCTGCTGATCGAGGAAGTAGCCGGTCTTCTGGCCGTTTTCAATATCTACATGAAAACGGAGCCCGTTTTCATTAAGTATGATGTTTGTATCGAAAGGGTCGCTGAGAAATCCTTTTATCTGCTCCATCCCTTCGAGCGACCGTACCGGCACATCATTGCGCTCATATATGCCTTTAGGGCTGAATATTTTCTGCAAAGCAGCCACTATTGCACCTTTCCAGATATCAATACCCAAGGCCAGGGTCTGTATAACAAAGTAATCGTTGAACTTGTCAATTATAAGAGCTGGCAACTGGTCTGCCTCTCCAAAAATGAGCCGGCAATTTTCGACATATCCTAATTGCTTCCGGTAATCCCAGGCTTCTTTTATTCTTTTATAGAAAAAACCATCATCAATAACTTCACTTTTATCTCTTGTAAGCAGTCGGATACGAATCTGTGAGGCAGGATTAACATAACCCTTACCTACAAACGAACCGTTGGAAGAATAGACTTCCACAATATCACCTGCCGCTGCGGTACCCTCACTATCGCCCAGTTCATTGCCAAATATCCAAGGGTGGCCATTTACCACTCTGTCGCCTGCTTTTTTCCTTAAAAAGAATTTTGCCATCGGGCAAAGGTAAGTGATAAGTGATAAGTGATAAGTTGATAAGTGATATGGTATAGTTTGTAGATGAAAAACCAGGATATCGGTAAATTATGGTATAATAAACCACTCTGTTATTAAAAGCCGCAGGGGCCGGTTTCCCGGGCCCCTGCACTTTTTGAATCAAACGCAAGAAAACTAAATTATTCTCTTATTTCATTATGACCAGCTTTTGTGTTTGTGTCTGTCCGTTGTGGATGAGGCTCACAAAATAGATGCCGGGAGTAAGTTCAGAAATATCTGTTGCTATACTCTGGTTGCCACTCTGCAATGACAGGGTTTTGCTGATCAGGGCTTTCCCGGTTATATCCAGCACTTTCAATTCTGCATTGCCGGCTGCTTCGCTGGTAATAATAGCGCTGAAGGTCTGGCTGGCAGGGTTCGGGTACACTGTGAAAGTGTTTATACCATTTTCGGGCACTGGATTGGTTCCTAATGAAGCAAGTGTTGACCCAAGGGTATTCAGAGTGCTGTTGGTTACAATCGGGGCATTATAATCGAAATATATAGACGCTTTGTTTTTGAAAGTAGAACCTACTGCCAGGCCACGATGAGTGTGAATAGTATAGGTAAACATGCCATTGCTGGTGAGTGGCTGAGAAGCCTTGGTTGGCAGGTTTATGTCGTTAAAGGTGAATTTGGCAATTTTGTAAGTACCACTCTGTGTCAGAGTTACTTTGCACTGAGAAGACATATAAACAGGGCGCAGGGAGGTCCAGTCGAGGTTATTGTCAAGGGTATCAATAACAACTATATTCTGAGCAGGGGCAGTACCGGTATTCTGGAAGTGTACCATGTATTCAAGTACAGAATCTTTGTAAGTAATTGTGCCAGCTGTACCTGTTCCTTTGGGGGTTACCTCTTTGAAATTGGGGTCGAAGGAGGAAACTGTAGTTGTGGTAAAATAATTCACATTATTCCATGGTGAATAATCGAGGAGCCAGTTGCTAATAGGTGAAGCATAGGCTACTGTGTCCTTAAAAATAACACTGGTGCCCAGAGGGATACTTGTAGGAACATTGTAGCTCATATAATAGGTTTCGGTAGCTGCAGGAGCAATAGATGGGTATGAGGTACCGGTGTGATACCAGTATGGTGAGCCTGAGAAGATACCTCCGGGAGTAAAATAAGGTGCAAAAAACTGTCCGTCAGCTTTATAGCCTGCCAATACTGAAGGCTCGGTAACTGTACCATCGTTGCTGATAACAGAAACCTGGTAGTAAGTATTGCCTGGTATTGGCAAGTTGTAATCCCATGTGCTTATGTGCATATCATGAATGGCCGTAACAGAGTTGGCAAAATTTACAGTATGTACACATCCTGTACCGGCAACAACAGATACAGGAATGTTATTCAACTGGCAGGTGGCCAATGGATAAAAGGCACGGATTGTTTCTGTAATAGTATAAGAGCCTGTAGGTACTATAAAAGAATAATAACCACTGGCATTAGTATAGGTATAACCTATGCCACTACAGTATACCTGCATATTTTCTAATCCAGGCTCGCCCGGATCCTGTATGCAGTTGCCATTAATATCATTATAAATTATTCCTGAAATTGTGCAATAGCAACTTGAAGTGGAAGTATTGTAACCAAGGTAATCCCATGCCCATGAGGTACATCCCACGGCATCAGTAACGTAAACGCTAAAATGGCCGGTGAGCAGCGAAGAAATGGTAGGGGTTGAGGCTCCGGTACTCCAACTATAAGTGTAAGGAGTTGTTCCTCCAAAGGCGGTTGCAGTTATACTTCCATCGGCTGTAAATATGCAGGAAGCGTCGGTACTTGTGAGACCTAAACCCATAGGTGAATAATCAGGTACTTCCCAGCTCTTATTGATCGCACATCCGCTGGCATCGGTAATTGTAACGCCATACCAGCCTGCATGAGCGCCTGAGATAGATGCAGTAGTAGCGCCTGTACTCCAAAGATAAGTATAAGGTGTTGTGCCGCCAGACGGGTAAGCATGCAATCCGCCAGTAGCTGTTGTGCACACTGCTGAAGTAGAAGTATAACTAGCACTAACAATATCAACAGGCGGTACATAAGCGCTGCCGCTCTGGATGCAACCCAATGCATCGGTGATGTGGAAATAATAGGACCCGGGTGCCAGTGAAGTTGCTGTAATGCCGGTTTGCGGAGGAGTAGTATACCATGCTACTGTATATGGGGCAGTTCCACCAGCAAGAGTAAGGGTAGCGCTTCCAGTTGGGCTGGTACAAAGACTGGCAGTTGCAGAATAGGTAGCTGTGATAGGTGTGGAAGCACTTACGTATGCACCGCCGTTGCCGATACAGCCATTGGCATCGGTAGCTGTAACATAATAGTAATCAGAAACGAGTCCGGTCTGAGATTGAGTAGTAGCAAGATTACTCCATAAATAGGTATAAGGCGCTACTCCACCTGAACCAAATGCTATTACAGCGCCATCACTGGCAAGGCAGGTAGCAGGTGTAGGTGTAACCGGAACGCTGATGTAAATACTTTGTGATACATAGCCATAACCTGTATTGTGGCAACCTACTGCATCTGTAACCACACAATTATAGGAGCCCATGGTTAGAGAGGAAATAGCAGGGCTGGTAGCGCCATTGGACCATAAATAAGTGTATGGAGCTACACCGCCGGTTATTGTGCCCGTTGTGGCTGTACCGTTTGTGCAACTGGCCGTTGTTGTTGTAATGCCAACCGAAAAGGAAGCTACAGAAATTATGGGCATTAAAGAATCCATACTTACCAGAGAGCCATAAGTGCAACCCAAAGCATCTGTAACAGTAACGCCATAACTACCAGGAGGAAGGCTAACTGGATTACCGGAGCCTACTGTTGCCATAGTTGTCATATCGTACCAGGAATATGTATAAGGAGCTGTACCGCCCGATATACCCGCAATATTTTCTGAGCCTAAGGCGGCAGGACAAATAGCTGGTGTAGCCGATACGGAGGTCAATAATGTAAACGGAGGCGCGCCACCATAGTACGAGTAGGCAATACCGGTTCCATCAGTGGCATTAAGAGAGATAGGACCACCTGAATAACTGGTTAATGCATCAGATAAACCACTCACTCCGGTGTGTATAATTGTAGAGCCCAGAGAACCATAAGTGGTCCAGTTTACTGTTATAGGAGGTGTAAGCCCTGTGAAATTTGCTGTCAGTACCCCGTCATCATGACAAGGTGCGGTTGTTAATGTGAAGGTGGCTGTCTGCGCATAGGTGGCAGCTGAAAACAGGCAACTAAGGATTAAAGGAATAAGCTTTTTCATTTTTATAGTTTTAGTTATTGATAGAGACGAGTCTTGTAGTGGTTTCGTTAGGAAAATTCTTGAAGAAAAACAGATTTTTTTTAGCCTACTGGTTTTATTAACAGTGAGTTATTAAAGAGTGGCGGAAGAAGGGTAATTGCTCTGCTGATAAATATTTGCTACTACCGAAGGGTTTTTACTTTATTTTCGTCTAATAAGATAAATACCTCTTTTATGATGAAGAAATTGCTTTTTTGGGCCTGTTTTGCAGTCGGTTTAAATAATATAGCAGTTACTGCCCAGGTTGGGCCAGATATTACAACCTGGATACAAAATACCACGCTTACCGGCTATGGTGGGTATATATCCAATGTGCAGCATGTTCAGTACTCTGCAAACTACGTATATGTAAGTACCAATTGTATACCATTATATGCCATCGGGCCATGGCCTACTAATCCGAATGTTCCTTCACCACAGAACATTGTCTGCGAATTTCCAAGGCATCCGATGCAGAATACGGGTGTTGCCACTGCAGTTGGATTAGGAACTATTGGCCTGTGGAGCAACGGGGTATCTATTTTTAATCCGGAAGATGGTTTTCACTGGAGTGGTACGACATGGGCTATGGGCCCTGGTCCTCAATGGAACAGAAATGCATTGATATTTGAGGGTGTGAGTTTCGATTCCTGTCTTGGTCATCCTGCCCCCGGGGGAGATTATCATAATCATGTGAACCCAAGATGTCTTTATAATGATGCCGATAGCACGCATCATTCGCCCATTATAGGATATGCCTTTGATGGTTTCCCTATATATGGGGCTTATGGGTATTCCAGTCCAATGACACCGGGTGCTGTAAAAAGAATGAAGAGCAGCTATGTGCTGTCTACAGCCTCGTCGAGAGCGGCTGGCGGGCCACCGGTTAGTACCTACCCAATGGGAGATTGTATTGATGATTATGTATACACAGCAGGTGCCGGCGATCTGGATGCCCATAATGGCCGTACATGCGTAACACCGGAATACCCGGGTGGAACTTATGCCTACTTTGTAACTATTAATGACAGCCTGAAACCTGCATATCCGTTTGTTCTGGGGCCGACTTATTTTGGAGTTGTTGGGTCTACCAACACACATATTACGCCAGTGGGGCCTGATACAACCTATGCGCCTGCATCATTGGGTGTAAACCTGGTTGCCAATAAAACAATTAAGTATGTTATTGCGCCCAACCCTGTGGCCGACTATGCCTATATATACATGGATGCGGGCAATGTGAATAATGTAACTGCCACGCTTTATGATATGAACGGCAGGGCATTGCGTGCCATTTATGATCTGCAGCCATCTATAGCCTATGCGCTAGATATGACTGATATTCCTGCCGGGATGTATTTGCTGAAATTTGTATCGGGAGATGCAGTGGTAACGGAGAGGATAGTGAAGTAACACCCTGCCCCTGAAGTAAAACCCCCGGCCCCTCCCGATGAAAAATCGGGACCTTGTTCCGGGGTGTACTTGGTGTTAAGTGCTCAGCTTCTTTTCTCTGATTGGCTTAAAAATGTAAATACTATTGGCGTTGGTAGCTGTCCCACACTTTGAAAGTGTGGGACAGCTGTATAAAAATGGAAAGGAGAAAAATCGGCTTGATAATAGGCATCGTGGTACTTTGCAGCCTTCTCTGCGGTTTTACCGGAGACAACCCCTATTTTGTCATTACCAAAAAAGATGTGGAACTGAAGGTGCCTGAAGGTTTCCCTAAGCCATTTTACAGGTTTAAGGACAATAAGCTTACTCCGGAAAGGTTTGTGCTGGGCAGAAAGTTGTTTTATGATCCTATACTCTCTAAAGACAGTACTATAAGCTGTGAGAGCTGCCATCAGCGGATTGCGGCTTTCGGACATTTTGATCATCCGCTGAGCCATGGTATTAACGGACTGAGTGGCACCCGGAATGTACCTGCATTACAGAATCTGATATGGAAAGATGCCTATATGTGGGATGGTAGAGTGGGCAGCCTGGAATTGCAACCCATAAATCCAATTACAAACCCTGTGGAAATGGATGAAACCATGCCCCATGTGGTGCAGAAACTAAGGCTGAGCGCTATGTACCGGGCTGATTTTGAACTGGCTTTCGGCGACACAATAATCAATTCAGAAAGGGTATTGAAAGCACTGGCGCAGTTTACAGGGTTGCTGATATCCGGTGATTCGAGGTATGACCGATATATGCAAGGAAAAGATACTTTTTCGATGGCTGAAAGGAAAGGATTGGAGCTATTCAGATCGAAATGCAATGACTGCCATGAGGAGCCTTTGTTTACAGATAACAGCTATAAGAATAACGGGTTGAAACCGGATAGAGCACTTGATGATAAGGGCAGGGGAGTGGTAACTGGGATTGAAAAAGACGAATATACATTTATGGTGCCCACATTGAGAAATATTGAACGTACCTACCCATATATGCACGACGGGCGGTTCAGGAAGCTGGAAGCTGTGCTTAACTTTTATGGCGACCCTGCCAACTTCGGGGGGCATGCTGCGGTGGAATTGAAGAAAATTGGCCGACTGACCGATGAAGATAAAAAATACCTGATAGCTTTTTTGCTTACGCTTACTGATAAGACTTTTTTGTATGACAGACGGTTTGTGAACCCGTTTATGCATTAGGTTTTGAATAATGGGTTATATATCTTTTCTCTCTATTTACTAGAGCTGTAGAAATTTTTTATCAGTCAGTCGATATAACCGTTTTTTATACCAACTTCTGATAATTTCCTTCAAATATCTCCGTTGCTATAGAGGCAATGATCTATTTTTGCGCACTGATTCTTACTTTTTATTTAAATTTTGGTTAACAACAATAGTTCAGACAGCCTGGGAGTAACTACAACCAACAGCCAGATCATCAGGCTGGCGGCGCCTATTTCACTGGCTTTACTTATACCCCAACTCAATTATTTTACAAATACCCTGTTCTTGGGCAGGCTGGGGATGAAGGAGCTTGGAGTAAATGGTATAACAGGTGTATTTTACCTGATACTGAGTATGATTGGCTATGGCCTGAGCAGCGGTATGCAGATACAGATGGCCAGGAGGGCGGGTGAGGGTGATAATAGAGGTCTTACCCAATTGCTGACCAATGGTGCCATGCTTTCTGTCCTCTTTTCATTCGGGCTTATGCTGATTACGCTTTGGTTTGTGCCACTGCTTTTTGAATTCAGCCTGCACGATTACGATAATCTGTCATTGAGTGTTAATTTCGTATATATACGCGTTTGGGGACTGCCATTTCTGATGATGTGCCAGTTGCTTAGTTCGTTTTTTATATCCATCGGGCGCTCCAGGCTATTGATTTATGGGTCGCTGGTGGCTACCCTGGCGAATGTATTGTTTGATTACCTGCTCATATTTGGCAAACTGGGCCTGCCTGCAATGGGTTTTAAAGGCGCTGCGCTTGCATCGGTTATAGCTGAGGTGCTTTATTGTATGAGTATGCTGGCTATGTTTTTTTACCACAATATGCACCGGCAATACCCTATTGCACAATACCTTTCATTTGACTTTTCACTCTCCCAACGAACCCTTTCGGTGGCTTCGCCGCTTATTGTTCAGTTCCTGTTCAGTATAGGTGGCTGGCTGGTGTTTTTTATATTTATAGAGCACCTTGGCGAGCAATCGCTGGCTGCATCGCAGGTGCTGCGCAATATTTTCGGTATTGTGGGTATAGGCACCTGGGCGCTGGCTACTACCTGCAATACGATGGTGAGTAACCTGATAGGGCAGGGTAGACAAAAGGAGGTAATGAATATAATATGGAGGATATGTAAGCTAAGTCTGGCATATGCTGCAATCGTATGCCTGTTATTACTCCTTTTTTCCAGCAGATTTTTATCTATTTATACTCATGATGCGGCCCTGATTCAATTTGCATTGCCCAGCCTTCGGGTGATAGTAGTTGCTACTCTTATTATGTCGCTCTCAACAGTGGTTTTTAATGGAGTGGTGGGTACGGGGAACACATTGGTTAACCTGACTATGGAGATAACATGCGTGGGTATTTACCTGGTTTATTGTTATATTGTTATACATACGATGCACAGTGCGCTTTTTATCTGCTGGGGATCGGAATTTATTTACTGGACAACCTTACTGATTGGGTCAGTGGTTTACCTGCGAACCGGCCGTTGGCGCGGTAAGGAGATATAGTTTGGGATTTGGGATTGGGGGATTTGGGATTGGAGATTGGGATTTATTTGGTTATTAGTTTTCGGGCAAGGTTTCTTTTTCTGTTCGGGGCTCTGGATTTATTGTTGCTGTTTCAGCAACTATCTTATCAACACTGATTCCGTAATGGCTTACATTGAAGGTGCATTCACCATTCTTTATAACCAGTATCTGTGGGGATTGATGATACACGTTGAAATCTTCCGCTATCTGGCCGGATATAGGGCGGTATGCTATAAGATCGAGGTAGTAAAACAGGGTACCTTCGGGCAGCGGGTCCTGCTCCAGCCTAATTTTGGCCATACTGCTGATGGAGCAGCGGGTGCTGTGTTTAAAAATGACTACGGGCTGTAGTTTACTTTGTTCTTTTATCTGTTCGAGTTGCTGCAGATCGTTGAGTTCAATCCAGTTCATAGTGCAAATATAACAGATTCAGGTATTTATTCTCATTAGAATGAAATATTGTCAAGTAGATTATTGCATGGGTTTATATATCTTTGTTATATTATTTCACGCTTGGTATTTTACCATTAAAAGATTTAACTATGAAATCCATCCTGATATTTTTGATCAGCTTTTTTGTCTGCGGGCAATTACTGGCTATAGCGCCAATAGCCGGCGACAGTACGGTTTGTATGGGACTGACTACAGTGGCAACCGATGCTACACCTGGTGGTACCTGGAGCAGCAGTATACCTTCTGTAGCTACTATCGGTTCCTCAACCGGAATTGTAACTGGCGTATCAGCTGGTACAGTTGTACTAACCTATACGGTAGGAGCAAGTTATGTGATACGCTCATTTTCTGTAAATCCATTATACCCGATTTCAGGTCCAGGTTTTCTTTGTTCCTTATTTTCAATATTACTGACAAATCCTGCGCCTTTTGGCGTATGGAGCAGCAGTAATCCTTTAAGCGCGGAAATAACGTATTCCTTCGGAACAATCATTGATACTGCTGCAATTACCGGGTTAGCACCAGGTATTGATACAATTACCTATACACTTTCTACAGGCTGTGCGGCCCGGAAGGTTATTACGGTTTCCCCCTCACCTGTACCGATTATTGGCTCGAACCATGTATGTGTAGGGACAACTGGAGCGCTAACTGATGCGGTAGCGGGCGGCGTGTGGAGCAGCAGCGCTCCGGCAGTTGCGTCGATTGGCACTGCTAGCGGAATTGATGCCGGGATAACTCTGGGAGTTAGCAATATCACCTATACAATTGGGCCAGGCTGTTTTGCAGTGTTGCCTTTAACTGTGAATCCGGTTCCCGGCCCAATCATGGGCCCATCAACGGTATGCGCATTGGATTCTATACTACTTACCAATACTGAAGCAGGAGGGGTATGGAGCAGCAGCAATACCGCTATAGCTACTGCCGGCCCAACTTATGGAAATGTAACGGGTGTGAGTGGTGGTGTGGCCACCATATCTTATTACTTTGACCCGACTTGCTATGTTACACATTTGGTTACTGTAAACCCAACTCCATCACTTTCCGGCTCACTGACACCACCGGCCATATGCAGCGGAACTTTGTTTAGCTATATGCCAACCAGCACATTGCCGGGTACTACATTTACCTGGACAAGAGCAATGGTAGCAGGCATCAGCAATCCGGCAGGATCAGGTATCGGAAACCCTATGGAGATATTGGTTAATACCAGTACGATTCCTTTAGTGGTGACCTATTCCTATTTTCTTTCGACGGGAGTTTGTTTCAATACTCAACTGGTAACGGTAATAGTTAATCCTGTACCTCAATTGACCAGTTCCCTGACTCCACCAGCCATTTGCGACAGCACTATATTTAATTATACACCAATGAGCGGAACTCCGGGAACATTTTTTACCTGGAGCAGAGCAGTAATTTCAGGAATACTTGAAGACTCCGCAAGCGGTGCAGGCAATCCGAATGAGCAGTTGATTGATACTACTGCATTGCCGGTTGGTGTATCATATGTTTTTGTTTTAAATGCCGGTGGGTGTACCAATACACATACAGTATTAGTTACTGTTAACCCTACACCTATGTTAACCAGTGCACTTTTACTGCCTGCCCAATGCGATACGATTCCGGTAATTTATATACCCACAAGCGCGACACCTGCTTTTAATTATGCCTGGAACCGTCCGTCATTAATGGATATAATACCTCCTTCATCAACTGGAATGAGCAGTATTCTGGATTATATCACAAATATGAGTACCATCCCGATAAATGTTACTTATCAAATCAGATTGGGGGTTGGTGGTTGCACGAATTCATTCTATGAAGATGTAGTTGTGCCTATTGTACCATGTTCTGCGCATCTGGGTACAGCAGCCATATTGACTACTCGATCAATTGATATTTCACCGAACCCTACAACTGGTGAGATAAAAATTACCGGGCTGTATGGGGCAACTTCGCTGGAGGTATTTAATCTGTTGGGTCAGAAAATATTCAGTAATTATTTTCCTTTGAACATAGAAGAAACTATTGATATCAGTGGTCAGCCATCCGGCGTTTATTTTATTGTTGTAAAGGGCGCTGATGGCATAATTACCAGTAAGATTCTAAAGCAATAATAAAGTGCCTGCTGAATTGTCTGATTTAATAAGGTTCATTCTGTTGTTCAATTTGATCAAGTAATTATTTTTTATAAAACCTGATATCTTTTAAATGAGAAAACCAGTATTTTTTCTTTTCGTTGCTCTGCTTTGTTTAGTTAATACAGGCAACACTTATGCGCAGTACAGATGGGAATGGGGCATAAGCAGTGTACCCATGCACAATACGGGTTTTGATGCATGGGCATCGGTTACAGATGATTCCATGAATGTGATTGTTGCAGGATTTACAGAGATTATATCCGGTGTTAGTATTGCTCCATATATTGTGTATGGCAGTGATACTGTTTTTAATCCCGCTCCCCACCAGCAGGGAATTGTAGTTAAAGCAGATTCATCCGGCCATTTCAGATGGGCAGCAGGCTCACAGGGAGCCGATAACTGGCCCTATGGCATTTGTACCGATCATGCTGGGAATGTTTATGTTTTCGGGAGTTACTATGATAATTCCTCCTGTTCATTTGGCAGCGTTACCCTTTCCAATCCTTCGTTGTACAATATGTATTACCTGGTCAAATATTCTCCCTCAGGTACCGTTATCTGGGCGCAGAATGTGATAGGGAATACAAGGACTATAAATGCCGGGGCAATTGGTATAGATAACGAGAACAATATTTATATAACCGGATCATTTGATCATGGCACTGCAACTCTTGGCAGCTATACGCTGACTAACAGCTCCGCCATAGGCGATACGTTTGATATTTTTGTAGCTAAGTACAATACTTCCGGAACTGTTCTGGCTGCTAGTGCATATGGGGGGCATATGGATGATTATCCGGAGGCTATGACGGTTTCGCCTATTGGCACCTTGTACATTACGGGCAGGTATTTTTCCCGTTCCTTAATTATCGCAGGCCATACACTTACTGATACATTAATGTATGGCGCATATCCGATGTCAATGCCCTTTATAATGAAGGCAGATAGCAACACCCATACCTTATGGGCAAAGCAGCAGCCCAAAAAAGTAACAGTTTACAGTATTAGCCTTGATGCCGCTGAACATATTCTGATGGCCGGGCAAATGGACTCAACAGTAATTTTGGGTACTGATACGCTGGTATCGGCAGGAAATGAAGATATTCTGGTGGAGAAGTGTGATTCTTCAGGTAATGTGCTTTGGGCCAAAAGGGCAGGCGATGTTTATGCTCAGGAAGTATGGAGCATCAAAGCCGACCACAACAATAATATCTGGGTAGCCGGCGGAACACATTCAATAGCTGCCGATTCTATCAGCTTTGACGGTCATTATTTGCTCGTGCCTTCAGGTTGCCCCGACCCTTCATTTCTTATTAAATATTCCGCTACAGGGGTTTACGACACCGGGTTTATGATGCCCAGTGGTGGAGATGATAATTTGAATATCTTAAACTGTGGAAACAATGCGATGTACCTGGTTGGTGATTACAGAGATAGGCCCATGATATTCGGGCCTGATACACTTATTTCATTTATAACCAGCGAAGAGGAATTGTTTATTGCCAGGTATAAAACTGATACCGTTCATGGTATTTCAGATACTTCGCGAACACTGGACACCAGACCATTGTTGATTGCGCCAATGAATGTTGTAATTGCTCCTAACCCGGCATCAACATTATGCACCATTTATTTTCCTGATCAAACAACTGTAAACGGAACAGCAAGTTTTTTTGACATAACAGGCAGGCTGATTGCAGAATATCAGCTAAAAGAAAAAACATCCACTATTTCATTACTGGATTTTGAACCAGGATTATATCAGTGCCGGATCACCAATGGCAACATGGTTATTAACCGGAAAGTGGTTGTATTGCAATAGTCTGACTTTACTCAAAGCTTTGATAATTTCCAATTCGCTGCGATTACCAATATCGATTGTCACAACTGATTGTTGAGGCTCGGTATTTTTTCAATAATTAAGTATAAATAAATAATAATTTATTGTAAATATT
>CAIVEH010000069.1 GCA_903904855.1 uncultured Bacteroidota bacterium | reverse complement strand
TTACATAACAGCATTGGGAAACGAAGCAATAATAACAGCCGCAAAAGTGAAAAATATCGTAATCATACCTCAGCTAAACTATGCAGTAGCCGCTTAACTCTTGCCAATTTTGGCTAAATTTAGAGTTGTTAGCTACTAAATGATCTGATCAACAATAAACAAGGTAACCTCAACCGCGCAGCCCGCCGTAAACTGGCAAAAAATCAGGAAAAGAAAAAGAAATTCCATACCTAGGGGCTGACCCATCTGCCCAACCCCATCCGGCAGGATACACATTATTATTAACACTTCATGGTAAAAACAAAATATCCTGAATCTCGGGTTAATGGGGCACTTTGCATAAGAATATTATTGATAATCAACCTGTCTCGCTGTGGTTATTAGTAATAATGTCTTTTTTACAAAATGGGTAATTGTAGGGGCAGACCCATGACTGCCCAGCGCCACCCGGCAGGATACGCAAAAAAACATCCTTAATGGCAAAAAACAAAATGTCCCAAAACAATAACGCATGGGACATTTTACACCCTTATTTCATTGATTATCAATGATAATGTGGGGCTTTTTATTTTTGTGGTAAATGGGATATTTCAATTTTCTGATCAAAATAAACAATACCAATACTATCCCTTCAGCCTGTGGTTCACCTTATCCAGTTGCTCCTGCAGGGCATCACTCAGATCTTCAAGGGTCTCCTTGTCCAGATCTTCAATTTCATCTTCATCGCAGCAACCGCAGCAACTGAATTTGCCTTTCAGTTTCTTCAGCTTTCTGCGCGTATCCGATCCTTTTTCAGGAGCATACAATATCCCGAGTACTGCCCCTAATGCAAAACTGGCAGCCACGGTGAAAAACACATTTTTCGCCTTGCTCATAAATTCTTGTTTAAGGGTGAAAATTAAACCTTGGCCAACCGGTCGTTTACTTTATTCAGTTGTTTCTGCAGTATGTCTTTTATTTCTTCAAGCGATTCTTTGCCTTCATCAATACTGTCGCCAACCATGCCAGCCAGTTTTTTGCCGCGCTTTACTATCTTTTTCCTGGTTTCGTATCCCTCTTCAGGTGCATACAATACACCAAGAGCCGCGCCTACTGCGATGCTTGCGCCAACTGCTGCCAGTAATTTTATTGTGTTGTTCATAATTGTTGATTTTAAAATTGGGATTTAATATGTAAAAGTAGGCAATGCAAATGGTGTCTGCATTGACGAATATCAATTGGGCATATGACAGTGGTTTTACCGCCCCCACATTGCTGGTACTACTTTTGAATTGAGGTAGAATAGTTTGTTACTTTTCAGGATAGTTATCCGTAATTTTGCACCAAAATATAAGTATAATGAATTTAATGAATAAAGGAATAGCTACGGTATTCTTTAGCATAATGTTGGCGCCTGGTATGGTAAAATCGCAGGTGGTTAATGAGTCTGCAATTAAAATCGGGAAAACACCGGCAAATGGTTTTGTAGCAATATCTAGGAACAGCAAAGCTGATTTAATCGATATTCTGAAAGATCAGCTGGGTGCTGAAGGACTTAAAAAACATGGCAGGAAGCATAAGTTTACTGATTACAAAGGAGTGGTGTGGCATGTTACAGGCGCAAACAGGGTAGACCTCTATTATAAGGTTACGGGAAATAAGAAGCGTTCTAAAGTTTATTTTATTGCATCCAAAGGCTATGATAACTACATTACCTCAGCTACCGACCAGACCAATTCAGCTGCAATCACTGCTTACCTGGGTACGCTGGATGCTGCAGTTGCCAAAAAGGAAGAACTGAAAGTGAAGGAAGCAGAATTGAATGCACTGAATGAAAAGCTGGAAAGTGAAAAAACGGCTGTTAAAAAAACAGAAGCAGCCAAAACTCAAAAAGCAATAGAAGTAAAAAAGTATGAAAAAACTGAAGCATACTGATCTTCTATAAAGAATTGATTTTTTCTGAGACTTTGGCTATAGATTCGGTCTATAGTATAATTTAAATAAGGAGTTTTGTTTGTCATTCATTCCGAACAACTTTGCACACTCATTTATTGCTTAAAATAATACAATAAATTTTAGTTTATGTCGAACAATTCATCTCAGAGTACAGCTGCAGAAAATGGGGCAGGCAAGTGTCCGTTCCCACATGGTGCATCAAAGCAGAGTGCAGGTAGCGGCACCCGTAACCGCGACTGGTGGCCAAACCAGTTAAAATTGAATATCCTGCGTCAGAACTCTTCATTGTCTGATCCGATGGGTGATGGGTTTAACTACGCCGAGGAATTCAAAAGCCTTGATCTGGCTGCTTTGAAAAAAGACATCTTCGAACTGATGACCAATTCTCAGGACTGGTGGCCGGCCGATTATGGCCACTATGGTCCATTCTTTATCCGCATGGCTTGGCACAGTGCCGGTACCTACCGTATTCACGATGGTAGGGGTGGTGCTGGTTCCGGAACACAGCGTTTTGCGCCACTCCACAGTTGGCCCGATAATGCCAATCTGGATAAGGCTCGCCTGCTCTTGTGGCCAATCAAGCAGAAATATGGTAAGAAAATTTCCTGGGCCGATCTTATGATTCTTACAGGCAACTGCGCTCTGGAATCTATGGGCTTCAAGACCTTTGGTTTTGGTGGCGGACGTGCCGATGTATGGGAACCTGAGGAAGATATATACTGGGGTTCTGAAAAGGAATGGCTGGGAGATAAACGTTATACCGGTGATCGCGACCTCGAAAATCCGCTTGCTGCTGTGCAGATGGGTTTGATATACGTGAATCCGCAGGGCCCTAACGGCAACCCTGATCCGCTGGCTGCTGCAATTGATATTCGCGAGACTTTTGCTCGAATGGCTATGAACGATGAAGAAACTGTAGCATTGATTGCTGGTGGACATACATTCGGTAAAACACATGGCGCTGCCGATCCGGGCAAATATGTCGGCCCTGAACCTGCTGCTGCAACTATTGAAGAGCAAGGCCTCGGATGGAAAAACACTTATGGTACTGGTAGTGGTGATGAAACTATTACGAGTGGTCTGGAAGGTGCATGGACCACAACACCAACCAAATGGAGCAATAATTTCTTCGATACACTGTTTGGTTACGAATGGGAACTCACCAAAAGCCCTGCAGGCGCACATCAGTGGCAACCAAAGAATGGCGCTGGTGCTGGAACAGTGCCTGATGCACACGACCCATCGAAGAAGCATAATCCGTTTATGCTCACTACCGACCTCTCATTGAGATTTGACCCGAATTATGGTCCAATTTCAAAACGCTTCCACGAGCATCCCGATCAGTTTGCCGATGCATTCGCAAGGGCATGGTTCAAACTCACCCACCGCGATATGGGCCCTAAAGCACTGTACCTTGGTTCAGAGGTGCCTGCTGAAGAACTGATCTGGCAAGACCCGATTCCTGTAGCAACATATAAACCAATTGATAATAACGATATCACAGCGCTAAAGGCTAAAATACTGGATTCCGGGCTTTCTGTATCTCAGCTGGTAGCAACAGCATGGGCTTCAGCTTCCACATTCAGGGGTTCTGACAAACGCGGCGGCGCTAATGGAGCGCGTATTCGCCTTGCTCCTCAGAAGGATTGGCAGGCTAATAATCCGGCCCAGCTGGCTAAGGTATTGGCAGTACTTGAGGGTATTCAGAAAGAGTTCAATGGACAGTCCGAGAAGGGAGTTTCTATTGCCGATCTCATTGTTCTGGGTGGCTGCGCAGGTGTTGAGCAGGCTGCAAAAAATGCAGGTCATGATATCAAGGTTCCTTTTACTGCCGGTCGCAACGATGCATCTCAGGAGCATACAGATGTAGCCTCATTTGCAGTTCTTGAGCCGTTGGCTGATGGATTCCGCAATTATAAAAAGGGTGGATGTCCTGCAGCTTCAGAAGAAATGTTGGTTGACAAAGCCCAACTGTTGACTCTGACAGCGCCTGAAATGACTGTACTGGTAGGAGGTATGCGTGCATTGAACACCAATTCCGATCAGTCGAATCACGGGGTATTTACAAAGAATCCTGGTGCGCTTACAAATGACTTCTTTGTGAATCTGCTGGATATTGGTACTAAATGGAGCGCTGCATCTGGCTCACAGGAAGTATTTGAAGGTCATGACCGCAAAACCGGTGATTTCAAATGGACAGCTACCCGTGCCGACCTGATCTTCGGTTCCAATTCTGAACTCCGTGCAGTCGCAGAGGTTTATGCCTGTGCCGATTCAGGCAGCAAGTTTATCAACGACTTCGTAGCCGCATGGACAAAGGTGATGAACCTGGATCGTTTTTAAATTTAATTTTATATTATACAATCCGTCTCAAAGTTATTTTTGAGACGGATTATGTTTTTTAAGCAGATAATCAACGCAATGCGATATATTCTTCCATTAGCAATTAAATCATTATTTTTGGAAAACAGGTTGCAGATAAAATGAAGTTATTACTTGGTTTGCTGGCTTTTTCGATGATGGTTTACAACACCTATGCCCAGGACTTTTTACCTGCTCACTATATTTATTCAGATGTTGTCCTTGATGTAGAATCTATACCCAATCTGGGTTACGAGCATTTCTTTAAATTTAGAACCCAGCCAAAAAGTTTACGTTTAGATTTTGCTTATCAGGTTCATTACAGCAATCAGTTTGGTATTGTAGCCTCTCATGGCGACAGGGTTAGTGCCGGCGTATATCAGGGTCCTGCGGTGAAATTTGGTTATAGCTTTTACAAAAACAAGAACCGTAAAAACTGGCATAACTATATAGCTCCCGGCCTTGGCTTCAAATACCTTTGGTACGATAGTATGCAGGTAAATACAGGCAGAAGAACCAATTTGTCCTCTTTCAGGATACAATCAGAAAAATGCTTTGTTACAGTGCCTCAGCTGGTTTTTGGTGCAAAACATGTAAAAAAGAATTTCTGTGCCGATTTCTTTATTGGTCTTCAGTTCCCTATAAAGGATAGGTTTAAGACTATATATTGGGATCAAACCAGCGCTACAAGTGTGAACCCGAATGTGCCTTATAAATCCAGCCCGGTTACAGTGCAGCCGGGCATAATGGCTGGTATCAGCCTTGGCTTTATCAAAATGAAAGAAAGTAAACTTCCTGTAGATTGATCTGGGAAAGTAGACTGAAAAGGAGCTAAAGTTTATCTATTTTAATGGAGTCGAATGTGATGTTATCAAAATCCCTGCGGGATGTAATAAAAAGTCGCCTGACGCCTCCAAGGTATATTGTGCCGACAATTAACAGACCAAATGCACAGAACAGTTTTGGGAGAAATAGAAAAATAACAATCGGTAACAGAAGGTAGCTTGCTGCCCACGTAAGTTTAGATTTCCTCCTGGCTTTCTTAGAGGTTAATATTTCAAACAAGGTCATGATGAAAAATACCACCAGGAGTCCCAATCCCCCCCAAATCATAAATTCTCCGCCCTCCCAGTGTTGTATTTTAAACAAAATACCAATGAACAAAATGGAAAGGCCAAAATAAAAAGGGAGGTGAAGATATCGGAATCGTAAGGTTTTCATTTGGGTTTAGGTTTAAATTATCAGATGCTTTCCTGAATATCCTTTCTGCCAGCAAGCAGGTATATCACTGCCATCCTGATAGCAACACCATTCTCCACCTGATCAAGGATAATGGATTGTTTGGAATCAGCCACATCTGAATTGATTTCCACACCTCGGTTTATTGGGCCGGGATGCATTATGATGATCTCCTTTTGAAGGCTGTCGAGCATCTGCTTGTTTACACCATAAAAGAGTGCATATTCGCGCAGGGTACTGAAAAGGGGCTTGTGCTGACGTTCCAGTTGAATGCGCAGCACATTGGCAACATCGCACCATTCAAGGGCTTTCTTCACATTATATTCAACTCTTACTCCCAGTGAGTGTATATGCTTGGGTATAAGTGTAGGTGGGCCGGATACCATTACTTCAGCGCCCAGCTTGGCCAGGCAGAAGATATTGCTAAGCGCAACCCGGCTATGCATGATGTCGCCGATAATGGCTACTCTTTTACCCTTAAGGCTGCCCAGCTTCTCTCTCATCGAGAATGCATCGAGCAGGGCCTGGGTGGGGTGCTCATTGGTGCCATCACCCGCATTGATTATGCTGGCGTCAATATGCCCCGCAAGGAACCATGGAGCCCCGCTTGCCGAGTGCCGCATCACCACCATATCCACCTTCATGGCGAGTATGTTGTTTACAGTATCAATAAGCGTTTCGCCCTTAGAGACTGAAGATCCGGATGCTGAGAAATTGACCACATCAGCCCCAAGACGTTTTTCGGCCAGTTCAAAAGATAGACGGGTGCGGGTTGAATTCTCGAAAAATATATTGGCTACTGTAGTATCGCGTAGGGTAGGTACTTTCTTTATTGGCCGCTGCAGTACCTGCTTGAATTCATCGGCTGTCTGAAATATCTGCTCAATATCCTGTGGGGTCAGTTCTTTAATTCCTAGCAGATGTTTTACAGATAACGGCATATTTAAAAAGCAAAAATAAAAAATTAAAAACAAAAACCAGTAGTCAGTATTAAATATTCACCTATCCTGATCATTTTACTCTATCACTTATCCCCTAATCCCAACTCCAAATTACAAACTCCCAATTCCCAAAAACTATACCTTATCAATCAACACCACTTCATCCTTGCCATCTTTTTCATTCCAGTAAACAATTACTTTCTGGGTGATAATGGTATCCACGGTATACCCGGCATAGTCAGGCTGAATAGGCAATTCGCGACTGAACCGGCGATCTACCAGTACCAGCAGTTCCACATTCTTTGGTCGGCCATAATCTACCAGTGCATCCATAGCCGAGCGTATTGTGCGGCCAGTATGCAATACATCATCAATCAGAATAACACTTTTGTTTTCAATGGAGAACGGGATAATAGTATCATGAGGCGCTTTTATATCGCGGGTCTGTACATCATCGCGGTAAAAGGTGATGTCCAGTTTGCCATAGTCAATATTCTTTTTGCCGATAATAGCCTTTACCATAGCGGCAATACGGTTGCTGAGGTAAATACCCCTGGGCTGTATGCCAATAATGGCTGTATCCTTGAATGACAGGTGATTCTCGACCAACTGGTGTGCCAACCGCTGGAGGGTTATCTGTAGTTGGTCATTATTAAGCAGGGTCTTCACAAGCAGTGCATTTGGTGTCAAAATTAACTATACGCGGTGGATTTTACGAATTACTCTCGTAAAAATGTTTTTTACTTAATTTCCGTGTTACCGGAATGTGGTACTTTCGCAACCCAGATTTATTGAGTTATGAGTAACAATTCCCATCCCCTGCAGCAAATAAACAGTTTTTTTGAATCATACGCCCACGCTCTTGAAAACTTTGATACAAAGGGTATGGCATTTTTATACAACATCCCCTGTACTTTGGTATCAGATGATACCACAACACAGTTTAATGATTATACGAAGCTGGAGGGTTTCTTTAATATGGGAACAGGATTTTACAGGCAGTTTGGTATTGCCAAAGTGCGTCCGGAGGTATGGAATCGGCGCGACTGGACCGGAAAGATTATAAATGTAAAAGTGATGTGGGAATACTTTGATGCGCTGAACAAACCTATTTATAAATGTGATTACCAGTATGTACTGAAACTGGACAAGAACAACATCTGGAAGATCATCCTTTCAGTATCTGTGAATGAAAAAGAACGCATGGAAGAATGGAAGATGAGCGGGGGGGCGCAGGTGGTGAGTTGATAAGTTGATAAGTTGATAAATTGGCAGTTCCCAGTTTACAATTGATGAATTTTGATCACCATAGCCATCGGGATGGGATTTGGGATTTGATATTTGAATTTTGGAATTTATTGAAGTGATGGAGAAAAAGAAATTATCAGGTTATGAGAAAATGGTGCTGGTGGCATATGGCTACTTTGCGCTGCTGGGACTCGTATTTCTTGTGCTTAGGTTGTACTTTTCTCATACTTTTAGCTATATCGCCTTATTCGTAATTGGCGTATTTGCTGCACAGGCATGGTACCGGCATAAACTCTCTAACCTCATCATTGGTGTAATTGCATTGGCTGTATCTATTTTTTCCTTGCTTGAATTTTTAGCAGCGGGTTTTGCAAAACCAGTCAATCTTTTCTCCGGTACAATGCTGCTTCTTGCAGTTTTGGGTATACTGTTTTCAGGGTTATTGATCTTCAGCTATGTGAAGCTGAGTTTTAAGGAAGTCTGATCGTTTACATATTACATTTCAGATTCAGGGAGTGTATAAGAAAATCCAACTTATTTTTAACAGCCTTCTGTTACTTTCATTTTATTTGGGGGCGTAACTTCAACTCATTAATAAAAACAAACCTGATGAAGCAATCATTTATCACTTATTGTTTACTTATTTTAATAACTGCATTTGTCGGTTATGCTTGTAAAAAAAGCAAGAACGACAATCCGTTTGGGAATGCTAAAATAGCCACTGCAATAATATCCAACAATGGATCAATTGAGAACTATCAGTTCTTTTATGGTGCATCCAATAATATTGATTCTGTAAGCATAACAGGAAGCGGATCTTCATATGGGCATAACGGTTATTTAAAGTATAGTTATATCGGCTCTTCCTGGACTGTAACCGATCAGAATGGATACGGCTTTATGGTTTGGGCCAATACCGCCGGGCAATTATTGAAAGTACTTGTGGCCGATACACTCACTTTTACATACAACAATAATATGCTTACAGTACAAAATGAATATGCCACTTCTGCTACACCACCTTATTATGTAAATACCCCTACCTATTATACATGGCTTAATGGCGATGTTACTAAAACTGAGTCAGGGACTCTGAACCAGACCTATACTTATAATACAAGTAAAAACGGGCAGCCTGGTGATCCTATCCGTATAGCGGGTTTCCTGGCTTATGGCGTTTCCGCAATTAAGACC
The DNA here is from genome assembly GCA_903904855.1 of uncultured Bacteroidota bacterium. Lineage (GTDB taxonomy): Bacteria > Bacteroidota > Bacteroidia > Chitinophagales > Chitinophagaceae > Nemorincola. The sequence goes on along the minus strand of CAIVEH010000069.1, from coordinate 6,247 downwards.
AATCATTTGGTGACCAGAATAGCCAATAGCAGCACTCAGGGCAAAAACTATGCTTATACATTTGACAACAAGGGAAGAATAAGTATGCTAGTTGAAGTTGTTTACAATAATACATTAAACAAGCATGATACTACCACTTATGCATATACATATTATTGATGGATATTATGAGATGAATGACTATTGTCATATAAACCGATAACCTAAATCATTTGTCATCCTCCTACTCTGACCGATCTTTGCTGTGTGGATGTTTATAAGGTCATATTTGAAAATAATGAAGCAGTTTCTGCCACACCTGTTACCAATCTTATGCACAGTGATATTGGTTTAAAACAGGATAAAGAAACTATACATTGGCTAGCTCTTGAGTGTCCGGATGAACAAACTGCCATCGAAATCGCCAGCAAGGTAGTCAAGATGGTTTGGGTATATGAAGCAGCTTAATAATTTTGTTAGTGAGCAAAAGCGTCATCATAGTTTTTCATCCTTTCTATAGGTGGATTAAAATACCCGAATTTCACATCCGGAAACTCATCGTGTATTAATTCCATCATCTGCTTTATTCCCAGGAATTCACCGGTATCGCCAATATTCATTTTACCCAGGTACCAATCGGGGTCAATATTGAAACTACGCCATTGTATCATACTGAGATCAGTAGTTAAAATCAGTTCCCTCAGGGCTTCATACTCTGCTACAGTATCTGTCATGCCTGGAAAAACGAAGTAGTTGATAGATGCCCAGCCGCCATATTTGCGCACCACTCGCAGGCTTTCAACAATGTCTTCAAAAGTATAATTATTGGGCTGGTAATACCTGGTGTAAATATCGGCCTGAGCCGAGTTCAGGCTCACCCTGATGCTGTTGAGGCCTGCCTTCATTAGTTCTTCCACAGCATCAGGTTTGCTGCCGTTGGTATTAATGTTTATGGAGCCCTTACTGGTGTGCTTGCGGGTTTCAATGATTGCTTCCCTTATGGTTTCCCACATAAGCAATGGCTCACCCTCGCAGCCCTGTCCGTAACTGACAATGGGGAAGGGTGCTGACTCCAGGTGAGGTACCGTAAATTCCACAATCTCCTCGGCAGTGGGCTTAAACTGCAACCTGTCCTGCGGCGATACAATCGATTCATCTTCAGGTTGAAAAGAGATGCAGCCCATACAGTTAGCATTGCAGGCGGGTGATGTAGGTATGGGGCATTCCCAGCGGCCCAGGAAATAGTTGCGGGCAGCAGGGCAATTATATCTTATGGTGCAGTTTTCGGCCAGGTGCTTTACCAACCTGTTGTGCGGATAGGCAAGTGTGAGCCGCTCCACGCCCTGCATTATTTTATCGTCATCATAGCCGCTGCATTCCTGCCTTATATCGCGCTCTATGCGCACTGCAGGTACATAAAATTTATCATCCCGCCATCCGGCAGCTGTGTAGCAAAACAAGGGCAGGGTAGGTGCATCAGCCAGCGTTTCGTAAGCAGCCAGGTAAAAGCCGGTATGTGCTGGTGGCAGAAAAGCAGCCACCGCCCAGCCTTTTTCGCAAAGCCTCATTTCCCCGGTCTTCACATCTATCCCTATACCGCGCCTGCCGGGCAGTTCATAAAGGTTGCCGCCATCGGGCAGTTCTATCCAGTCTACTTCTGGTATCGGCATAGCATCCCAGCCTGTGCGCCCAACCGTATAAAGTGTTGTATCCTCAAAAATCGTTCCTTCACCATCCGAGTAAAGTATAAATGGAGATTCCGTTAACCCGGAAGGTAATTTGTCGGATTCAGTATGTGGATTGACTACGGCATCTGGCATGGCTTTCTTGTTTTTAATGGTATCTGTAGATGTTATTATTATGAATTGTGATGGGTTTACATGATTGAACTGGTTGCAAAGATAACCTCTTTCAACCATAGGGAATAGGCATTGTATTTTGTGATCTGAGTAAGTGAAAGTACTATTCTTTGAATTTGTTCTAATTAAGTGTTTATCTATAGGTTAATTTTGACTGTGAGTTGAGATGGACGATGCAGGATGACTTTTATAAACCTAATTGCATGAAATTGTAATTGACTGAATTGAAGGATTATTGGTCGTTATTTACTTATTTAATCTGCTTAGCCCAATTTTTTTGGCACGATGTTTGCTTTTGATTAACATTGTATAAGATATTATGAAACTTACACCCTTTTTTTTTAATGTTTTTCTATTTTTATCTGTTTTAGTATCACAAATGGATACCTATGCCCAGGGCTGGCAATGGGGCAGGGGCAATACAGGCGGCGGCATGGATGGATGGCCAGTAGCAACGGACCCTTCAGGAAATGTATTTGTTGCTGGCATTGATTTTTCACAATATGCTACTACCGCAGGTGCAATCTTTGGTAATATTTCAGTTCCGTTTTCTAATGGTTCCAACAACGGATTTCAGAGTATAATTGCAAAGTATAATGCAAATGGTAATTGCTTATGGGCAAAAGGAACGGAAAATGGGGATACCTGGCTGATCAATATTGCCACTGACCAGAACGGAAACTCTTTTTTATTCGGCAGTATGTTAAGCCGGAACTTGAAAATTGGCTCAATAACTCTCTCCAATTCTATCTTTCCCTCAGCTCAATACTTTTTAGTAAAATTTGACCCTTCAGGCAATGTTGTCTGGGCAAAAAACGGAGGAAATACACATAACAATATCGCTGTAGTATGTAATAATAAAGCTTATGTCCTCGGATCGGGTGGTATATCAACAGATGCAAGTGGCAATGTATTTATAACTGCCAATTTTAATTTGCCGTCCATTCACATCGGTTCTTATACTTTAAATAATGCCGACCCAACTGGGAATTCCGATGATATTTTTGTTGCTAAATACGATCCCGCAGGCAATGTGGTTTGGGCAACCAGTTCGGGTGGTAACAAATCCGATGATGCTTATGGATTAACCGTAACCCCGGCAGGAGCTATTTATATTGTAGGGGTATTTAGTTCTTCAACTATGCATTTTGGCACATCAATCATATCAAATGCCAGTGGTGCGCAGGACAATGCCTTTATAGCTAAATATAACTCTTCGGGTACACCTGAATGGGCCAGTGGCAGTGGCGGACAAGGAGGGGAGTTTGCAGTAGGTATTGCTTCAGATGCCTCCGGAAATATCTACCTGACTGGAGGATTAATTGATAACAGTATATCATTCAGCGGGACTACTATAACCAACCCTTATCCGGGAAATGTGGTATTATACCTGGTTAAATTTGATACACAGTATACAGTCAGCTGGTTTAAAACTATTGGTTGCCCAAGTGGTGGCAATGCCTGGGGTTATTGCATTGCCATTTCGGCTTGCGGGGCTATTTGGGTCAGTGGCTCTTTTTTTGAACCGGTTAGTATTGATGGCCATATGCTCAATCTTCCGCCGGGTAGTGTTGATCCGGTATTTATTGCCGGTTTCAGTTCTAAGGGTGTTTATGCCGGCAGCGCTGCTTTGCAAAGCGGGGCAGATGACCAGAACGGTATAGCCTGCGATACAAGAGGCAATGTGTATATGTGCGCAGATTATAATGATGCATCACCTTTTGTTATAGGACCGGATACACTGGCAGATATAAAAAAAAGCAATCAGGTTGAATTGCTATTTTTAGCAAAATATACTTTTGTTGATGCTGTAACACCCGATACTTTTACAGCTCATTCCAATACTGAAATATGTCCGGTTAGTGGCACGATGCTTTATGCTCCTCCTGGGTTTTCGGGTTACCTCTGGAACAATGGAGATACCGGCGATAGTATTTCGATAAACAAGGCGGGCGAATACTGGGTATTGGGTGAGGGCACTTGCAACATAATTGACAGCATAAGCGTAACAGAGGACAAAGCATTATGCCCCTGCAATGTGTATATACCCAATACTTTTACCCCCAATAATGATGGCCTCAACGATTATTTTCATCCACTGTTTGATCCTTTGTGTATTATAACTGATTATTATTTTATCATAGTAAATCGCTGGGGCCAGCAGGTATTTAAAAGCTCTGACCTTTCAGCCAAATGGGATGGTAAGTTTCTGGGAGTACCTGCTGAGATGGGTACCTACATGTACTATCTTAAATACAAATCGGGGGTTAATAATACGGAGCGGAGTATTAAGGGGGATGTAACATTGGTTAAGTAATTCTCCAACCTTTTTCCCTTTATGTATGTCTATGTTATTGATACCCACGAATCAAGAATGAAAAATATACTCCGATCAGCTGCATATGTTTTAATTTTATTTATATCATCTGAACTTCATGGCCAGGGGTGGCAATGGGGGAGGGGAAATACTGGTGGCGGCTTAGATGCATGGTCTGTGGCAACTGACCCTGCCGGTAACATTTTTGTTGGCGGATTAGGTATAGCCGCCTATTCTGCTAGTCCAATCATTAATACTGTATTTGGAACTATTTCAGTTCCTTTTTCCACATCAACCAATAATGGAACACAGAGTATAATAGCTAAATATGATGTAAATGGCAGTTGCCTATGGGCAAAGGGAACTCTAATTGGAGATAGCTGGCCTATTAATATTACAACCGATAAAAATGGAAATTCATTTTTATTCGGTTCGGTAAAAAGTAAGAGTATACAAATTGATTCAATTACTTTGACAAATACTATTTATCCATATTCTCAGTATTTTTTAGTAAAGTTTGATCCATCTGGGAATGTTGTGTGGGCAAAGATAGACGGCAACGCACGGTTTTTTGACTTATCTTCACCAAGTCCGGTGAATGGTCTAGCACTTGGCGGAATAGCAACAGATGCTGCCGGCAATATATATATAACCGCCAATTTTTATTTGCCTTCTATAAAAATCGGATCTTACACATTAAATAATGGAGGTTCAGATGATATTTTTGTTGCTAAATATGATTCTGATGGTAATGTTATCTGGGCAACGAGTTCCGGAGGAAGCGGTTCCGATGACGCTTATGGCATAACAGTTACTCCTGCGGGCGATATATATATAGCAGGCCAATTCAAATCTTCATCCATAAACTTCGGACCATCAATAATATCAAATTCAACGGGCGGCGGTGGATTAGCATTTGTTGCTAAATACAACTCTGAAGGCACACCAGAGTGGGCCAGCAGTAGTGGTGGGCAAGGTGAATCATTTGCAGATGGTATTACTTCAGATGCCTTCTGCAATATTTATCTGACCGGGGGAATGAATAGTAATATATCGTTCAATGGAACAAATATAAATGACCCACATCCAGGTTATATGGCATTGTACCTTGTGAAATTTGATACAAAAAATACTGTAAACTGGTATAAAACAGTAGGAACTGCCGATGGCAATCACTTGAGTGATGCTTGGGGCTATTCCATTGCGCTGTCGTCGTGTGGTGATGTATGGGTAAGTGGTTCGTTTTCTAATCCAATTAATATAGATGGCCTTGTATTAAATCCCCCGTTGGGTGCAAGTGATCCTGTATTTATTGCGGGGTTCAGTTCTGCCGGAGTGTATGCGGGCAGTGCAGCGCTTCCCAGTGGAGCTGATGACCAGAATGGTATAGCCTGCGATGCGCAGGGAAATGTATTTCTCTGTTCTGATTATGGTGGTATTACAAATTTCGTGATTGGGAACGATACACTTGCAGACGTATATACCAGCGGCCAGGCAGAATGGCTTTATCTTGCTAAATATACCAATGGCAAAATTTCACCATCGGATACATTCATTCTGCATACTGACACTACAATATGTCCTGATAATGGATTAGTGCTTTCTGCACCTCCCGGGTTTTCTGATTATCTCTGGAATACCGGAAGCACAGGTAAGAGCCTCTCAATTAATACAGCGGGCACTTACTGGGTGGAAAGTCTGGGTAGTTGCAAGATAATTGATAGCATAAATGTTACTGATAATAGTTCAATTTGTAAATGTCGCGTATGTATTCCTAATACATTCACCCCAAATAATGATGGGAAAAATGACTTTTTTCATCCATTGATTGATCCTGAATGTGAAATAAGTGATTACTATTTTATCATTTTTAACCGTTGGGGCAATGAAGTATTTAAGACTACAGACCCAGCAGGCAAATGGGATGGTAAATTTATGGGTATGCCAGCTGAATCTGGTGTTTACATGTATTACTTTAATAGGTATAGGCGTTTAGATCGCAATAATGTAGCTTTGCCTTATGGAGAGGCGAATTACCTTTGCAGGTGTGAATTCAATTATGTTCCACCAACGGTTTAAAACAGACGACGAC